>JAJUJZ010000113.1 GCA_029265075.1 Gammaproteobacteria bacterium | reverse complement strand
TTGTTACATGCGGTTTCTGCTGTTCATCAATGTGCTCATGTGGAGTGCTGCCGGCGACGCGGAAATCTATAAATGGACGGATGCGGCCGGGCGTGTCCATTACAGCGATAATTCGCCCGAGGGAAGCAGCGCCGAGCGGATGGAGCGCGGCAATTTGCCCTATGTGCATCAGCAGCAGCCGCTGCAGTCGGTGTCACCAGCAGTGCGGTCGGGCCCCAGAGCGAGCAGCAATGGGCCGGTTCGGCGGTTGGTTCCGGGCGCGCCTGCGCGAGCCTCACTGGAAGAGTGCATTCAGGTCAAAAGACGCGCGGTCCTGGCGGAAAAGCGAGATCGGAAACAGGGTGCTCCCGATCTGGAGAGCTGGTTGTGGAAGCACTGCCGACCTTACTCGAACGAGTTGCGTAAGGTATCGCAGTCAATGATGTGAGCGCCTTTTCCAGCAGCTGCCGCGGCCGCCGGCTAACAGTGCCGGACGCGCCGCATTCCGATGGTTTAGCCTTCAGCTAACCGCCGCGGCGCTGTTCCGTTCGCCGCCTCGTAGCTTCATGACATCTGCCCGCGGTGGCGCACCGAACATGCGGCTGTACTCCCGACTGAAATGCGAGGGACTTTCGTAACCGACCTTGTAGCTCGCCGTACTCGCTTCCAGGCCCTCTGTCAGCATCAGGCGCCGGGCCTCGTGCAGGCGCAGTTTTTTCAGATATTGCACCGGCGACATACGCGTCACCTCTTTAAAGGTGTGGTAAAGCGCAGACTCGCTCATGTTGGCCCGCGCCGCCAGCTCGGCAACGCGCAGTGGTTCTGCAAACCGAATTTTCAGCTCTTCGATCACCTTGCTGATGCGATGTGCATGACTGTCGGCTTTTACGAAAAGACGCATCCATGCGCCCATCTCACCAGTGAGTGCACGATAGATGATCTCGCGTCTGATCAGCGGCGCCAGTACCCTGGCATCGGTCGGGGTATCGAGCAGCCGCGCCAGCCGCGTCATTGCGTCGAGAATGCCATAGTCCACTTGCGCACTGCTCATACCACAGGGGCAGCGGTCGGGTTTCGCCGGCAGGTCTTCCCCCATTGTCAGGACGACATCGGCAACCTCCTTCGGGTCGACACTCATCTTTATCGCCAAATAAGGCTCGCTCCTGCTGGCCTCCACCACCTGACCGCTCATGGGGAGCTCAACGGTTGTTACCATGTAGGTGAGGGGCCCGTAGAGCACCTCCTTATCGCCGAGCGTGACGGTTTTGCTGCCTTGCGCGACCAGGCAGAGCGCCGGTTCATAGATGGTGCGTATACAGGTGCTCGGTGAATCTTTGCGAAATATCTCAACGCCCGGAATGGACGTGCTATGGATGCCATCTTCCGGCGCCTTGCTCATCAGCAGTTCAACGATCTCGCGGCACCTGGGCTGATCCGGCTGGGGCAGCGGCACGTCGAACGCCGGAGCCAGTCTGGACGACAGCAAAGTGTGATGGGGTCGAACGGAAGAGTTGAGGGAGGTATTCATGACACATCCTCTGTCGATACCGAGCCAGGGACTCCGAGTATAAATAGGATCGGGCAAGGGTCCAGCAAAGCTCAGAGGTTTGCAGAATCGGGCAAAGGTTCTGCAGGATCGTGCAACGTCCGCTCATACTCGTGTTTCTGCACCGCTCTGCTCCGCTGCTTTTTTGAAACGAAGGCAATTAGTACAGCACCGCAACGAATAACGATTGCAGGATCAGGCAATGGGTTTGTAGGAAGCCGATAACGTGTCCCGGCATCCGCGGCGTACGCTCACTCCATCACCTGCAGATCGGACACAGCTCCGAATCACCGCCCGCTGCTGCAGGATCAAATGGAGAGGAGAAGAGAGATGCCGATCATCACACTACGGCAGCTGTCCCGGTTGGCTCTGATTACAGCAACATTGCTGTTCCTCGCAGGTTGCGAAGCCCAGGGTGAGGAAAACAGTGCGCCTCCGCCTGCCCCTGAGGTGGATGTGGTTGAGGTTCAGCTCCGGGAAACACATCTGTGGAGCACGTTCACCGGCCGAATCGCGGCGCCGGAAGCTGTCGACCTGAGACCACGTGTCAGTGGATATATCGAGGAGATCGCGTTTGTCGAGGGGGATTTCGTTGAGGAGGGCGCCATGCTCTTTCAGATCGATCCGCGGCCCTACCAAGCACTCCAGCAGGCGGCGAGGGCGGAGCTCGCGCGCGCGCGCAGTCAGTTTGAACTGGCAGCCAGTGAAGCGCGGCGCGCGGAGCAGCTCTGGGAGCGGCGGGCGATCTCACGAGAGATGCTGGACCAGCGAAAAGCCGCGCTTGCGGCAGCGCGTGCGGCGATGGATGCTGCAGCAGCCGAGCTCGCCACCGCCGAGCTGAATCTGCAGTACACCCGTGTCAGGGCGCCCATCAGTGGTCGTATCGGGCGTGCACAGGTGACAGTGGGCAACCTGGCCTCGGCGGATACCACCGTTCTTACCAATATCGTTTCAGTCGACCCGCTCTATGTTTATTTCGAGAGCGACCAGTCGGGCGCTGCGGCGATCACCTCACCCATACCCGGTGCCACTATTCCGGTCCGCGTCCGAAACCAGGCTGGGTCCCAGCAGTTTGCACAGGGCTATCTCGACTTTATCGACAATCGCTATGACCCGCAAACCGGGACGTTGCAGCTGCGCGCGCTGGTTGATAACGCTGATGATCTGCTCAGACCGGGACAGTTCGCCCGGGTTGAGATGCCCGTTGGCGAGTCGCAGCACCTGCTGCTGATTGATGACAAGGCGATTCTGGCAGATCAGGAGCGGCGTTATGTCTGGGTGGTGAACGAGGATCAGACCGTTGCGCGGCGCTATGTGGAGCTCGGTCCGCACCACAACGGGTCGCGGGTAGTGACCGCGGGGCTGCAGGATGGTGACACGATCGTGGTGAATGGTCTGCAGCGGATCAGCGCGCCTGGGATGGCGGTAGCGCCGCGGCTGGTGGTTCGCTCACCAGGTTCTGACCTACCCCGACTGGCGGATAACCGCTGACGTTCCAGTCATTCCACTGCGTTCGCGTGCTAACCCAGCGAATGGGCGCGCTCAGGGAGGTTCCTGCGATGAATTTTTCAAGATTCTTTGTCAACCGTCCGATTTTCGCTTCGGTCATTTCCATCGTTATCTTCGTGATCGGGCTGGTCAGCATTCCGCTGCTTCCCATCAGCGAGTATCCGGAGGTGGTGCCGCCCAGCGTGCTGGTCAGTGCCAGTTATCCCGGCGCCAACCCGAAGACCATCTCCGAGACCGTCGCGACGCCGCTGGAGGAGGCGATCAATGGCGTCGAGAATATGATCTACATGAAATCTGTTGCCGGCAGCGATGGCAGTCTGGCGGTGACCGTGACCTTCGCTCTGGGAACCGACCCGGATCAGGCGCAGGTGCAGGTTCAGAATCGCGTCTCGCAGGCGCTGCCGCGGCTGCCGGAGGATGTGCGGCGCCTGGGTGTTTCTACTCAGAAACAGTCGCCCAATCTGATGATGGCGGTGCATCTGCTCTCACCCGACGACTCGCTCAGCTCCACCTATATCCGCAATTACGCGCTGATCCATATTCGCGATGAGCTGGCCCGTATTCCGGGCGTTGGCGATGCCGGGCTGTTTGGTGCCGGCGATTATGCGATGCGGCTCTGGATCGATCCGCAGCGCGCTGCAGCGCTGGGAATCTCGGCGCGCGACATTATCTCGGCCGTGCAGGATCAGAACGTCCAGGTGTCCGCCGGGCAGATCGGTGCCACTCCGATGCCGGAGAAAACGGACCTGATGATCTCCATCAACGCACAGGGACGCATCGCTTCGGTCGAGGAGTTTGGCGAGATCATTCTCAAGGCAGGCGCGGATGGCCGGGTGGTGCGACTGAGCGATGTGGCACGGATCGAACTGGCGGCTGCGCAGGACTCTCTGCGGGCACTGCTGAATGGCAGGCAGGCGGTCGCCTTGCCGATCTTCCAGGCACCTGGTTCCAATTCGCTCGATGTGTCGGCGGCGGTGCGCGACAAGATGGCGGAACTGGAGGCCGAGTTCCCTGAAGGGCTGGCGTGGGAGGTTGCCTATGATCCGACGGTGTTCGTCAGTTCTTCGATCCAGAGCGTCATCATGACACTGCTGGAGGCGGTAGTCCTGGTAGTGTTGGTAGTTATCCTGTTCCTGCAGACCTGGCGCGCCTCATTGATACCACTGCTGGCAGTGCCGGTATCGGTGGTCGGCACTTTCGCCTTTCTGCTGATGCTTGGATTCTCCATCAACACGCTGACGCTGTTTGCCATGGTGCTTGCCATTGGCATCGTCGTCGATGACGCCATTGTGGTGGTAGAGAACGTTGAGCGGAATATTGAGCAGGGACTTGTCCCGCTGGCCGCAGCTCATCAGGCGATGCGTGAGGTGAGCGGGCCGATTGTTGCGATCAGTCTGGTGCTGTGCGCCGTGTTCGTGCCGATGGCTTTTCTCGACGGCATCACCGGTCAATTCTATCGTCAGTTCGCGACCACCATTGCCATCGCGACGGTGATCTCGGCGGTGAACTCGCTGACGCTGTCGCCGGCACTGGCGGCTGCCTTGCTGAAGCCGCATGCGGAGTCACGGGATCTGCCCGCCCGCATTATCGAGCGGCTTTTTGGCTGGGTTTTCCGTCCCTTCAACCGATTTTTTATGGGATCTGCGCACCGCTATGAAGGGTTTCTGAAGCGCTCACTGGGGCGGCGCGGTGTGGTGTTTGCCGTCTACATCGGTCTGCTCGCAGCGACGGTCGGCGTATTCAATCAGGTTCCCGGCGGTTTCATTCCTACACAAGACAAGACCTATCTGGTGGGCAATATCCGGCTCCCGGAGGGGGCATCGCTGGATCGCACCGAGGAAGTGGCGCGGCGCGTCAGCGATATCGCCATGGCGACCGATGGGGTGGCGCACGCCGCGGCATTTGTTGGTTACAACGCACTGCAGGGGACCAATACGCCCAATGTCGGCACCGTGTTTATTCTGTTTGAGGATTTTGCCGAGCGCGCGCGCTCGGCAGAGGAGATCGCGGCCGACCTTAATAACAGGCTCGGTACGATCAAAGAGGGTTTCGCGGTGACCTTCATGCCGCCGCCTGTGTTCGGCCTGGGAGCGGGCTCCGGCTATTCTCTCTACGTGACGGATCGGCGCGCGAGCGGCTATGGCGAACTGCAGCGGGCGACTGATGCGCTCGCCATGGCGGTGTCGCAACAGCAGGGCATGTACTGGCCCTTCAGCTCCTACCAGGCCAACGTACCGCAGCTGGACGCGGAGGTGGATCGGGCCAGGGCGAGAATCCAGGGCGTGCCGCTGAATGATCTGTTCACCACCCTGCAGCTCTACTTTGGCTCCCAGTACATCAATGACTTCAATCTGTTCGGACGCACGTTCCGGGTGGTGGCACAGGCGGACGCGCCGTTCCGTGATGATCCGGCCGACCTCAGCCATCTCTACGTCACCAACAGCCGTGGTGTGATGGTGCCGCTCAGTACCATGGTCAGCCTGCGCGAGAGTTACGGGCCAGATCCGGTAATTCGCTACAATGGCTATCCGGCGGCGGATCTGATCGGCCAGTCCGACCCATCAGTGGTCTCCTCTGCTGAGGCGCTGGCGATGGTTGCCAGTATTGCTGAGGAGACGCTGCCGCCGGGGATGGCGCTGGCGTGGACTGATCTCAGCTTCGAGCAGGTCAACCAGGGCAATGCGGCCGCGGTGGTATTTCCGCTGTCGGTATTGCTGGTGTTTTTGGTGCTCGCCGCACTCTATGAGAGCTGGATACTGCCGCTCGCCATCGTGCTGATAGTGCCGATGTGTCTGCTGGCAGCACTGTTTGGTGTCTGGCTGACCGGGGGGGATAACAACCTGTTCGTGCAGGTCGGGCTGGTGGTGCTGATGGGGATTGCGTGCAAAAACGCCATTCTTATCGTCGAGTTCGCTCGCGATCTCGAAAAGCAGGGACGGGGGATTGTCGAGGCCGCACTGGAAGCGAGCCGTCTTCGCCTGCGCCCGATCGTGATGACCTCGGTCGCTTTTATCGCCGGGGTGGTACCGCTGGTGCTCGCCTCTGGCGCGGGCAGTGAGGTGCGCAACGCCATGGGCATCACGGTATTCAGTGGAATGATCGGCGTCACCTTCTTTGGTCTGGTGATGACGCCGGCGTTCTACGTTGCACTGCGAAAACTGTTGGGGCGGAATTTTGCTGCAGCGACAGCGGAGCGCGCGGTACCGCACGCCGAAGCCGCCAGGGAGGCGCCCCTGAAAGTGGCACGCAAGCGGTTAAAAATGCTGCACAGCGCGTGAGGCCACTCCCGCAGGAGCCGGCCTCGCCGGCGAACCGATCCAGCAAGGCCGGGGTTCCCCAGCAGCCAGGCTCCCGCGCAGTAATGTCACCGTACGTAACGGTGCGGCACAAAGGGGCGGGCAGTCAGCTGCAGCGATATACGGCGGTTGCGGACTTCGGCAAACAGCCCGCCGGCGGTACGGGCGGCGGTCGCGACATATCCCATCGCAACAGGTCGGTTCAGCGATGGGCTGAAACCGCCGCTGGAGATTCTGCCGACTGTGTTGCCTGCTGCATCCATCACCGCGGCACCTGCGCGCACCGGGGCTTTGCCATCGGGGAGCAGGCCGACCAGTGTTTGCTCCGGTCGGGACGCCTCCAGCTCTTCCAGAATGCGCGCCGCCCCCGGGAAACCACCTGCACGTTCGCCGTCGCGGCGACGCGGTTTGCCGATGGTCCATCCCAGACCGGCAGGCACGGGCGTGGTGGTCTCGTCGATATCCTGCCCGTAGAGCGAGAGGCCGGCTTCCAGTCGCAGCGAATCGCGGGCGCCGAGTCCGACCGGCTGCACGGCGGGGTCGCTGGCCAGCCGTTCAGCCAGGCGCACAGCGTCAGCGGAGGGTATTGATATTTCAAACCCGTCTTCGCCCGTATAGCCCGTGCGGCTGATCCAGCATTCCACACCCGCCAGGTCGATGCGCCGCCACTCCATGAAACGCGATTCATGTACAGCCGGCGCGAGCTTGCCGAGCACCTCGACAGCGGCAGGGCCCTGCAGGGCGAGCAGCGCGCGCTCTTCGAAGAGAGGAGTAATCCCGCAGCGAGCGCCGATCCTGTCCTGCAGATGCTGCAGATCACGCTCCTTGCAGGCAGCGTTTACGACCAGCAGTAATGCATTGCCAGTGTTAATTACCATGATGTCGTCGACAATACCGCCTGCTTCGTTCGTGAGCAGGGCATAACGCTGGCGGCCGGGAGCGAGGCAGAGGATGTCGGCGGGAGTGAGCGATTCCAGCGCGCTGGCAGCGTCAGCGCCTTCGACCCGTATTTGTCCCATATGGGAGACGTCGAACAGGCCGGCCTGCGAGCGCGTATGCAGATGCTCGCTGATGATGCCGCCGGCGTACTGTACCGGCAGCTCGTAGCCGGCAAACGGAACCAGCCGCGCGCCGTGGCGCTGATGAAAATCGTACAGTGCGGTGCGCCGCAGTTCGCCGGAAGTGGAAGTGTCACTCATTGATCAGCTCCTCGTCGTAGCTCGCCATCGGCGGGCAGGCGCAGATCAGATTGCG
>JAJUJZ010000079.1 GCA_029265075.1 Gammaproteobacteria bacterium | reverse complement strand
GAACAGTAAGACCTCGAACGGATCCTGCGCCCATGAAGGACGTCCGTTCTGCCACTCGGCGGGGCCCCGCTGCGCGGGCGCTTCTGCCTCCGCCACTGGCGGCGACGCCGCCTCTGCTGGCACCGCAGTCCCGGCGGTTACCGCATCGGTTGTCACCACCGTGCGGGCTGGCGCCAGCGTTACCACATTGTTGACAGACGCCAGCCGCGACAGCTCGGGCTCAGCCTCCGGCGCCGCCACTGGCGGCAGTGGCCGCCGAATGGGCAGCGGCGGCTCCGCGCTGGGCCGTACCGCCGGTGCGGCCGGCTCTGCCAGCAGCGAGTCCAGGTACTGCTGCAGGGTGAGATCGCTGTTACTGGGCGGCGGCATCGGTTTACTCATGGCATCACGCCCGCAGTCGCTGGTCGTCACTGGCGAGCAGCTGTTTCAGCAACGCTGCGTAGGCCTGCACGCCGCGACTTCTGGCGTCATACTGATGGGGCAGCATGCCGGCGCGGCTGGCGTCCCGGAAGCGGGTGTCGATCGGTATCGCCGCCGGCCAGATCCGCTCTGCATAATCGATCCGCAGCGCGCGCAGACTGGCGACACAGGCCTGGGTGCGACGATCAAAGAGGGTGGGCACGATCAGCCAGCGCAGATCCTGCTGCAACGACCGTTCGACCATCGCCAGCGTACGCACCATCCGCTCCAGCCCCTTCATCGCCAGGAACTCTGTCTGCGTCGGGATCAGCAGACGATCACTGGCAGCCAGCGCATTGATCATCAGCGCCCCCAGCACCGGCGGCGTATCGATCAGCGCATAGTCGAACTGGTCAGCCAGTGCCGCCAGCGCGCGTGCCACGCGCCGTCCCATGCCTTCACCCACACTGCGGCGTTCGATCGTGGCCAGTGCGGGACTGGCGCCGAGCAACTGAATACCACTGTCGCCCGCTGGCCGCAGCAGCGCCTGCAGTGAATCCCGCTCCGGCAGCGTTTCGCCAAACAGGTCCAGCGTGCCACGGTCGATGCGATCGGGGTTGTAACCGAAATAGCTTGTCAGCGAGCCGTGCGGATCGAGGTCGACCAGCAGCACGCGCTGCTTGCGCGCCGTCAGCAGGCCCGCCAGCGCCACCACCGTGGTGGTCTTGCCGACACCGCCTTTCTGATTGGCAATGGTCCAGATCTGCACGCTGTTTCTTCTCTTGGTCCGATCCGAATGCCGTGATAGTTCTGCCAACGGCATGAAGTTGCGAACATCCCTGCACTGTCAGCGCCTGTTCAGCCTTGATGAGCGCGTTGCCGCCAGCGCTCAGGAGGCTGACGGCTGGTCTTCTGAGGGTTCCGCTGGCGCCGCCTGAATCACTGGCAATGCCGGCCGCAGCCGTCCGTCACGGGCCACCATCAGCACCACCCGGCGATTGCGGGCGCGCCCTTCTTCAGTGTGGTTATCGGCAATTGGCTGAAATTCTCCATAGCCTGCTGCCATCAGCTGGAACGGGGCGAACCCCTCCTCGATGAAGAGCTCCACCACGGACGTGGCACGCGCCGCCGACAACGCCCAGTTCGACTGGAACGGAGCATTGCCGATCGGCACATTGTCCGTGAAGCCCTCGACCCGCACCGCAAAGCCCTGTCCCCGCAGAATGGCGGCGATCTGCCCCAGCAGGATCAGGGCGTCGTTATTGAGATCCGCCGAGCCGCTGGCAAACAGCAGGGATGAACTGAGTTCAATCTCCAGCCATTCCTGGTTGCCGCGCAGGGTGATCAGCCGCTGGTCAAGCAGAGTCGACAGTTCCTGCTCGATGCGCTCGCTGACCCGCAGCAACTCCGGCGGCAGTGCACTGCGGGCATCGCCTTCACCGCTGCCGGTGCGTGCGACCGGCAGTTCGATCGGCAGCGGCAGGCCATCACTCGGCGCTGCCACTCCGGTCGCCGGCGGCTGGACGATGGCGGCCCGCGAAAAGGTCTCCGTCAGCGTGTCCGACAGCACCCGGTACTTCTCTTCGTTGACCTGCGAAATCGCGTACATCACCACGAAAAAGGCAAACAGCAGCGTAATGAAGTCAGCGTAGGAAACGAGCCAGCGTTCGTGGTTGACGGGGTCTTCGGGTGGTCTGCGTCGGGCCACTGTGCCGGGCCTCCGGTCAATGGTCAGGGCTGATCGGCAAAGCCGGTCAGCTTGAGTTCAATCGCACGGGGATTCTCGCCGTCGGCGATGGAAACGATGCCTTCTGTCATCATGTCACGCAGCCGCGCCTCGGCGCGCGCGCGGCTTTTGAGCTTGCTGGCCACCGGCAGCAGGAACAGGTTGGCCAGCGCAACGCCATAGATGGTGGCGACGAAGGCAACCGCAATCCCCGGGCCCAGCCTGGAAGGGTCGGCAAGGTTACCCATCACATGAATCAGTCCCATTACTGCGCCGATGATGCCGATGGTGGGGGAATAACCGCCCATCGATTCATAGAAGCGGGCCGCTTCCAGTTCGCGCTGCTCACGCAGATCCGACTCCATCTCCATCACGGTGCGGATCGCTTCCGGCTCGTTGCCATCCACCAGCAGCTGCAACGCCTTGCGTGTGAAAGGGTCGGGTTCGGCATCGGCAATTGCTTCCAGTCCCAGCAGTCCTTCCTTGCGCGCGGCATTCGACCAGCGCACGATCTTGGCGATGCCCCCTTTGAAGTCGAGCGGCGGCGGCATGAAGATCCAGCCGAGTCGCTGCAGCGCCAGTTTCATCTGGGGCAGCGGCGTCTGCAGTGCTGCCGCGCCCACGGTACCCCCCACCACGATCAGGGCCGCCGGACCGTTGACCAGGGCAGAGACGTGACCACCTTCCAGCGCATTGCCGCCGAGAATGGCCACCGCTCCGATCAGGATGCCGACGATGCTGAGCGTATCGATGGGGCGCACGGTGTCACCTCATCGTCGACAGCCGCTGCCCGATCAGGGTCAGCGGCAGAATGTCATCGGCAAGCCCGGCCCGCGCGACCGCCATCGGCATCCCGTAGATGACCGACGTGGCTTCGTCCTGCGCCCAGACAGTGCCGCCGTGCTGCTTCAGCAGCCGCGCCCCTTCGCTGCCATCCGTCCCCATGCCGGTGAGGACAATGGCCAGCGCCTGATCCTGGAACACATTGGCCGCCGAGGCGAAGGTGACGTCAACACAGGGCTTGTAGTTGAGCCGCTCGTCGCCGGGGATGATGCGGATCTTGCCGCCGCGGCTGATCATCATCTGCTTGCCGCCGGGGGCCAGCAGCGCCAGTCCTGGCCGCAGCACATCCCCGTCCTGCGCTTCCCGGACTTCGATCTTGCAGAGTGAATTGAGGCGCTCGGCAAACGCTGACGTAAAGGTTGCCGGCATGTGCTGCACGAGCACCAGCGGCGCCGGGAATGAGGCGGGCAGCTGGCTCAGCACCGACTGCAGCGCTACCGGGCCACCCGTCGAAGTGCCGATCGCGACCAGCCCGAACCGGCGCAACGGTTTGAGGGTATCCGTGCTGCGCTGCCGCAGCGGTGTGGCCGGTACGGCAGGCGCCGCCGCAGCCGAGCGACTGGCCGGCGACGGTACCAGGCGCGGCGGCATCGGCACCACTGGCGCTGTGGTGCGCCGTCTGGAACGGGCCAGCGTCAGCAGCCGCTCGGCCAGCATGCGGCGCAACTCGGCTGAACTGCGCGAGATATCGTCGAAGTTCTTCGGCAGATAATCGACGGCGCCCGCCTCCAGTGCTTCCAGCGTCACGCGGGCGCCTTCGTAGGTCAGCGAGGAGAACATCAGGATGGGAGTCGGCTGCCGCGCCATGATCTCGCGCACCGCCGTGATGCCGTCCATTTTCGGCATCTCGTAGTCCATCGTGATGACGTCGGGCTTGAGCTCGATCGCCATCTGAACGCCTTCAAGGCCGTTAGCCGCGCAGCCGGCAACCTCAAGGCCCGGGCTCTGCTCAATCATTTCCGTCATGCGGCGACGGAAGAAGCTGGAATCGTCGACAATCAGGACCGATACCGCCATCTCATCTCTCTTCAGCAGATACCCGCTGCCATCAGCGCGGGTATCGGAACAAGGAACAACCTCAGGCGGCGTAGCGGTTCAGCATCCCAGGCACGTCCAGAATCAACGCCATGCGGCCATCGCCAGTGATGGTCGCGCCTGCCATGCCGGGCGTGCCCTGCAGCATCTTGCCCAGCGGTTTGATGACCACCTCCTCCTGGCCGATCAGCTGATCCACCACGAACCCGACCCGCTTTGCCCCGACCGTTACGATGACGACGTGGGCATAACGCGGCGGTCTCTCATGCTGGGCACCCTGCACCAGCCAGTTCTTCAGGTAGAACAGTGGAATCGCCTTCTCACGAATGGTGATGACCTCCCGGCCATCCACTACATGCGTGCGACTGAGGTCCATATGAAAAATCTCGCTGACGTTGACCAGCGGCAGCGCGAACGTCTGCTCGCCCAGCATCACCATCAGCGTGGGCATGATTGCCAGCGTCAGCGGCACCTTGATGACCAGCTGGGTGCCTTCGCCCAGTTTCGACTGGATCTCCACCGAGCCATTGAGCTGCGTGATCTTCGTCTTGACCACATCCATGCCCACACCGCGGCCGGACACATCAGAAATCTGTGCCTTGGTGGAGAAACCGGGCAGGAAAATGATGTTGTAGCACTCGCTGTCGGTCAGGCGCGCAGCCGTATCGGCATCATACAGGCCCTTCTCGATCGCCTTGCGGCGCAGCACCTCGGCGTCCATACCGGCGCCATCGTCAGTGATGGAGAGCAGAATGTGATCACCTTCCTGCGCCGCGGACAGCACGATGCGGCCGGCCCGTGGCTTGCCAGCGGCCACCCGTTTTTCCGGAGTCTCAATGCCGTGGTCGACCGCATTGCGTACCAGGTGCACCAGCGGATCGGCCAGCGCCTCGACCAGGTTCTTGTCGAGATCCGTCTCCTCGCCCTGCAGCTCCAGCGTCACTTCCTTGCTGAGGCTGCGGGCGAGATCGCGCACCACGCGCGGGAACCGCCCGAACACCTTCTTGATCGGCTGCATGCGGGTCTTCATGACCGCGCTCTGCAGATCTGCCGTCACCACATCGAGGTTGGCAACCGCCTTGGCCATATCCTCGTTGCCGCTCTGGCTGCCCAGCCGCACCAGCCGGTTGCGCACCAGCACCAGCTCGCCAACCATGTTCATGATGTCGTCGAGCCGCTGGGTATCCACGCGCACGGTGGTTTCAGCCACGGGTGCATCGGCCGTCGCGGCTGGCCGTGCGTCGCGCTTCGGCTCCGCTCTGGCGGCTGGCTGCGGGGAGGTCTGCGCTGTCTTCGCGGGGGCTGCGGCGGCAGGCGGTTCTGGCACCGCTGGCGAAGCCGGCTCCCCGGCCGCTGGTGCAGCACCCTTGCCATGCAGCTGATCCAGCAACGCTTCAAACTCGTCATCGGTGATCAGATCATCACCGTCACCAGCAGCAGGTGGCGTGTCATTGGCCGCCGTGACCGCGCCACCCGGCTTGCCGTGGATCTGATCCAGCAGCGCTTCGAACTCCTCCTCGGTGATCTCGTCGCTGTCACCCGCTGCGTCTCCAGCCGGAGCCGACTCCGCATTGCGGCTGCCCTGGATCTGGTCGAGCAGCGCTTCAAACTCGTCGTCGGTGATGGTGTCGTCGTCGCCGGCAGCCGCGTCACCGTTCGGCGCGGCCGGCGCCAGCGCATCGAGGAACTGTTCAAACTCGGAATCGGTGATATCGCCGCTGGCCGGCGCAGCCGGAGCCGCAGCAGGCGCCGCCGTCTCAGCGGGGTCATCAGCAGCGACGGCTTCGCCGTGCACCAGCGCTTCGAGCTGGGCCAGCAGACCGGGATCCGCCGGCGTCGGCTGGGATCCGCCCTTGACTTCGCTGAACATGGCGTTGACGGCGTCCAGCGCCTGCAGCACCACGTCCATCAGCGCCGCGTCGACGTCACGCTGGCCGTTGCGGAGCATGTCGAACAGGTTTTCGGTGATGTGACACAGCTCGACCAGTGGCGTCAGCTGCAGAAAGCCGGCGCCGCCCTTGACCGTGTGGAAGCCACGGAAAATCGCGTTCAGAAGATCGCGATCCTCCGGCCGCTGTTCCAGATCTACCAACTGCTCGGAGAGCTGTTCGAGGATTTCTCCCGCTTCGACGAGAAAGTCCTGAAGAATCTCTTCGTCTTCACCAAAACTCATTCAATACTCCTCGCAGACTTGGCCCTGCCCGATTTGCGCCCACTACCGCTGGCCACAACCCACCTGCAGGCTGAACTCAGAAGCCCAGGCTCGACAGCAGCTCGTCGACATCATCCTGGCCGGACACCACATCGACCCGGGTCTCGGGCTTGATCTGCGGCCCTTCGGGGCTGATATCCGGACCCCGGGGCGCAGTGCGGTCGATCGGGCGCACGATGCCGGTAATGTCTTCAACCTGACTCGCCATGCGCATCAGGTTTACCAGCTGGACCTCGACCTCCTGCACCAGCGTGATGACCTTGCGAATCACCTGGCCAGAGAGATCCTGGAAATCCTGCGCCATCAGGATCTCATTGAAATTGTTGCTCAGCCCCGCGGAGTCTTCGCTCGCAGAGGCGAGAAAGGCATCGATCCGGTGATAAAGCTGCCGGAATTCCTCAGGATTCATCTCTCGCCGTATCAGCCGCTGCCAGTCCTGATGCAGCTCGCGGGCGGTTTCACCCAGACGGGCGGCGACGGGAATCCCCTCCTCCACCATGTCCATGGTTTTATCGGCCGCTTTCTCGGTGAGATTAATGACGTAATCGAGACGCTCCTGCGCGTTGGCCATCTTCGACATTTTTTCCGCCTCGGCACCAGCCGCTTTGGCGGTATCGATTTCGAAGTCGACGATGGCCTGATGCAGCGCCCGGGTCAGCTTGCCGACCTCCTGGTAGATGCTGCGATCACGCATTTCATTGATATGGCGAATAAGCTCAGTGGCGCCGGGAATGTCGCCTCCTTCGAGCTTCTCGACCAGCGCCTGCGCGCGGTCCTTCAGATCGGCCAGTAGTTCCCGGTGGCCGGCGTTCTCTGCGCCCAGCATGATATGTGCTCCGGGTGATTATTGGCTGGCGTTAACGCGCTCGAAGATCTTGTCGATCTTCTCCTTAAGTACCGCGGCAGTGAAGGGCTTGACGACATAGCCGTTGACCCCGGCCTGAGCCGCTTCAATGATCTGGTCGCGCTTGGCTTCGGCGGTCACCATCAGCACCGGCAGCGACTTGAGCTTGGCATCGGCCCGCACGGCACGCAGCAAATCAATTCCCGTCATCGTCGGCATGTTCCAGTCGGTGATGAGAAAATCGAAGTTGCCGTTCTGCAGCATCGGCAGCGCCGTATGCCCGTCGTCGGCTTCCGCAGTATTGGTAAACCCGAGGTCGCGCAGCAGATTTTTGATAATGCGCCGCATCGTCGAAAAGTCGTCGACGATGAGGATCTTCATGTTCTTGTCCAAAACTACCTCCTAACCATATCCGGGGCGTCCCCCGCGGCGGACACACTGCTCAGTCTAGTAGCTGATTGGAGACTAGCCAGTGCGACCGCCATTCGCAGCAACTGCGCAAAAAATCGACAATAACGGCGGCGATACGCTGCGCGTCGCACTCTGCCATCCGGGGCGGAAGTCTATCCGAGGTTAGCTACCAAAGGCGGCAAAACTTGAGGCACCGGCGGTGCAATTCAATACCCAAGGTCACGAGGGCTCCAGCCATCCAGGCGGCTGCGCAGCCGCAACGCGGCCTGGCTGTGGATCTGGCTCACCCGCGACTCGCTGACTCCGAGCACCAGCCCGATCTCTTTCAGGTTGAGT
The DNA here is from genome assembly GCA_029265075.1 of Gammaproteobacteria bacterium. Classification (GTDB taxonomy): domain Bacteria; phylum Pseudomonadota; class Gammaproteobacteria; order Pseudomonadales; family CAMLJR01; genus CAMLJR01. The sequence continues at coordinate 4,428 of JAJUJZ010000079.1, read as the reverse complement.
TCGTCATTGTAATAGAGCGCCAGTACCAGTCGCTCCCGCTCCGGCAACGACGCGATCGCCTGGGCCAGCTGCTGGCGCAGCGCCTCGTGCTGGACATCCTGCTCGGGCGACGGTCCGTTACTCGGCAGAAAGTCATCGGGGCCGTCGTCGTCATGACCCAGCTCATCGAGGCTGAACAGCTTGCTGCCGAGACAGTCGCGGGCGATGGCGTGATATTCGTCGAGCGATATGCCCAGCTCGGTGGCCACTTCCTGATCGGTCGGGTCGCGCCCGAGGCGCTTGCCGAGCCGGACCATGGCGTCCTGCAGCTCCCTTCCCTTGCGATGCACGGAACGTGGTACCCAGTCGCCGCGCCGCACTTCATCGATCATGGCGCCGCGGATACGGATGCCCGCATACGTTTCGAAGCTGGCACCCTTGCCACCGTCGTAATTGCGGGAGGCCTCAAGCAGACCCACGACACCGGCCTGCATCAGATCTTCCAGCTGGACGCTGGCCGGCAGGCGCGCCATCAGGTGCAGGGCGATGCGCTTGACCAGCGGCGCGTAACGCTCCACCAGCTGGGTGCCCTCATCCTCCCGGGCGCAGCCGTACATCGCCAGTCGATCCAATACCGCCATAATGTTGCCCCGCCCTCAGCCCGCCGCGTCCTGCTGGACGAGCCGTTCGATGAAGAACTCGAGATGACCACGCGGTGTGCTCGGCAGCGGCCAGCGGTCGCACTTTTCGGCCAGAGCTTTGAACGCCTGGGCTGCGCGCGAGCGCGGTGCTGCTTCCACGACAGCCTTCTGCCTCTGAATCGCCTTGCGCATTGCCTCGTCGAACGGAATGGCGCCTACATACTGCAGTGCCACGTCCTCCAGAAAACGCTCGGTAACCTGCGTGAGTTTGCGGAACAGCAGCTGTCCCTCCTGCGGTGTGCGGCACATGTTGGCCAGCACCCGGAAGCGGAACAGCCCGAAGTCGCGGTGCAGCAGCTTGATCAGGGCATAGGCATCGGTGATGGACGACGGCTCATCGCACACCACCACCAGCACTTCCTGCGCCGCGCGCACGAAGCTGACCACCGAATCGGCGATACCGGCGGCCGTATCCACGATCAGGACATCGATCTGTTCGCCGATGTCGCTGAAGGCGTGAATCAGACCGGCATGCTCCTGCTGGCTCAGCTGCGCCATACGCTGCGTGCCGGACGAGGCGGGAATAATGCGGATGCCACCAGGCCCCGTCAGTAAAACGTCGCGCAGGGTGACCTCGCCCGCCAGCACGTCTTCCAGCGTATGGGTAGCTTTGAGGCCGAGCAGCACATCGATATTGGCCAGACCGAGATCGGCGTCCAGCAATGCCACGCGCCGCCCCATGGCAGCCAGCGCCACGGCGAGGTTGATAGATACAGTGGTCTTGCCTACACCGCCCTTGCCGCCGGTGACTGCGATGACCTGCACCGGGTGTCTGCTCATAGCAGTGCCAGCTCCCCAAAACTCGTCGACATCATTTCCAAGACTCAAGTACCTGCAATGGCAGCGCCATCCAGACAAGTGGCGCTAATTGTAGCCTTTCCCGACCGTCAGGCGCTGATTTTGGGACGGACCTCACGGTTCGCTCGCGCTTCTGACCGGCCCTTTGGTCACGCTGACCGGGCTGCATCCATGCTGCGCTGTTGCATACCAAACAGCGTCGCCAGCTGCTCCTCGTCGCATTCCACCTGCTTGGCCAGCTCGATCGTGCGCGCCACCAGCGGCTTGGCGGCAGCGACCGCCAGATCGTTGGGAATGGCCTGACCATCGGTGGTGTAAAGCAGCGGTGTGCGGCTCTGGATCAGCAGACTGAGCACCTCACCGAGCGTGCCCGCCTCGTCGATCTTGGTGAGTACACAGCCGGCCAGATTGCTGGTCTGATAGACCCGATGCGCACTTTTCAGCACCTGCTGCTGCGCATTGGCGGCCAGCACCTGCAGACACTGGATGCGATCACCCAGTGCATCGAGCGCATCCAGCTGCTGCTGCAGTTCCCGGGAGTTGCCGTGCAGACCGGCGGTATCGATCAGGACCAGCCGGCAGTGGCGCAGCTCGTACAGCACCGATGGCAGATCGGCGGGTGTCGCCACTTTCAGGGGCACATTGAGGATGCGCGCCAGCGTGCGTAACTGTTCGTGCGCGCCGATGCGGTAGTTATCCAGCGTGACCAGCCCGATATCTTCGTGGCCATGGGCCAGCACATGGCGCGCCGCCAGCTTGGCGATGGTGGTGCTTTTGCCGGCTCCCGTCGGGCCAATCAGGGCATACGCACCGCCCGCTGCCACCGGATCCACCCCAGTGATCGGCAAGCGTGCTGTCAGCCGGCTCATCAGCTGTTGCCAGGCGGTGGCGGCGCGGGCGCTGCTGTCGTACTCGGCCAGCAGTTCCCGCATTACTGCCGGCTGCAAGCCGAGTCGTTGCAGGCGGCGCCACATGGCAGCTTCCGCGGGCTGCCTGGTGCGGAACTGCTGCCAGGCGAAGCCCGCCAGCTGCTGCTCGATGAGATCCCGCATGGAGCGCAGTTCCTGCTGCATCTGCCACCAGCCAGCATCACTGCGCCGCTCTGACTGCGGCTCCATATCCGGAAAAGCTGCGCTGCGGGCTGCAGCAGCGACACCAGCCACTGCCGTTTTCGGGACTGCAGCAGTGGCTGCCGCCGGCCCGGGGGTAGCGGCGCCTGCTACAAGGCTGGCCGCAGCCACAGCGCGCGGCGCTGGCGGCGGCATTTCCACCGGCTCGTTCGTCGCCAGCAGTTCGATGCCGCCGGGTATACGGCGGTTGGCCAGAATCACTGCATCGGCACCCAATGCTTCGCGAACCATCTTGAGCGCCGTGCGCATATCTGGAGCCACAAAGTTTTTCATCGCCTTGCCCTGCAATTGCGTCAGCCAATCGACGCTTCAATGGTGACCTGTTTGTCGTCCGGCACTTCGGTATAGGCCAGAACGTGAATCTCACTGCTGACATAGCGGCAGAAGCGCGCCATGACCGCACGCAGCGGCGCCGATACCAGCAGCACAGCCGGTTTGCCGGCCATTTCCTGTTTCTGCGCCGCCTCGCGGATGGCGCTCTGCAGTCGCTCCGCCAGGCCCGGCTCCAGCACGATATCGTCGGAATTACCGCTCTGCTGCGCCTGCTGAAGACTCTTTAGCAACAACTGTTCCATCGACGGGGCCAGCGTCATAACCGGCAAAGTCGTTGTATTTCCGAAGATTTTCTGAACAATGATGCGGTTCAGCGCGGCCCGCGCCGCCGCTGTCAGAACGGCGGGATCTTGACTCTTGCTGCCCGCCAGCGCGCCGGCAATGCTTCGCATATCGCGGATCGGCACCTTCTCCTGCAGCAAATTCCGCAGCACCACCAGCAATGTGTTGAGCGTTACGGTACCCGGCACCAGCTCCTCAACCAGCTTGGGCGACTGCCGTGCCAGCACTTCCAGCAGATTCTGCACTTCGTCGAAACCGAGCAGCTCATGCAGGTGCCGGGTGAGCAGCTGATTGAGGTGGGTAGCCACCACGGTACTGGCATCTACCACCGTATAACCGAGGCTCTGCGCCTGATCGCGCAGGCTGGGATCGATCCAGACGGCGTCGAGGCCAAACGCCGGATCGTGGGTGGCAATGCCGTCGATTTCACCGAACACCTGTCCGGGATTGATCGCCAGCTCCCGATCCGGATGAATCTCGCCCTCGCCGGCTGTCACGCCCGTGATGGAGATGCGATAGGCATTGGGCCGCAGCTCCAGGTTGTCGCGTATATGAACCGACGGAATCAGGAAGCCGATGTCCTGCGACAGCCGCTTGCGAATGCCCTTGATGCGGCCCAGCAGCTCACCACCCTGCGACTTGTCGACCATTGGAATGAGCCGGTAGCCGACTTCGAGGCCGATGGCATCGACGGGCTGGACGTCGTCCCAGCCCAGTTCCGGCGTTTCCGGCGCAGCGGCCTGCTGCTGTGCGACCGCCGTCTGCTGCACGTGCTGACGCTGCTGCTCGACAGCGGACTCTGCTTTCCGTCGGGTGATCAGCCAGGCACCACCGCCGGCCAGTGCCGCCAGCGCCAGAAAGGCCATGTGCGGCATGCCAGGTACCAGCCCCATCAGACCCAGAATGCCGGCGCTGACAGCAAGCGCCTTGGGTGAGTCGAACATCTGCGAGCGCACCTGCTCGCCCATGTCCTTGGCACTCGATACGCGCGTCACCATCATGGCCGCTGCCACTGACAGCAGGAGCGAAGGAATCTGCGCCACCAGACCGTCGCCGATGGTCAGCAGCGAGTAAATCTCGGTCGCTTCGGCAAAGCTGAGACCGTGCTGCACCATGCCGATGACGAAGCCACCGACCAGCGTGACGATCATGATGAGGATGCCGGCGACAGCGTCCCCTCGCACAAACTTGCTGGCACCATCCAT
>JAJUJZ010000125.1 GCA_029265075.1 Gammaproteobacteria bacterium | reverse complement strand
ATGCCTGCCATGGGCGCCTGCATGAACTGTTCGCAGGACGAAGTGATCGCAGCCGTCGATTACATGCTGGAAAACAGCAAGTAAATCTGTCCGCCCCGGCAGCCGCCGGGGCCCGTGCTTCCTGCGCACTGCATTTCTCTCTGCTGGTCGCCGCTGTCACCCGGTGACAGCGATCCTGTTGCTAACGGGTTTCCGCCCGGTACCTCGTTGTTCTGTGCATCTGTTTCGCGTCAGCGCGAAGCCTGATCGGCCGGCAGCGTCGGGGTGTGCAGCCTGACGGGCGCACGACCGCCGCGCTTTTTCCGCATGCGGATGTTGAGCATCTCCACGCCCAGCGAGAAAGCCATGGCGAAGTAGATGTATCCCTTGGGAATGTGCAGGCCCAGGCCCTCTCCCATCAGCGCAAACCCCACGAGAATAAGGAAGCTGAGGGCCAGCATCTTGATGGTGGGGTGTGCGTCCACGAAGCAGCTGATCGAGCCGGCCGCGACCATCATTACCAGCACGGCCAGCACAATCGCAATGATCATGACCGGAATGTGATTGGCCATGCCCACAGCGGTGATGACCGAGTCCAGCGAAAACACGATATCGATGATGGCGATCTGCAGCAGCGTGCCCGCGAAGCTCGCTGTTGCGCGGGTGGCCGAGTGATCGTCGCTGCCTTCCAGGCTGTTGTGAATCTCATGGGTGCTCTTGCCCAGCAGGAACAGACCACCGCCCAGCAGAATCAGGTCGCGCCCTGACACCTCGTAATCGAGAATCGAGAACAGCGGCTCGGTCAGACCCATCACCCACGCCAGCGACAGCAGCAGCAGAATCCGCATCACCATCGCCAGCCCCAGCCCGATGAGGCGCGCCGCCCGGCGCTGCTCCGGCCGCAGCCGCCCCACCAGAATTGAAATGAAGATGATGTTGTCGATGCCGAGGACGATTTCGAGCGCAGTGAGGGTGGCGAGAGCGATCCAGGCTTCTGGCTGGGCAATCCATTCCATCGCAGAGTCTCCAAAGGTGAAGAGCGTCCCATATAACGGACTTCGTTTGACCGCGTTTCGCGGGCAGAATTAAGCTCCCGAACGCGATCCGACAGGAAGTCGGAATACCGACCACAAGGCGGACACAGGTCGCTGCGGAAGGCTGGTTATTTCAGTAGTTCTGGTGGTAGTCGGGGTTTTCGCCGTCACCACCCAGCTCAAGCGAATGATCATGATGGAGCTTGTGCTTTGCAGTGCGGGCGAGGGCGGATACCGAATCCCTGCTGCTCTATGCGGCTCTGGAGCTTGCCGTCCGCCTTCAGCATGAGCAGCCTCAACAGGATCGTACAACGCTGATTGCGCTGCTGAGTCAGCAGGCCGATGCCCGTTAACGGCTAATCAAACAGGTTGCGCAGCCCAGCCAGCGTCTCCTGGGCGCGGGTTTTGCTGGCGGCGGGATCGGTACCTGTCCGCCCTTCCCACTCCAGATCGTCCTCCGGCAGCTCTGCCAGAAAGCGGCTGGGCTCACAGGCCTGCATCTCACCGTACTGTTTGCGGCGGGAGCAATAGGTGAGGGTCAGCGTCTGGCGCGCGCGGGTGATACCGACATAGCAGAGACGGCGTTCCTCTTCGATGTTGTCGGTGTCGATGCTGTTGCGATGCGGCAGCAGATCTTCTTCCAGGCCGATGATGTAGACGTGCGGAAACTCCAGCCCCTTGGAGGCGTGCAGCGTCATCAGCTGCACCTTGTCGGCGCTGTCGTCTTCCTCTTCCTGACGCTCCATCAGGTCGCGCAGCACCAGTCTGGCAATTGCCGCCTCGATGCCGTTGTCGTTGCCCGTGCTGTCGCGTTCGCTGGCGTCGTCCCGCTCCAGCGTCTTCTGAAGACCTTCCACCAGTGCCAGTACGTTGGCGAAGCGGCGCTCGGCAACGGCCGGGGCGGAGGCGTTCTGGTGCAGCCAGCCTTCGTAATCGATATCGGTGAGCATACCGCGGATCGCGTCGATCGGATCGTCACCCTGCGCCCGCCGTCGCACCTGCGCCAGCCAGTCAGCAAACTCACGGAGCCGCCCGACCGCGGCTTCCGGCAGCACGGTCTGGAGACCGAGTTCGTCACAGGCTGCAAGCAGGCCGATACCGCGTTCGCCGGCATAGGTGGCCAGGCCTTCGAGGGTGGAAGCACCGATTTTACGGCGCGGCACATTGATGATGCGCAGAAAGGCGCTGTCGTCGTCGGGGTTGATCAGCAGCCGCAGATAGGCCATCACGTCCTTAACCTCGTTGCGGGCGAAAAACGAGGTGCCGCCGCTGAGGCGATAGGGCACCTGGAACTGCTGCAGTTTCAGCTCGAGCAGTCGCGCCTGGTGATTGCCGCGATAGAGAATGGCGTAATCGCGGTACTGGCCGCCGCGACGCAGCCGGTGGTCGAGAATTTCGGTGACCACCCGTTCGCATTCGGCATCTTCATTGGGGCAGCAGATGACCCGGATCGGTTCGCCGGGACCATATTCGCTCCACAGCGCCTTCTCGAACACGTGCGGGTTGTTGGCGATTACCGTGTTGGCGGCGCGCAGGATACGGCCGGTGGAGCGATAGTTCTGCTCGAGCTTGATCACTTTCAGATGCGGAAAATCCTGCGCCAGCTGAGCAAGGTTTTCCGGCCGCGCACCGCGCCAGGCGTAGATCGACTGGTCGTCGTCACCGACCACGGTCAGTCCCTGCCGGCTGCCCACCAGCAGATTGACCAGCGCGTACTGGGTCGTGTTGGTGTCCTGATACTCATCCACCAGCAGGTAGCGGATGCGCTGCTGCCATTCGGCCAGTGTGTCGGGATCGCTTTGCAGCAACTGCACCGGCAGCAGAATCAGGTCATCGAAATCGAAGGCGTTGTAAGCGCGCAGCGCCCGCTGATAACGCACATAGGCCTGCGCGCAGAGCATGTCGGCAGGGCCGGTCGCGCCGGCGACAGCCTGCTCCGCCGTCACCATGTCGTTCTTCCAGGCGGAGATCCGATTCTGCACGACACTGGCCTGATCGCTGTCGCCGCCATGCTCGGCAATCAGGATGTCGCGGATCAGCCCCAGCGCGTCCTCGGCATCAAAAATGGAGAAACCGGCTTTGTAGCCGAGCTTCTTATGCTCGCGCCGCAGGAAATTGAGCCCGAGATTGTGAAAGGTGGAAATGGTCAGGCCGCGTGCCGCCTGACCTGAAATCAGCGTGCCGACCCGCTCCCGCATCTCGCGCGCGGCCTTGTTGGTGAAGGTAACAGCCGCGATATGCCGCGCCTGATAGCCGCAGGTTTCTACGAGGTAGGCAATCTTGCGCGTAATGACACTGGTCTTGCCGCTGCCGGCACCGGCAAGTACCAGAAGTGGACCGTCGATATAGCGGACGGCTTCGCGCTGGCGGGGATTGAGCTGACTGATCACAGGGGGTCACGGGTACGACAATGGCCGGGCATTGTACCAGCGGCTGGCGGGGCTGCGTGTGCGACTCACGTGCCGCCGTTCGCGCCGCCCGGCAGGCCGCGGTAGAGCAGGGCTTCATTGATATGGTGACGCTCGACCGTGACGCTGGCCTCAAGGTCCGCGATAGTCCGCGCCACTCGCAGAATACGGTAATAGGCGCGCGCCGACAGCGCCATGCGCTGTACGGTCGCCTCCACCCGGCGCCGCTCGGCCAGTGCGATGCCGGCCTCGTGCTCGAGCTGGCGGCTGCCCAGCAGCGCATTGGTGCAGCCCTGACGCTCCAGCTGGCGAATGCGTGCCGTTACCACCTGGGCCCGCCAGTGGCTGGAACTCGCTTCCGGCCGGCTGTCATCGGTGAGGGCACCGGCCGGCAGCCGCTTCACTGGCACCTGCAGATCGATGCGGTCCAGCAGCGGGCCGGAAATGCGGTCACGGTAGCGGCGCACCTGATCGGGTGTGCAGCGGCATTCGCGCTCGCTGTCGCCGGCGTAGCCACAGGGGCACGGGTTCATGGCCGCCACCAGCTGGAAACGGGCCGGGAAGGACAGCTGCTGACGGGCGCGGGCAATCATGATTTCGCCCGCTTCCAGCGGCTCCCGCAGTACCTCCAGCACCTTGCGCTGGAATTCCGGCAGCTCGTCCAGGAACAGCACGCCATGGTGCGCCAGTGATATCTCCCCGGGCCGCGGATGGCTCCCGCCGCCTACCAGCGCCGCCGCTGAGGCAGTATGGTGCGGCGCGCGGAACGGGCGCTCGCCGAAACGGCGCAGGTCGAGCCGCCCGATGCTCGATTGCACGGCCGCCACCTCCAGCTGCTCGCGCGGTTCCAGTGGCGGCAGCAGGCCCGGCAGCCGGCTGGCCAGCATGGTTTTGCCAGTGCCCGGAGGGCCGTGCAGCAGCAGGTTATGCGCGCCAGCGGCGGCGATCACCAGCGCCCGCTTGGCCTGCAGCTGGCCGCGCACGTCGCTCAGATCGGGCACAGACGCTTTCTCCAAGGCCGGCGGTGGCAGCGCACGGGGCAGCTCGACGTGGCCGCGCAGAGCGGCGCAGAGCTGCAGCAGATCGGTGGCGCCGATCACCGCCGTGTCGCGGGCCAGCGCCGCTTCCGGGGCACACGCCTCTGGTACGAACAGCGTGCGTCCTGCATCCCCGCAGGCGAGCGCGGCTGGCAGTGCGCCCGGCACTGGCCGTAAATCGCCGGCAAGGCCGAGTTCGCCAATGAATTCCCGGTTTTCGAGCGCGCCTAGGGGTAACTGACTGCTGGCGGCGAGAATGCCCAGTGCAATGGGGAGGTCGAACCGACCGCCTTCCTTGGGCAGATCCGCAGGTGCCAGGTTGACCGTGATACGGCGCGCGGGGAATTCAAAATGGGCGTTGATCAGCGCACTGCGCACGCGGTCCTTGCTCTCCTTGACAGCGGTCTCCGCCAGGCCCACTACATTGAGGGCCGGCAGGCCGGGAGCGAGGTGTACCTCGACGCTGACTTCGGGCGCGCTTATGCCGACGCGGGCACGTGATTGAACAATGGCAAGAGTCATCGGGCCATCCTTGGTCCGTATCAATTTTTCGGAGCCGGCTGCAGCCGGCTCGCAATCAGTGGTTCAGCAAATTACAGGTCAGGCGTCGGGGCCGGGAGCGCCTTCCACTTGCTGGCGCAGCGTTTCCAGCTCACGCTCCAGCGCTTCTACCCGCGCGCGGGTACGGCTGAGTACTGCCGCCTGCGCATCAAATTCTTCCCGGGTCACCACATCCATGCGGCTGAGCCCGGATTGCACCAGCGCTCTGACTTTGCGTTCGAGGTCGGCGGGCGACGGCGCCTGTCCAAGCAGGCTTCCCAGCTGCTGGCTGATCTGGCTGAAGATATCGCGATTGGTCATGAGCTTGCTCTCCTGTTACGTCCGGACTGTCGCCAGCGTCGCTAGTGTACCCGACCCGCCGCTGGAACTGGCAGCAGACGACCGCTTCTTCCTGCGCCAGGCGCAACAAGTGTGAACCCGGTGCCTCTTTTTAGTGCAGCGGCCGCGGCGTGCACTGTAATGAATCACACCATTCCCGGCTGAGATTCGGGAAAGTCGCGGTTTATGACCTCAAGGTACTGATCTGAAAAAGTTTTCTCCAGCTGGCACGGCCCGTGCAAAAACCGGTAAGCGGACGCACGACAGATACCCTCCGGTACGCGGCCGCCGCAACCAACCTGGAGAAACCTACATGAAAAGCGTTGCCCCCTCTTTCGCGGCCCTGATCTCTGCCTCTGTACTTTCCGGTGCTTTGCTGGTGCCCGTCGCCAATGCCGAACTCTCCGCCAGTGCCGGCGTTGCCAACATGTATCTGTGGCGGGGTATCGATCTGGGAGATGGATCGCCAGCCGTGTTCGGTGATCTCAGCTACAGCACCGGCGGAGCCTACATCGGTATCTGGGCCTCTTCGGGCGACAGTTCGCTCGGCCAGGAATACGACCTCTACGCGGGCTATGGCGGTGAGATCGGTCAGTTCAGCTATGACCTCAGCGTCGTCAACTACAACTACTCCGATGCCGGGCTTCGCGGAGACCTTAACACTCGTGACGATACCACTGGCGAACTGACGGAAGTGATCCTGACTCTAGGCTTCGGGCCGATTACCGCGCAATACCACGATAACGTTGCAGGCAATACCGGCTACGAATACTGGACGCTGGCCGGCACCTATGGTCAGTTTACGCTGCTGGCCGGTTATCACGATCAGGCTGACAACGAACTCGATATGACACACGTCGATCTGTCGTATGCGTACAACGATCGTCTCACTTTCACAGTGAGCAAGGTCGTCGATCATGACAAGGATGGCGGCTATGACGATGACATGTTGTTTGTCATCTCCTACAACCTGCCT
>JAJUJZ010000170.1 GCA_029265075.1 Gammaproteobacteria bacterium | reverse complement strand
GGCGCCAGCATATCCTCCACCACGGCATCAATGGCGCTCTGCTGGTCGGGCGTCTCTTCAAACGGAAAACCCGCGGCAAACAGATCGTAGGCGGGGCCAGGATGCTTGAAGGCGCGTCCGGGTCGTGCCGCGCGCCGGGCGTAGATATCGAGCAGCTCGGCCGCGGCGTCGCGGATCTGCTCGGCCGCCTTGCGTTTGGCTCTGGCCCACGCGTCGCTGCCAAGCCGGTGCAGCGGGGCGAGCTCCTCGTCGCCACCTGCGTAACGACCGATCAGGTGCAGCGACGCGACCGGCACGTAGAGCTTGGCGCCCTCGGCATACTCCAGCGTGACGAACTCGGCGGGCTCACCATCGACTTCGATGGTCTGCAGGCCGAGGTAACGGCCGACACCGTGATCGACATGCACTACTGGGGCGCCTGGCCGCAGCTCGGTGAGGTTGCGAATGGCATTCTCAGCGGCGTCCGAGGCGCGCTTGCGACGCCGGCTCTGCAGCACCCGCTGTCCGAACAGCAGGCTTTCGGTGACCAGCGCCAGCTGGTGCTGCGGCAGGTACAGGCCGCGGTCGATAGGCGCAACCGTGATCGCGAGCGTCTCGTCACCGTGCAGGAACTCATTCCAGTCATTGACCAGCGCTGGCTTGAGCTGATGCCTGCCCAGCAGCTCCAGCAGCGTTTCGCGCCGGCCGGCGCTGTCCGCACACAGCAGGATCCGCGCTGACGTGCCGAGCTGACGCAGCGCCGCAATCGGGTCCTCGGCGTGAGCATTGATCGCGACATCGGGCACGGCAGCGGCGGGAAAATCGGTGCCGTTGCGGTCGCTGACAGAGGCGCTGTCGACCGAGATCTGCTGATGCGTGCGCAGCTCGGTGAACAGCTCCTCCACCCGCAGCAGCAGCCGCTCCGGTGCCAGCACCGGACGTTCGATATTGTGCCGACGCTGTTCATAGCGATTGCTGGCGTCGTGCCAGAACGACCGGGCGGCACTCTCCAGCCCGGTGTCGGTGACGACGATGGTGTTGTCCGGCAGATAGTCAAACAGGGTCGCGCTCTGCTCGAAGAATAGCGGCAGGTAGTATTCAATACCGGCCGGCGCGATCCCCTGGCTCACATCCTGATAAATGGGGCAGCGGCGATGATCGACATCGAAGCTGTCGTGCCAGCGCTCGCGGAACCCCTTGATGGCATCCGCCGTCAGCGGGAACTCACGCCCCGGCAGCAGCCGCACCTGCGCTACCTGGTCGATGGTGCGCTGCGTTTCCGGATCGAAAGTGCGCAGCGTATCGATTTCGTCGTCGAGCAGGTCGATGCGGTAGGGGAGGCGGCTGCCCATCGGGTAGATGTCGAGCAGCGAGCCCCGCAGGGCGTACTCGCCATGCTCATAGACCGTGGTGACGGCCCGGTAGCCGGCAGCCGCCAGGCGCTCGCGCATGGCCTCGGTATCCAGCTGCTGGCCCACGTCGAGCAGCAGACTGTTGCCCTGAAGGTAACTGGGCGGTGCCAGACGATGCATGAGCGTGGTGATCGGTACCACCAGCACCCCGTGCTCCAGCTGCGGCAAATGATAGAGCGTGGTCAGGCGCTCCGAGATAATGTCCTGGTGAGGCGAAAAGGTGTCGTACGGCAGCGTTTCCCAGTCCGGCAGCTGCAGCACTGGCAGCGCGCTCTCTTCGATGCCGCGGCGCGGATCGGTATTGCCGAAGAACCGCAGCTCCTGCTCAGCGTGACGGGCACTCTGGGTATCGCGCGTGATCCAGAGCACCAGCCCCGGCGCTGCCTGCGCCAGCTCGGCGACGGCCAGGCTGGCAGCGCTGCCGGGCAGGCTGCCCCAGCGCTGTCGATCGCCGGGTCGGATGGAAACAGGTGGCGAGAGGAGCGGTTGAGTCATCAGTGAACCGGGTGCTTGTGGCAGGAAAAGGGCGGCATTGTAAACGAAGCGGCCATCCGGTTCTCGGGCGGGGCCGGTGTTGCAGCGTCTGGCCGGCCCGGAGTCTTCCGGCCGAGCTGCTGTCAGAGCGGCTGGCTTGCACCGTTGTCGGGTACCCCGGATAATACCGGCCCCCCGAGATTTCACCCCTTCTGGCACGAGGTTGCTGGCAAATGGAACAGAGAAAGCGAGAGCGTCCCGACGATTACTTCAAAGACTGGAAGCAGCGGGAAGCCCTCGCTGAAGGGATGATCCCCCTGGTAGGGAAGCTGTATCGGGAAAACAACGTCAAGACCTATGTCTATGGTCAGCCCCTGATCAACCGCTCGCCGCTCGACATCATGAAAGCGCACCGTTTTGTGCGTCAGGTTGAGGGCAACGAACTCTCCGAATTCGAGACCTTCCCGGTCATCAGGGCGCTGGCAGCGCTTGACCTCGGCACCGCCCATATCGATGCCGGCCGCATTGCGGTGATGTACGAAGAGGCGAAGAAGGCCGGCGTTTCAGTTGAAGACTTCGTCCGTAACCAGGTCGCTGACCTGATCGGTGCCGATCCCGAGCCCGAGCACAAGCCCCGCGACGTCGTTCTGTTCGGTTTTGGTCGCATCGGCCGTCTGATGGCGCGCCTGCTGATCGAGAAAACGGGCGGCGGCGAAACGCTGCGCCTGCGCGCCATCGTGGTCCGCAAGGGCAAGGGCGACGATGACCTGATGAAGCGGGCCAGCCTGCTGCAGCGCGACTCGGTCCATGGCCCTTTCAACGGCACCATCCGTATCGATGAGGAGCGCCAGTCGCTGGTGTGCAACGGCAACGAGGTCAAGGTGATCTATGCCGACAGCCCCGACGCCGTGGATTACACCCAGTACGGTATCAGTGATGCGATCGTGGTCGACAACACCGGCAAGTGGAGCGATCGCGAAGGGCTGTCGCTGCACCTGAAATGCCCCGGCGTCTCCAAGGTCATCCTGACTGCGCCAGGCAAGGGCGACCTCAAGAACATCGTGTTCGGCATCAACGACGATCAGATTCTGCCGGAAGACAACATCATCACGGCTGCGAGCTGCACCACCAACGCCATCTCGCCGCCTCTGAAAGTGCTTAATGATCACTTCGGCATCATCAATGGCCACATCGAAACGGTTCACGCCTACACCAACGACCAGAACCTGATCGACAACTATCACAAGTCGAAGCGTCGTGGCCGCAGCGCACCGCTGAACATGGTTATTACCGAAACGGGTGCTGCCAAGGCTGTCGGCAAGGTGCTGCCGGAACTGCTGGGCAAACTGACCGGGAACGCCATTCGCGTGCCGACGCCAAACGTGTCGCTGGCCATTCTCAAGCTCAACCTCAAGCGTGAGACCACGGTCGACGAGCTCAACGAATACATGCGCCAGGTGGCGTTGCACTCGCCGCTGCGCAAGCAGATCGACTACTCGAACTCGCCCGAGGTTGTATCAAGCGATATGGTT
>JAJUJZ010000078.1 GCA_029265075.1 Gammaproteobacteria bacterium | reverse complement strand
CGGGTTATGACCACAGCTATTTCTTCATCGCCACGTTCATCGAGGATCACATCCGGTTCCACGCCGGGAACGTATAACAAAAGACCGTCGGGCTCCGGGCCGGACGAGGAGACGCGACAATGTCAGCAGTTATGGATAGAGGGGCGGCGGTGGCAGCCGCTTTCGAGCGGTATCGGAATGAGCCGGGAGCACTGCTGTGTATCCTGCATGCCATACAGGACAGCCTGGGCTATATCCCCGCCGAGGTGGTTCCTGACATTGCCGCGGAACTCAATCTGTCCCGGGCCGAAGTGCACGGCGTCATCAGCTTCTACCACGACTTTCGTACCCAGCCCGGCGGTCGTCACACGGTACAGATATGTCGCGCCGAGGCGTGTCAGGCAGTGGGCGCACGTGAGCTGGAGGCGCACGCCAAAACTGCACTCGGCGTCGACTACCACGCTACCTGCAGTGACGGGTCCATAACGCTCGTTCCTGTATACTGTCTGGGAAACTGCGCCTGTGGCCCTTCAGTGCGCATCGATAACGAGGTCTACGGCCGGGTCAGCAGTGCGCGCTTCGATTCGCTGATGGCTGAACTGAAGGCGGGGGCAGAATGATGGTCAGGGTCTACGTTCCGCGCGATACCACCGCCTGTGCGCTCGGCGCTGACGGGATTGCTGCTGCGATCCAGCTGCAGGCAGCCCGGCAGCAGCGAGAAATCGAGCTGGTGCGCAATGGCTCGCGCGGCTTGTTCTGGCTGGAGCCGCTGGTCGAGGTGGAGACTTCCGACGGCCGGGTGGCGTTCGGGCCGCTTGAACTTGAAGAGGTCGAGCAGCTGTTCAATGCCGACGGCTCGCCCAATACCGGACATCCCCGGTACCTCGGTCTGACTGAAGAGATCGCCTGGCTTAAAAAACAGCAGCGGCTCACCTTCGCGCGAGCCGGCGTTATCGATCCGGTCTCGGTCAGCGACTATGAAGCGCATGAAGGCTTTGCCGGATTGCGGCGTGCGCTGACGCTCAGTCCGCAGCAGATCGTCGATGAACTCAAGGCCTCAGGCCTGCGCGGTCGCGGCGGCGCTGCCTTTCCTGCCGGCATCAAGTGGCAGACCGTGCTCGATGCGCCGGCCATTCAGAAATACATCGTCTGCAATGCCGACGAGGGTGATTCGGGCACCTTTGCTGACCGGCTGGTCATGGAGGCCGACCCGTACCAGCTCATCGAAGGCATGATCATTGCCGGTCTCGCGGTGGGTGCAGACAAAGGTTACATCTACCTCCGCTCCGAATACCCGAAAGCGCATCAGATCCTGAACGAGGCAATCGATGCGGCCACGGCGGCCGGCTATCTTGGCGCCGACATTCTGGGCAGCGGACGCTCGTTTTATCTGCAGGTCCGGCTCGGGGCCGGCGCCTACATCTGCGGCGAAGAGACCGCGCTGCTCGACAGTCTGGAAGGGAAGCGGGGCATGGTGCGCGCTAAGCCGCCGCTGCCGGCGCTGCGTGGTCTGTTTGGTCAGCCTACGGTGGTCAACAACGTACTGACGCTGGCCGCTGCCACCACGGTGCTGGCGAAGGGCGGCGCGTTCTATCAGGATTTCGGCATGGGCCGTTCGCGGGGCACCATGCCGTTCCAGCTGGCTGGCAACATCAGACGGGGCGGCCTGGTGGAGCTGGCGTTTGGCATGACACTGCGTCAGCTGGTGGAAGAGTTTGGCGGTGGCACTGCCAGCGGTCGTCCCATCCGTGCCATTCAGGTGGGCGGGCCGCTGGGCGCTTATCTGCCTGAGTCGCAGTGGGATACGCCGCTTGACTACGAGTCGTTCGCGGCGATGGGCGCGATGCTCGGTCACGGCGGCATCGTGGTGTTCGACGACACGGTCGACATGGCCCGGCAGGCACGTTTCGCCATGGAGTTCTGCGTGGCTGAGTCGTGCGGCAAATGCACGCCGTGCCGGATCGGCTCGGTGCGCGGCGTCGAGGTCATCGACCGCATCATCAGCGATGAGCAGCGGGCCGAAAACCTGACGCTGCTGCGCGAGCTTTGCGACACCATGGAGTATGGATCGCTCTGTGCCATGGGCGGCATGACGCCGTTCCCGGTGCGCAGTGCACTGACCTATTTCGCGGAAGACTTCGAGCGCTGAGCTCGACAGGGTGAGCACTATGTTGCAGTACTACCAGCCCCAGAAGGATTTCGGCACGCCGGCACGGGTCTCGGACCAGCTGGTGACATTGACGATTGATGGCGTGACGCTGAGCGTACCGGAGGGCACTTCGGTCATGCGGGCAGCGGCAGAAGCCGGCATTAAGGTGCCCAGACTGTGTGCTACCGATCAGCTCGAGGCGTTCGGCTCGTGCCGGATGTGTCTGGTCGAGATCGAAGGGCGCAAGGGTTATCCCGCCTCCTGCACCACGCCGGTCGCTGAGGGCATGGTGGTGCGCACGCAGACCGAGCCGGTGGCGAAGCTGCGGCGCAATGTGATGGAGCTCTACATCTCGGATCACCCGCTCGACTGTCTGACCTGCGCCGCCAATGGCGACTGTGAGCTGCAGGACACGGCGGGTGAAGTAGGGCTGCGCACCGTGCGTTACGGCTTCGAGGGGGCTAACCATCTCGATCAGCCGCAGGACACCTCCAACCCCTATTTCACCTTCGACCCGTCGAAGTGCATCGTCTGTTCCCGCTGCGTGCGCGCCTGCGAGGATATCCAGGGGACGTTTGCGCTGACGATTGAAGGGCGCGGCTTCGACTCCAAAGTGAGTGCAGGGCAGGCGACCGACAATTTCATGTCGTCGGAGTGTGTCTCCTGCGGTGCCTGCGTCGCTGCTTGCCCGACAGCAACGCTCACCGAGAACTCGATCATTGCGCTCGGTACGCCCGAGCACTCGGTTGTGACCACCTGTGCCTACTGTGGTGTCGGCTGCTCGTTCCGCGCCGATATGCGCGGCAATACTGTGGTGCGCATGACCCCGAACAAAGAAGGGCGTGCCAACGAGGGACATGCCTGCGTCAAAGGACGCTTTGCGTTCGGCTATGCGACGCACAAAGATCGTATTACCACGCCGATGATTCGCGAAAGCATCGATCAGCCGTGGCGTGAAGTATCGTGGGATGAGGCACTCACCTACGCGGCCGGGCGACTGAAGAGCATTCAGGCAAAATACGGACGCAATAGTGTGGGCGCCATCTCCTCATCGCGCTGCACCAACGAAGAGGTGTGGCTGGTTCAGAAAATGGTGCGGGCGGCGTTCGGCAACAACAACGTCGATACCTGTGCCCGGGTCTGCCATTCGCCCACCGGCTATGGCCTGAAAACCACACTCGGCGAATCAGCTGGTACCCAGGAGTTCGCATCGGTCGCACACGCCGATGTGGTGGTGGTAATCGGTGCCAACCCGACCGATGGTCACCCGGTGTTTGCCTCGCGGCTCAAGCAGCGGCTGCGGCAGGGCGCCCGCCTGATCGTGGTCGATCCGCGGCGCATCGATCTGGTCAAGACACCGCATATCCAGGCCGACTACCACCTTCCGGTACGGCCGGGCACCAACGTGGCGCTCATCAATGCGCTGGCCCATGTCATCGTCACGGAAGGGCTGGTCGACGAGGAATTCGTTGCAGCGCGCTGCGAACATGACGCCTTCCAGGCATGGCGCGACTTCATTGCTGATCCGCGGCATTCGCCGGAGGCCACGGCCGAGATTACCGGGGTCGATCCCGAGCAGGTACGCGGCGCGGCACGGCTTTATGCTCAGGGGCCCAATTCCGCCATTTACTATGGCCTCGGGGTGACGGAGCACAGCCAGGGCTCGACGGCGGTGATGGGCATCGCCAACCTGGCGATGGCAACCGGCAACGTGGGTCGCGAAGGCGTGGGCGTCAACCCGCTGCGCGGCCAGAACAACGTGCAGGGCTCCTGTGACATGGGATCATTCCCGCATGAGCTGCCGGGCTATCGCCATATTTCGGATGAAGCGACCCGCAGCCAGTTCGACGCAGCGTGGAATGTCACGCTCGACAGTGAACCCGGGCTCCGCATTCCCAATATGTTCGATGCGGCGCTCGATGGGCACTTCAAGGGGCTCTACTGTCAGGGCGAAGACATCGTCCAGTCGGATCCGAACACCCAGCATGTGCAGGCCGCAATGCGCAGCCTCGAGTGCCTGATCGTGCAGGACATCTTCCTGAACGAAACGGCCAAGTATGCGCATGTGTTTCTGCCGGGTTCCTCGTTCCTCGAGAAGAACGGGACCTTCACCAACGCCGAGCGACGGATCTCGCGCGTGCGCAAGGTGATGCCGCCACTGGGAGGCATGGAGGACTGGCAGGTCACCATGGCGCTGTCGGAGAAGCTCGGCTATCCGATGCACTACAGCCATCCTTCGGAGATCATGGATGAGATCGCACGCCTGACTCCCACATTCCACGGCGTCAGCTACGAGAAACTGGAAGAGCTGGGCAGCATCCAGTGGCCGTGCAACGACGATGCGGAGCTCGGTACGCCGACCATGCACGTTGATGAGTTCGTGCGCGGCAAAGGTCATTTCGTCGTCACCGAATATGTACCGACCGAGGAGCGCGCCAGCCGTCGCTTCCCGCTGCTGCTGACCACTGGCCGGATTCTCACCCAGTACAACGTAGGTGCCCAGACCCGCCGCACGGCCAACAGTGCCTGGCATCCGGAGGATGTGCTCGAAGTGCATCCGCATGATGCGGAAGAGTACGGGATCAGGGACGGTGACTGGGTGGGCGTGCAGAGCCGGGCGGGCGACACGGTCCTGCGCGCGAAAATCTCTACCCGGATGACTCCCGGCGTGGTGTACACCACCTTCCACCACCCGTTCTCCGGCGCCAACGTCGTGACGACGGAGAACTCTGACTGGGCGACCAACTGTCCGGAGTACAAGGTAACCGCCGTGCGGATCGAGCGCGTCACCTCGCCGTCGTCGTGGCAGCAGCGGCAACGTGAATTCGCAGAGCAGCAGGCAGCACTGCTGGCAGCTGCGCGCTCGTCATAGCTGACGGCTGCGCGTCTGTCATAGAGAGTGCCGGCGGGTGCGGGCACAGGTGAGCACTCATGAATGAAGAAGTAGGGTGCGGCAGCAGTACGGTTGCGGTCGTGCGCTGGGAGGCAGGCGCGCAGCAGCCGACCAGCGATTGCGTGGCCACGGAAATGCCGGTGGCGCTCGTCTATAACGGCGTATCGCATGTGGTGATGATGGCCACACCGGCCGACCTGGAGGCGTTCGCGCTCGGCTTTTCGTTTACCGAAGGGATCATCTCCCGCGTGGAGGAGATCTTCGAAATCGAAGTGGCTGCGCAGCCGGCCGGCTGTGAAGTGAGCATCCGCCTCAGTGGCGAGCGGTTTGCCGAACTGCAGCGACGTCGCCGCAACCTCATCGGCCGCACCGGCTGTGGGTTGTGCGGCGCGGAGTCACTGGAGCAGGCGATCCGGCCGCTGCCGACCGTGCCCAGCGAGCGACACTTCCGGCGCGATGCCATCGAAGCCGCCCTTGAGGGGCTGTCTGCACAGCAGCCATTGCAGCAGCAGACCGGGGCAGTGCATGCCGCAGCGTGGGTCGACAGCGACGGGGATATCCGTCTCGTGCGTGAGGATGTCGGCCGTCATAACGCGCTGGACAAACTGATCGGCGCGCTGCTGCAAGAGCAGACCGATAACAACGGCTTCCTGCTGGTTTCCAGCCGGGCCAGCTACGAAATGGTATCGAAGGCGGTCATGGCCGGCTGCGAAATGCTGGTGGCCATTTCCGCACCGACGTCGCTGGCCATCGAGCTGGCGCAGCGCAGTGACCTGACGCTGGTCGGTTTCGCACGACCGGGACGCTATTCCATCTACACGCATCCACACCGTTTACTGGGAGAATAGTGAACGCAATGTCCGGAACGTCTCTGCAAAACAATATCCGCATGGCGAACCAGATCGCCCGCAACTTCGAGTTCGAACAGGACGAAGAGAAGGCGGTCGCGGCGATTGCCACACACATTCAGCGATTCTGGGCACCTCTCATGCGCGAAAAAATTTTCGCCTACCTGCGCGAAGATGGTTCCGGGCTGGCACCGCGTGCCCGTCAGGCACTGGAGCGGCTGATGGAGAATGAGCCCGCCTGAAGAGTGCAGAAGTATCGGGGGCGTCGCGCGGCAGGGTACGAAAAAGAGGACAGCTGCGGCTGGGGGTTGAGGTGGCGCGCCCGGCAGGAGTTGAACCTGCGACCCTTCGCTTAGGAGGCGAATGCTCTATCCACTGAGCTACGGGCGCGTGGAGCTGTACTGCTGGTGATATCCGGCCGGTCCGACAGGCTGGATCGGCGCGTATTGTAGCGGTCCCGGTGCACCGCGGCCAAACCCTATTGTGACTGTTTTGCCAGCGGCTCCACATAGCGCAGCCCATCCGGGCCCGAGGCGCAGTCCCAGGGGAAATGCAGCCAGGTATCCTGCGAAAACTCTCTTGCCCACAGCTCGGCGGTTTCCCGGCCGCGGGGTTTCGCGTAGACAGCAACAATGGTCGCGCGCGGCAGCAGCTCTTTCACCAGCCGCGCGGTGACACCGGTATCGACCAGGTCATCCACCACCAGCAGGCCTTCGCCATCGCCTTCAATTCCTTTCAGCACCTGAGGCTCGCCCTGGCGGGTGTGGTCATAACTGGCGATGCAGAGCGAATCGATCAGGCGCAGATCGAGTTCGCGCGCAATGATGGTCGCGGGGATCAGGCCCCCGCGCGCGATCCCGACGACACCGCGAAAGGAACGGCCGACAAGCTGCTCGACCAGAACACGGGTGTCGCGGTGGAATTCGTCCCAGCTCAGATGACAGAGTTCGGCAGGAGCGGGGGAGGAGGCAGACATCGGCATCGCTCTCGTTTTCGGCACGGCCTTGCTGAAGGAGGCGGAATTCTGCCGGAGCGATCCCGCGAGGGCAACTGCCCGGCTTTGCCGGCGAACGGATGCCGAGCGGAGCCCACTCGCCTGCTTCGCAGATCACCGATTCAGAGCAGGTACTTTCGGCCAGGCGGAATTATGTTCAGACAGTGGTGATATTGCGCCCGGTCTGCAGGCGGTGGGTAGTGCCGCCAGCGTCGTAGGTGGAACCCTGGCCGGCGTTGCCGGAAAGGATGTCGAGCATGCGACCGACCACGATGCGCGTGCGCTGGGCGATCTGCTCGTTGACACGAGTGCGCTGCTGGCAGGTTTCCCAGACGGTTGCCAGCTGCCGCCAGAACTCAGCCAGTGACGGCTCGGCAGCCTCGGCTGCGGCCAGCGCAGCGCGGTCGTCAGGCAGGCCCACCGACTGCTGCCACTGCAGCCGCTGCTGACCGTTCCCGGCCAGTTCACCAAGCAGCGCGCTCTTGCGTTGCAGCAGCTCCTCGAACGCGCTGTAGTCGCGCTGCTCGAGACAGGTGCGCTCACTTTCCAGCAGGGCGAGCAGTGCTTCGCTGAGCTGCTGGTCACGCTCCAGATACTGCCGTAGTGTGCCCCAGGCAATGGGTGCCGCAGGGGTTGTCGCCTGGATCATTGTCCACCACCGTCCATCAACTGATCTGTTGTCAGCCTGCCGATGCCGGACGCGGTCCGGTTATTTCAGCAGGTCGTCTGCCGCCAGCAGCTTGTCCGCGAGTACCAGATCGTCGACCTTGTATTCGCCGCTGGCCAGTGCAGCCCGAATCTCGGCCACACGCTTTTCATTCACATCGGGCAACTGCTTCAGCTGATCGACTACCGACTGCAACGCCTGCGCACTGTTGCTGAGGCTGACGCTGTCTGTCGCCGGGCGCGGAGTGGCAGCCGCCTGCGGGGTGCTCTCCGGCGCTTTGGCGTTATTGCGTGTCGCCTTGTCGCTCTGAACGGTGGCATTCAGTTTGACGCCGCCGTTATTGATCTCTCTAACCATGGCTCTGTCCTTCGTTATCGCGTGCCCGCGAAAGGGATCCCGAAGGGGTTATCGGCCGCGATGGCGATCACTTTACCCCGATTTGCATCTGATTGGCCCGATTTCAGAGCATCACCTCTACCAGCCCCGGCGCTAACACCCGGGCCGTCACAATTTTGCCCGATGAGCTGTTCCTGACGCGGATCTGCTGGCCGCGTCGCCCGTCAACCATGGCGGTGCCCGCCATCCTGACGGCGATCGCCTGATCAGCCGCCTGAATCACCACGCCTTCGCCGCGCTTTATCAGCAGCGGCGGCTCCAGCGCTTCGCCGACCACGGCGGCACCCTGGCCGACCGGGCGGCGCACCGACATGCCGGTCGCTTCTGCCAGGTCGGTCAGATACTGTCCGGTAAGGCGGGTGACATCGCGTTCCACCAGCTCCAGATCGCCCGGCTGCAGGGTATCGCCCCGGGCCAGTGGCCGTGCCGCGATCACCACCGGCTGGAACACCGCTACGTCGACGGGTACATAGATGCTCCAGCCGTTGCCGCTGGTGCAGCTCACCTGCAGATTGAGCCGGGCACTGAGCTGACCCCGGTTGCGCGCCTCGACCGCCAGCGGCTGCTGACAGAGCGGCAGCGTCAACCGGCTGTCGATGCCGACAATGCGCCAGTCGATACGGGCGCCAGCGCCGACGCGCGTCAATAAATCGGCGGACCACTCTTCCAGGAATTCCGCCGCCGCGACCCGGATCGTGTCGCCGACATTCGCCGCCGCTACGGGGGCGGCCCCCCACGCCAGCAGGGCGATGAGCAAAAACCTGCGTAAACTCATGATCCTGGCCTATGCTGTTGAGCAGCAGTAACCGGCCGCGAAGCCCCGCTCAATTTCTGACGGGAAAGGCCGATAACCAATGCGCGGCCCAATGACGATATTCAGTCGTGCCAGCCGCTTTGTACGGGTATAAGCAATTCGCGTGCCCGTTAGTGAACAAGATGTTCGGTTACCGAACCCCGCGTGGAGACTCTCATGGCCGGATTGATGGACAGCGTCAACAGCCGGACGCAGCTCGTTGGACAGAACCGTCTCGAACTGCTGCTGTTCAGGCTGGAAGGAGAGCAGGTCTACGGCATCAACGTATTCAAGGTGCGCGAGGTGCTGCCCTGTCCGAACCTGACGCAGATCCCCAGGTCGAGGGACGTGGTGCGCGGTGTCGCCCATATCCGTGGCGGCACCATCCCGGTGCTGGACCTGGGGCGGGCCATCGGCAAGCGCTCGATTTCCGATCTCGCGCATGCCTTCGTCATCATCTCCGAGTACAACAACTCGACCCAGGGCTTCGCGGTCCGCTCGGTAGAGCGCATCGTCAACCTCAACTGGGGTGACATTCATCCGCCGCCCGCCGGCGCCGGCCGTGACAGCTACCTGACCGCGGTTACCGAGGTCGATGGCCGGCTGGTCGAGATCATCGACGTGGAGAAGGTGCTGGCAGAGGTATCGCCGGGTCGGGAGGCCGTGTCACCGGCCCTGATCGAGCAGTCGGCCGCGCAGCAGGCGCGTTCCGAGGGGCCGGCCCACGTGCTGGTGGTGGACGATTCGGCCATCGCCCGCAAGCAGATCAAGCGCTGCCTGGAGGCGGTCGGGGTGCAGATCACCCTGCTCAACGACGGGCGCCAGGCGCTCGAATGGTTGAAAGAGCAGGCCGACAGTGGTAAATCACCGCCGCGCGAGCTGTTGATGATGATCTCCGACATCGAGATGCCGGAGATGGATGGCTATACATTGACGGCCGAAGTGCGTAATGATCCGCGCCTCGCGGAGCTGTACATCCTCCTGCATACCTCGCTGAGCGGCGTTTTCAACCAGGCAATGGTGAAAAAAGTCGGCGCTGATGAGTTTCTGCCGAAATTCAATCCGGACCGGCTGGCCGAACTGGTGCTGGAGCGTGCGGAACTCGTCGCCAGCGCCGAACTGGCGTGACGCAGCGGCACCCCGCGGAGCTGGAGCAGTACAGCATTCTCTCTGATCGGTTTGAGCCGGCTCTGCCGGGGTGGGTCCATGCTTGCAAAGTGAACATTACGAAGCGTTTCGCGACTTCCTTGAGAAGGCGTGCGGAATCGTGCTGGGGGAGAACAAGCAGTATCTGGTCAGCAGCCGGCTGAACAAGCTGATGGCCGACAACGCCATCCCTGATCTGCACGAGCTGACCGAGCGTCTCAAACGGCCGACCGAGCGCGCCCTGCGGGAGGCGGTCATTGACGCCATGACCACCAATGAAACGCTCTGGTTTCGCGATACGCACCCGTTCACCATCCTGCGCGAGCGCCTGCTCCCGGAACTGCAGAAAGCCGGGCGGCCGATCCGTATCTGGTCGGCTGCCTGTTCGTCGGGGCAGGAGCCTTTCTCCATCAGCATGACGGTGGAGGAGTACCGGATGGCCAACCTCGGCGTGCTTCGGCAGCCAGTGGAAATCGTCGCTACCGAGCTGTCGCGCTCCATGCTCGAGGTGTGCAAGGCGGCAGAGTACGACCAGCTCTCCCTGTCGCGCGGTCTGTCGCCGGAGCGGCTCAAGCGTTTCTTCGAGCCGGTGGCCGGCGATCGCTACCGGGTGAAGCAGGAGATACGTCAGCGCATTCGTTTCCAGCCGCTCAACCTGCTGGACAGCTTTATCGCGCTGGGCAAGTTCGACGTCATCTTCTGCCGCAACGTCCTCATCTATTTCTCCAGCGAGCGCAAGGCCGACATCCTGCGTCGAATGCATGCTGCGCTGCGTCCCGGCGGGCACCTCATTCTCGGCGCCTCGGAAGGCGTATCGGATGCCAGCGGTCTGTACCAGATGGTGCAGTGCAACCCCGGCATCATCTATCGCGCGATCTGAACCAGCCTGGCCAGCGCTGTCCCCCTGCGGGGCAGGCGCCTGCAAGAGACTTGGGTGTCTGCTGCGGAGGTGGCAACCCGGCAAGCCCTTGCCGCTGCACCCTTGCCGTTGCCGCTTTTTTCCCGGCCTGATTTCGTAAAATGTTTCGTTTGAACAATAACTTATAAATCTGGCACTGCAATTGCTTTGTCTCTGCCGTGAAGCGAATAACGGAACGCGGCAATGGGCAGCATCAATTTCAAGAACGCACTGGGTATCCACGAGCAGGCACTGCACTTCCGCGCGCGCCGCGCTGAAGTGCTGGCCAATAACCTCGCCAACGCCAACACCCCGAACTACAAGGCGCGCGATGTGAGCTTCGAGGCGCTGCTCGCGCAGCAGAGTGCCAGCCACACCCGCAGTGCAGAACAGCCGGTCCGCACCGATTCCCGCCACATGACTCTGGCCGGGGAGGGAGGCGCTGACGATCTGCTCTATCGGGTGCCCAACCAGCCCTCCATCGACGGCAATACGGTGGAGGAGCATCAGGAGATGGCGCGCTTCGCCAGGAACTCAATGGACTACGAGGCGAGCTTCTACTTTCTGAGCGGCAAATTCCGCGGCCTCACCAACGCTATCAAGGGTGAATGATGAACAGAATCTTTGACATCGCCGGTTCTGCCATGACCGCTCAGTCGGTCCGGCTCAACACCGTGGCCAGCAACCTTGCCAACGCCCAGTCGGCAGCCAGCAGCGTTGATCAGGTCTACCGCGCGCGGCAGCCAGTGTTCCATGCCATTCAGCAGCAGGCGCTGACCGAGCAGCAGGGCGGCTGGCCCGCCTGGATGGATGAGAACGCAGGCGCCGGTGCCGGCGTGCGGGTGGCCGGCATCGTCGAGAGCGACGCGCCGCTGGAACGCCGTTATGAGCCGGGCCATCCGCTGGCCGACGGCGAAGGCTATGTCTACTACCCGAACGTCAATGTCGTCGAGCAGATGACCGACATGATTTCCGCCTCCCGTTCCTTTCAGGTGAACGTGGAGCTGATGCAGTCCGCCAAGACCATGGCTCAGCGCCTGCTGACGCTGGGACAGTAAGGAGCCGCCACTCATGGCCATCAATGATGTGACCGCCACCAGCCTCTTCAGCGAGCTGGGTCTGGCCAAACAGCCCGAGCAGAGATCTGCGCCCAGTCAGGAGCTGGGCAAAGACGCCTTCCTCGAGCTGATGATCACGCAGATGCAGAACCAGAACCCGCTGGAGCCGCAGACCAACGCTGACTTCGTCGCGCAGCTGGCGCAGTTCAGCTCAGTCGAGGGCATCACCAACCTCAGCCAGACGGTGGCGGGTCTTGCCACCGGCTTCCAGTCGAGCCAGGCGTTGCAGGCCTCGGCCATGGTGGGGCGCACCGTGAAGATTCCGACCAATGTAGCCACGCTGCCGGAAGGTGGTGACGTGAAAGGCACCATCGAAGTGCCGTA
This sequence comes from Gammaproteobacteria bacterium, assembly GCA_029265075.1. Classification (GTDB taxonomy): domain Bacteria; phylum Pseudomonadota; class Gammaproteobacteria; order Pseudomonadales; family CAMLJR01; genus CAMLJR01. Next base: position 159 of record JAJUJZ010000078.1, on the reverse strand, counting down.
CAGCACGGCGGGTCTGCGACTGAACGTCTACGACGAGATGGGCGTGCTCGTCTACCAGGATGATCTCGGCTCACACAACCCGGGCGACGTCAGCTTCAGCTGGGATGGCAAGCGGGCGGACGGCACCACGCTGCCGGCTGGCCGCTATGAATTCGAAGT
>JAJUJZ010000131.1 GCA_029265075.1 Gammaproteobacteria bacterium | reverse complement strand
GGTGGAGCCGTTCACTGTGCATTTCCGGCAGCTGCAGCCGGATGAGATCGATCGCTACCTGCAAAGGGAGCAGCCGTTCGACTGTGCCGGCAGCTTCAAGGCGGAAGGGCTCGGCATCACGCTGTTCGAACGTCTCTCTGGCGACGATCCCAATGCGCTGACGGGACTTCCGCTCATCCGACTGGTCTCGTTGCTGCGCAAGGCCGGCTGGCAGATCCCGTAAGGATTATGGTGTGTAAGGCGCCAGCTCATTCATGCCGGACGAACCGAGCATACTCCGCGCCAGCCCCATGCCTACGCCCACACCGAATTTTTTGGCCAGTTCCGAAAACGGGTCGCGACTGACACCGACATCGATCACCTTTTCGGCCCCGATGATCTCGCGTGCAACCTGTCCAGGGCTGGCCAGACCATCGATCAGACCGAGCTCCAGCGCGGTCTCCCCGGCCCACACCATGCCCGAGAAAATCTCCGGCGCATCTTGCAGCCGCTCGCCCCGCCCGGCCCTGACGCGCTCGACAAACTGGCGGTGGGTCTGTTCGATTACCGACTGCCACATGGCAGCCTGCTCCGGGGGCAGCGGACTGAATGGGTCCAGCAACGCCTTGTTCGGGCCACTGGTGAACAGCCGGCGCTCGACGCCAAGCTTTTCCATCAGCCCGGTGACCCCAAAAGAGCCAGAAATCACGCCAATGGAGCCCACCAGGCTGGCCTGATCGGCATAGATCTCGTCCGCAGCCGCTGCGATGTAATAGGCGCCCGAGGCGCCGACGTCCCCGATCACTGCGTACAGCTTCTTATCCGGATGTTCCTGTCGCAGCCGGCGAATCTCCTGATAGACATAACCAGCCTGTACGGGACTGCCACCAGGACTGTTGATGACCAGCATCACCGCTTTGGCCTGCGGCAGCTCGAAAGCGCGGCGCAGGCCCTTCACAATATTGTCGGCACTGGCGAATTCGCGGTCGGCAATAGCCCCCTCCACTCGCACCATGGCGGTGAACGGGCCACTGCCGTCAATCTTCAGCGCCGAGCCCGGCAGCAGCAGCGCCAGCGCCCCCAGCAGGTAAACGAAGGTCAGCAGCTTGAAAAAAATGCCCCAGCGGCGGGCTCGCCGCTGTTCGGCCGTGATGTTGTCGAGTACGCGCTCGAGCAGCTGCCATGAGCGCGAATCGCTGGCATCGCCGTGTCTCTCACTCATCTGTCACTCTCCAGCGGGTTCAGGCGGCTATTTTACTGCGGCTCTGATGCAGTGCCGGCGCCGCGCTCATGGCAGCTGCCACTCGCACAGCACCGACAGCTCGTCGATGATCAGCGCGGGCCGATACGGGCGCAGCCGTTCCGGCGCGTGCGCACCGTAACTCACACCAATCCGGTGCAGGCCAGCCTGCTGTGCCATCGCCATGTCAAATTCCGTATCGCCGACCATCACTGCTGCCTCTGGCATCACCCGCAGCTCGACCAGCAGCTCCTGCAGCATCAGCGGGTGTGGCTTGGAGCGGGTTTCATCGGCGCAGCGCGTGGCGTGGAAGAAGCCCTCTAATCCGGACAGACGCAGCGCACGGTCGAGGCCGCGGCGACTCTTGCTGGTAGCCACTGCCAGCTGCCAGCCATCGGCACGCAGTCTATCGAGCATGTCGAGCGCGCCAGGGAAGAACTCGCAGCCGGCGCTGTCGCCCGCCACGAAATGAGCTGAGTAGCGCTCCTGCAGTGCCGCGAGCAGCTCGCTGCCGTGATCAGGATAGAGCGCGCGCAACGCCTCGGGCAGCGCCAGCCCGACGATCTCTCGAATTGCGTCATCCTCATGGGACGGCAACCCCAGCTCATCAATAGCCATGCGCATGGCATGCACGATGCGGCTTACCGAGTCAGCCAGCGTCCCATCCCAGTCAAACACGAACAGCAATGCATTACTCCTCCGTCGAACGCAGCGCGGCCAGGAAGCTCTCAAGCTCAGCCGGCAGCGGCGCCTCCAGCTCCAGACGCCTGCCGTCAAGCGGCACAAAAAGCCGGAACGCGTGCAAAAACAATCGCTTGAGACCTTTTTCTCGAAAGACTACCTCGACGTCACGATTGCCATATTTATCGTCCCCAGCCAGGGGGCAGCCGGCGAACTGGGCGTGCACCCGAATCTGGTGAGTACGACCAGTGACCGGACTTGCCTCCACCAGAGTGGCCTCCGGAAACCTTTCCAGCACTTTGAAAAGGGTTACCGCTGGCTTGCCATCAGCAGACACCCGTACCACCCGTTCACCCGAGCGCAGGGTGTTCTTCAGCAGCGGCGCCTCGACCCGCTTGCGCTGCACCGGCCAGCTGCCCACCGCCAGGGCCAGGTAGCGCTTGTCGACGCCGTCACCGCGGAGTGCCTCATGCAGAGTGGTCAGAGTGCTGCGCTTCTTGGCAATCATGATGAGACCGGACGTATCGCGGTCGAGCCGGTGTACCAGCTCGAGGAAACGGGCATCCGGGCGCAGCTGCCGCAGCGCTTCGATCAGACCAGTCTGAATACCACTGCCGCCATGCACTGCCAGACCGGCTGGTTTATTGATCACCAGCAGCGCGTCATCTTCGTACACGATGCAGCTGGCCAGATGATTCAGCAGTGGCGCGGGGACCGGCAGCGCGGTGCCAGCTTCCTCGCTGACCCGCACCGGCGGAATGCGCACCTCATCGCCGGCAGCCAGCCGCGCCTCCGCCCTCACCCGGCCGCGATTCACTCTCACTTCCCCCTTGCGCAGGAGGCGATAAATCCGTGAGCGCGGCACACCCTTCAGTTCACGCATGAGGAAATTGTCGATACGCTGGCCGTCACTGCCGGCATCGACGCGTACCAGACGTACGCCTCCGCCCCCGTTTCGGTCGTTGCTGCGGCTCATAGTCAAATAATTGATGGTCCTGAGGAACGCTGATATATTGCGGCGGTGCGATGCGACTGGTAGCGCCCCGCCAGCAGTGGCCGAGCGGCAGATTTGTCCAGACGCAGCACAGAACCGGCGGTGCCATAGCCCGCCGTTTCGAGAGTTTAAGCGGGCACTTACTGTATCAGGTTCGACTCAGTAGGTGTGTGACTAATAGTGTGGCCGACTCGCCGCACCGTTAATGCAAAAGATGTTTGCAACACTCGCGAAGCAGATATTTCGGACAGTCCCCAGACACGGCGATCAGTGAATCACTCGCTTCTTACGGACTCTCCCCTGTGACGACTTCGCAGTGCTGACGATTCGCAACGGGTGACAGCGCGGCGCAGGCCCATCATCAGTAAGCGAATCGCACGGTAATGACCGTGCATACCGAGCCGGCTGGCGCTGTCAGCGGCCATACCGAATCGGGCGTTCCCGAGCGGCTTGTATGGCCGTGGCCCGTAATGGCACTACGCCCGCCAGGCGTACAGGTAGTTGAGCAGGATCGAGCGTTAACGCTGTGATTGCGGGTCCGCCACTTTGCGGATCCTTAACATGAAGAGAATGTTGATCAACGCAACTCAGCAGGAAGAGTTGCGTGTCGCGCTCGTCGATGGCCAGCGCCTCTACGATCTCGATATCGAAAACACCAACCGCCAGCAGAAAAAATCCAATATCTACAAGGGTGTCATCACCCGCGTCGAACCCAGCCTCGAAGCAGCCTTCGTCGACTTCGGCGCCGAGCGCCACGGCTTCCTCCCCCTCAAAGAGATCTCGCGCGAGTACTTCTATCGCCCGGTCAACGAGGCTGGTGGCCGCTTTAAAATTAAAGATGTCGTCAAGGAAGGCACCGAGGTTATCGTCCAGGTCGACAAAGAGGAGCGTGGCAACAAGGGCGCAGCCCTGACCACCTTCATCAGCCTGGCCGGCCGCTACCTGGTCCTTATGCCGAACAACCCGCGTGCCGGCGGCATTTCGCGCCGCATCGAGGGTGACGATCGCGCCGAACTGCGCGAAGCACTCGCCTCGATCGAGGTGCCGGACGGCATGGGCGTCATCGTGCGCACCGCCGGCGTCGGCCGCAGCCCGGAAGAACTGCAGTGGGACCTCGATTATCTGCTGCAGCTGTGGGATGCCATCAACAAGGCTGCCGCAGAACGCGCCGCACCCTACCTGATCCTGCAGGAAAGCAACGTCATCATCCGCGCTATCCGCGACTATCTGCGGAGCGACATCGACCAGGTGCTCATCGATGAGGAGCAGGCCTACAACGCCGCCCTCGGCTTCGTGCAGCAAGTGATGCCCACCTACGAGAACAAGATCCGCCTCTATCAGGATCCGGTGCCGCTGTTCAATCGCTACCAGATCGAATCGCAGATCGAAACGGCCTTCCAGCGGGTGGTACAGCTGCCCTCGGGCGGCTCGATCGTCATCGATCCCACCGAGGCGATGGTTGCCATCGACATCAACTCGGCGCGTGCCACCAAAGGCGGCGACATCGAGGAGACAGCCCTTCAGACCAACCTCGAAGCGGCGGATGAAATCGCCCGCCAGCTGCGGCTGCGCGATATCGGCGGCCTGATCGTCATCGACTTTATCGACATGACGGCATCGCGCAGTCAGCGCGAAGTCGAAAACCGCATGCGCGATGCCCTCAAGGCCGACCGCGCCCGCGTTCAGCTGGGACGGATCTCCCGTTTCGGCCTGCTGGAGATGTCACGGCAGCGGCTGCGGCCCTCGCTGGAAGAGACCAACGCGAGCGTCTGCCCGCGCTGCATGGGCCAGGGCACGATCCGCGACACCAAGTCGCTGTCGCTGTCGATCCTGCGGCTGATCGAAGAAGAAGCCAACAAGGATCGCAGTGCCGAAATCCGCGCCATGGTGCCGGTCAGCGTGGCGAGCTTCCTGCTCAATGAGAAGCGCCCCACCATCGCCTCGATCGAACAGCGTAAAGGGGTGCGCGTCGTTATCGTGCCGCGCCCCGAGCTGGAAACGCCGCATTTCGAGGTCAAGCGTCTGCGCGACGACGATATTGAGAATCTCTCCGCGCTCAGCTACGAGATTGAACCGGAAGTGCCACAGGCGGAAGAAGTCACCGATGCCGCCCCCGCGCCGGCTCGCCAGCAGGCAGCCGTCCAGCTGGCACCCTCCCAGCCGGCGCCGAGCCGTCCGGCCGAGCCGGAAGTGGCACCAGTGGCAGCACCTGCTGCCGTCGCTGCGCCCGTTATTTCCAAGCGCGAGCCGGGCCTGTTCAACCGCCTGATCTCCCTGCTGTTTGGCGAGAGCAGCGAAGCTGCTCAGCCGGCCGCAGCACCCCAGCCCGACCGCGCAGAACCGCGCCGTGAGCGTGGCGAGCGCCCCGACGGCGAGCCCCGTCGCCGCTCCCGCGGAGGTCGTGGCGGCCGCTCCCGGTCACGCAACGGCGAGGCGCGCGGTGACGCCGCCAGCCAGGAGCGTCCGCAGCGGGAGCGCCGCAGCGAGCGGACAGCTCGTGACGAAGACGAGCCGGCGCGCGCGGATCGGCGCGACCGGGAGGAGCGCCGTGAGCGCGATGACCGCCGCGAACGCCGTCCCGTCCGCGAGCGTCAGCCTGCCCCCGCGACCGCGGATAACGTGGCTGAAGTAACGGATGGCGAGCGTCCGCAGCGGCGTCCCGCCAACCGGCGCGGCCGTCCGGCTGAGCGCATCCGTGAACCGCTGAGCGACGAGCCGTCGACGGAGCTCGAAACCACTGAGGCTGTCAACGACGCTGCTCCGGCACCGTCCGAGCCGGTCCAGCCCCTGTCTGCGCCGGGTGAGAGCGAAGCGACTGGCGCTCCTCAGGCTGAGCAGCCGACTGAAGCCGCTGGCGACGACAACAGTGAGCCGCAGGGCGAGCAGCGACCGCGTCGTCGGCGCGGGGGCCGCCGCGGCGGTCGGGGACGCGGCACCGGCAGTCAGGCCGCTCAGGCAGAAACCGATGAGGCGACCGACACGGAAGCAGGCGAGCAGGAAGTGGCACCCGTAGCCACCCAGGCGGCCGAGC
>JAJUJZ010000033.1 GCA_029265075.1 Gammaproteobacteria bacterium | reverse complement strand
GTCACCGCCAGCCACACCGGCAGCAAATGCCTGAGTCGACAGCGCAGCGCCAGTTGCGCCCGTTTGCCAGCTGCCCGTCACCACGATAACAAGGCCGGTGACGCTGCAGACCACTAACGTGTCGATGAAGGTGCCGAGGCTGCCGATCAGCCCCTGACGCACCGGACTGTCGGTCTGGGCCGCTGCGTGGGCGATGGCGGCACTGCCCATGCCCGCCTCGTTCGAAAACAGACCGCGCGCGATGCCAAAGCGGATCGCCATCATGACGGTGGCCCCGGCAAAACCGCCGGTTGCCGCGGTTCCGCTGAAGGCACTGCGGAGGATTTCGACGAAGGCCGACGGTACTGCCTGAATATTGAGCGTCAGGATGAGCAGCCCGCACAGCAGGTAGCCGATGCTCATCAGCGGCACCAGTGCGCCTGAGACAGCCCCGATCCGGCGCACCCCACCCAGAATCACCAGTGCCACGAGCACCAGCAGCGCCAGCGCGCTGACCCAGGCCGGTATCGCGAAGGTGCTGTGCAACGCATCGGCTACCGAGTTGGCCTGGACTGTGTTGCCGATACCAAATCCCGCCAGCGCCCCGAACAGTGCGAAGGCCACAGCCAGCCAGCGCCAGCGCGGCCCCATGCCATTGCGGATGTAGTACATTGGCCCACCGGCGAACTGGCCGTTGGCATCGCGCTCCCGGTAATGAACCGCCAGCACAGCCTCCGCGTACTTGGAGGCGGAACCCACCAGCGCCGTACACCACATCCAGAACACTGCACCCGGACCGCCCAGTGCCACTGCCGTAGCCACGCCAGCAATGTTGCCGGTGCCGATGGTGGCTGACAGCGAGGTCATCAGCGCGTTGAATGGCGAGATGTCACCGTGACCGTCACCACTGCGGCCTTGCAGCATCAGCCGCAGCGCCGCCGGCAATCGCCGAATCGGTAAAGCGTACAGGCCGATGGTCAGCCAGAGCCCGGTGCCCATCAGCAGGACCAGCAGCGGCACGCCCCAGACCAGGCTGTTCAACTCTTGCAGTACGGCGTGGATGCTCTGCATCAATGCGCCCCCGGCGCAGGAAAATTATGGTTATGAAGCGACGACCTGATCACGCTGCGGGAACAGGCCGAAAACGCCGCCAGTGTGGACGAAAACGATATCGTCGACATCATCGAAACGCCCGCTGCGCAATTCGGTCAGCAGGCCGAGAAACGCCTTGCCTGTATAAACCGGATCCAGCACCATCCCTTCCAGTGACGCCAGCAGCTGAATCGTTTCGAACACCTCACGGCCGGCTCGGGCGTAGCCAGGTCCGATATAGGCGTCGAGCACCTGTACCGGCAGCCGGCCGAGCTCGAGCGGCACCTGATACCGCTCCTGCCACGCCTGCAGGTCGCTGCGCACCTTGTCGAGAAACCACTGCTCATCATCACAGACGGCCACGCCCCAGACAGTTGCCGGCAGTCCCAACAACGCCGCCCCTGCCGTCAGGCCCGCCTGAGTGCCGCCAGAACCGGTAGCGCACAGCAAATGCGCCCGCGTGATAGCTTCGCGGGCGAAGTCAGCCTGCAGCTCCTGAACAGCCCCAATGTAGCCCCATACGCCGATCGCGTCGCTGGCACCGGTGGGTATCAGAAACGGCTGGCGACCCTGCGCACGGCAGTCTTCAATGGTCTCCGCCAGCAGCGCATCGAGGTTGTGCTGATAGGTGCGCACCGGCCACAGACGCAGCTCAGCGCCGGCCAGCTGGCTCAGAAGCAGATTGCCGTCGAACGGTGGCTCCGCTTCGCCGCGCAGCACCAGCACGCAGTGGAGACCAAGACGCGCGCACAGCAGCGCTGTTGCCCGGCAGTGATTGGACTGAACCCCGCCGCAGGTGACGATGGTATCGGCACCGGCCAGCAGCGCCTCAGCCAGCGTGAACTCGAGCTTGCGGACCTTGTTGCCGCTCAGCACCGAGCCGGTAAGATCATCGCGCTTGATCCACAGCCGCTGCCTGCAGCCCAGGTGACGCTGCAAACGGGGAAGCGGCTGAAAGGGAGTCGGAAGCTGCGCCAGAGACAGGCGCGGAGGGAATTCGAAGGGGGTTTCTGGCGTCATTGCCTGGCCTCTGCAGGCAGGGCCGGCCATCGGCGCCGGCCCTCCGGTGGGCTCACACTGACTTGAGCGTGCCCTTGGGCAGCACGGCATGAACTGACATCTTCTGGAATTTCAGTTCCACATTGTCAGCTACCTTGAGGACCACAAAATCCTCTTCGACCTTGACAACCTTGCCAAGGATGCCACTGGTGGTGACTACTTCATCACCCTTCGCCAGTGCGGCGACCATCTCGGCGTGCTCTTTCTGACGCTTGCGCTGCGGACGGATCGCAATGAAATAGAACAGTGCGAACAGGCCGACGAGAAAAACGATCTGGAAGATGGCACCACCTGCTCCCGGCTGCTGGGTAGTCGCCTGGGCATGGGCCTGCGAAATGAAAAAGCTCATCGGTTGATCCTTCGGTTGCGCCGCCCCTGCAAGGGTTCGGGGGGCATCAAAAGCCGGTTACTTTACTCGTTTGCCAAACCGTGCGCAAACCGGCCCGGGTGGTTCGGGATCGCGGCCGGCACCCGCCTGGCAACGGCTTCGGCCAGGTTCCCCTGGTCCTCGGCGAGCCGTCGATTTTTCAGCACAGAAAGCCCTGCCCAGGGCATAACTCCGGCTATTATTACTTCCGCGGAAACAACTAACATCGACGCCGATGCGCAGCGCAGTATTTTGACGCAAACGTGCGAGGCGAACGCAGCAGACGGGAGGCAGAAACGTAACCGCGTCACATTCGACAGCGTCCAGCCGGCCTGCCGGCTATGCCAGTGCTCAGCCGTAGTCTACCCTTGCGCGGTGAAGCGAGGCGGTGGCAGCCTCACGGGGCGTGACGATTGCGCTGACACGGAGCGGTCTCCGTCCCGGGGGCCCATGGTAAAGGCGGTCCGATGCATAGATAATGCGGGCCGGCCTGCCCTGCGGCTGACCCTGGCGGCCTTATGGATAAATCTGGTCATGGTGGTACCTAGTGCGGGTTAGCTCCCGAGCCGGTTCACGGATGGTTTCGGTCTCCGCTGCGCGGCGGCTTCTGCCTGCGTGGGCATGGCTGAGAACCGCAACCTTCAGAGCGTCGCGCGCCGGCCATGCTCCAGCCCGGCCACGGCCCCTTGCTGCCTGTCTGGCAGCCGCCCTTCTCTTGTTGTCAGGCCTCGCCGGCAGCCTCGCTTTCGCCGAGATTTCGCGTGAATACCGGATCAAAGCGGCCTATCTCTACAATCTGCTGCGATTCATCAACTGGCCACCCGTCGAACAGAGCGAGGAAACACCCGTCACCATCTGTATCTACGGCTATAACCCATTCGAGCGTTACCTGGAAAAACTGGAAACACGGAAGGTCGATGACCGCCCAATTAAGATACGCTATGTCGGCGAACCCGATCCGCTGGACGGCTGCGCCATGCTGTTTATTTCCCAGTACAACACCACCGAGCCGGCGCTGCTGTCGGCCGAGTCGCCGCCGCCGATTCTGACCGTGAGCGACGGTGACAATTTTCTCCGGCGCGGCGGCATGGTGGCGCTGGCCAATGTGGGAAATAACATCCAGCTGGACATCAACCTGACGCGTGGTCGCGCGGCAGGCTTCCAGTTCAGCGCAAACCTGTTGGAGGTGGCCCGTACCGTCCGGTAGCAGGGCCCGGGGTGAGATGGCTTGAAACTTAATCAGCTATCCATAAGCAGCAAGATGATCGTGCTGGCGCTGGCGACCAGCCTGATCAGTCTGCTGGCTGCCATTACGGCCATCGCCGCGTATGACCAGTACAGCATGCGGCTCTCCATCCAGCAGGAGTTCAGCGTGCTGGCCAACGTCATTGCCAACCGCAGCAGTGCCGCGGTGGTGTTTGACGATGCCGCCCTCGCCCAGACCAACCTGAGTGCTCTGCAATACCGCAACGGTGCCGAGCTGGGCTGTATCTACCGCATCGAGAGCGAGACCAGCGAGCCCCTGCCACCCACGCTGCTGGCGTCATTCAACGCCACCGCCGACGGCCATTGTCCGGAGCTGAGCACCTCGCCCGGCTCCTCGGTCGAAATCCGCAACAACTATCTCGACATCTACCAGCCCATCACGCTCGATGGCAGCGCGGTGGGTCTGCTCTATCTCCGCGCCTCGCTGGCGGCGTCCCAGCAGATCCTGGAGCGCAAGCTGCTGGTGCTGATCCCGGTCGTGGTCATGGCGGCGCTGATCGCCGTCGCGATCGGTACCCTGCTGGCCCGTCACATTTCACGCCCCCTGCTGCGACTGGGCAAAACCGCCGCACTGGTCGCTGAACACGACAACTATGCCATCCGCGCCACCAAATTCAGTGATGACGAGGTGGGCCAGGTGGTTGACTCGTTCAACCATATGCTCTCGGTGATCGAGGATGAGAACGCCCGTCTGCGCGAGAGCGAAGAGAAATTCCGGCTGATCAGCCAGTCATCCAAGGTCGGCATCTTCCAGCTCGATCGCAGCGGCAATTGCATCTATGCCAACGAAGAAATGTGCGCAATCATCGGCATGGAAGAGGCAGAGCTGCTCCAGCACGGCTGGCTCGGCGTGGTACATCCGGACGACAAGAAACGGGTGGCGGAAGCGTTCCACCAGCTGATCGAGGCGGGTCAGGAGATCACCATCGACTGCAGCCTCTTCCTGCACGACGGCAAGGTCAAATGGGTCAGTGGCAAGGCCTCTCCCCTGCTCGACTTCAGCAATCAGCACATGGGCTTTCTCGGCACGCTGTCCGACATCAGTGAGCTGAAACAGGCCTACGACCAGCTGGAGCAGATGGCGTTCTACGACACGCTCACGGGCCTGGCCAACCGGCGCCTGTTCCGCAACCGCCTGGAACACATGCTCAGCAATATCGGTCGCACTGGCGCGGGCGTCGCGCTGATCCTGATCGACCTCGACCACTTCAAGCATGTTAACGACTCGATGGGCCATGACTCCGGTGACGCCCTGCTGACGGTAGTGTCGGAGCGTCTCAAGCACTGCGTTCGCTTCACTGATACGGTGGCGCGTCTGGGCGGTGACGAGTTCGCCGTGATCCTGCCCAATGTGCCCGACACACTGACAGTCTCCACCATTGCCGAAAAGATCCTGATAGCGCTGAGCAAGCCGGTGCTACTGGATGATCAGGAGATCAGCATCAGCGCCAGCCTCGGCATATCGATCGCGCCCGAGGACACCGCCGACAGCGAAAACCTGTTCAAGAATGCCGACCTGGCGCTGTACAAGGCGAAGGACGAGGGCCGCAACAACTTCAAGTTCTTCACCGCCGAAATGAACACCGTGCTGGTGGAGCATCTCCGCCTGGTGGCGCAGCTGCGCACCGCCATCGAGGACGAGGAGTTCTTTCTCCAGTATCAGCCTCAGATCGACCTGCTCACCGGCCAGCTGGTGGGCTTCGAGGCACTGGTGCGCTGGCGCCACCATGAGCGGGGCGCCGTCAGTCCGATCGAGTTCATCCCGGTGGCGGAAGAGACCGATCTGATCGTGCCGCTGGGCCGCTGGATCCTGCGCACAGCCTGCCAGCAGATGCGGGCACTGTGCGACGCCAAGCTGGTAAACAACCGCGTGGTCATGACGGTCAACCTTTCGATCCGGCAGTTCGCCGACCTGCAGCTGGTCGAGTTCATCGATGCCACGCTGCGCGACCAGGGTCTGCATCCTTCTCAGCTGGAGCTGGAGCTGACCGAAACCGTACTGATGGAAAATCTCGAGGAGACCATCGACAGCCTGAACAAGATCAAGGATCTGGGTGTCAGTCTCTCAATCGACGATTTCGGTACCGGCTATTCGTCCCTGGGTTACCTGAAGCGGCTGCCGGTCAATGTAGTCAAGGTGGACCGCTCCTTCGTTGCCGACATTCCACGTGACCGTGACGATATGGAAATTACCGCTGCGGTGGTCGCCATGGCTCACAAGCTGCGCTACAAGGTGGTGGCCGAAGGCATCGAGACGGCCGAGCAGTATGCATTTCTGCGCGAATGTGGCTGTGATTATGGGCAAGGCTATTACTTCAGTCCCCCGCTCAGCTCACCCGAGCTGATAGAGTACTGCCAGCAGTATCAGCAGACGCTGGAAGCCGATCTCTCCAACACGCGGCTCTGATCGCAGCCGTCACCAGCGCCGGCCGGATCAAGCGACAGTGAGGCATTCTCTCTCACGCTCTTCCAGGAGGTTGGTATGAAAGTTCAGGCAGCAGTCACCCACGCGCAAGGCCAGCCGTTCGCCATCGAAGAAGTCAGACTCGCAGGCCCGGGGCCAAACGAAGTGCTGGTGCGCATTGTCGCTACCGGTGTCTGTCATACCGATGCGGTGGGCCGCGACCTCGGCGTATCACCCTATCCTGTGGTGCTGGGACATGAAGGCGCCGGGGTGATTGAGCAGGTTGGCGACAACGTCACGCGGCTTGCTGCCGGCGATCACGTAGTGCTGTCGTTCGCCCATTGCGGCCAGTGCAACAACTGTCTCACCGGACATCCTACCGTCTGCAGCATCTTCAACGACCTCAATTTCGGCGGGCAGATGGAGGATCAGAGCTGGCGTCTGTATCAGGGCGAAACACCCCTCTCGACGTTCTTCGGCCAGTCCTCCTTCAGTACCCATGTGGTCGCCCATGAGCGCAATGTGGTTAAGGTGGATCCGGAGGTCGATCTGGCTCTGCTGGGGCCGCTGGGCTGCGGCATTCAGACCGGGGCCGGCACCGTGCTCAACCGCCTGAAGCCGGACTTCAGCAGCGCCATCGCCGTTTATGGCTGCGGTGCGGTAGGCCTGAGCGCCATCATGGCTGCCAGGATCGCCGGCTGCCGGGAGATCGTTGCGGTGGACGTTCATGACAGCCGGCTGACGCTGGCACGCGAACTGGGTGCAACCCACGCCTTCAACGGCAAGCAGGTCGATGTCGTGGCGGAAATTCGTGCAACTACCGAGGGCGGCACCCATTACGCGGTGGAAACCACCGGTGTCCCGCTGGTCGTGCGCCAGTGCCTGCAGGCGTTGCGGCCACGGGGACTGGCCGCCATCGTCGGCGTCACCCCGGAGATGACACTGGACGTGCACAACGATCTGATGGCTGAAGGCAAAGGCATGATCGGCGTCATCGAAGGCGACTCGGTGCCGCGCGTCTTTATTCCGCAGCTGGTGGAGCTTTATAAAGCCGGCAGGTTTCCCTTCGACAAGCTGGTCAGGTTCTACGACTTCAAGGAGATCAACCAGGCTTTTGAAGACTCGGCCCGCGGCGTGACGGTAAAACCGATCCTGCGCATCTCCTGATCTACTTCGGGGCCGCGCGCAGGCGCGGCCCGTTGGCCTCAGCGCAGACCCGGGAAGCAGGTGATCCAGACGGCGTTGACACAGAAGTGCGTCAGCACGCTGAGTGACAGGAGACCGGTGCGACGGTAGATGAAGCCGTAGAACAGGCTGGCGATGGTGGCCAGCGCGGCGAACTCCCAGCCCCGTCCCAGATGCACCAGCCCGAACACCACGGAGGTGATGACGATGGCAGGAACCGGCGCCAGGTAAAGCATCAGCTCACGCTGCAAGGCGCCCCGGAAAAACAGCTCCTCGGCAAAACAGGTCACGACCAGATTGACGAACAGCATGGCGGCAGCATAACGCGGCCAGCTCGGTTCCATCGGATACCCGGCCAGCAGGACCAGCAGGACCATCGTGATCACCGCCGCCGGCAACAGCCAGATATGGCGCCAGTTGCGCGGCAGCGGATGGAACTGTGCAGCAATCAGCGCCAGCAGCAGCCCCGCATAGGCTTTATCGAGGCGGAAGTCGAATGGCAGAAACTGGCCGCCCTCTCCCCACCAGCGCGAAAACAGCGGGATATCCTCGATGCCCGGCACCATATGCACGCCGGCCAGCAGCCCCAGCGACATGCCGCCATACCGGATCTGCCGCTTCCAGCTTTCACTGACGTTCATGTAGACGGTTGCCGCCAGCGTGTAACAGGCCATTGCCACGATGGCGGTAGGGATGGCGATGTAATCAGCCGCAGTAAACCCCAGCAGGCCGATCACCATGGCCGTCGCCAGCTGCGGCACCCAGCGCCGCTTGCCCGTATCGATAACCCATAACGAGAAAAAGACCGACCCCGCGTAGAGCGCGAGGCAGAGATTGATCATCACCAGATCCTGGGGCTGCATGCGGGCGGCGGCACTCCATGCGTCAGCTGATTTGGAACAATGGCGCAGTATAGCGGATGCCATCTTCCCGAACTTCGACGGCCCCCCGCAGTCGTTGCAGAACGGGCAGTCAGCTGATCCCGGCAGGCGAGGAGCGAGCAATGGCGCATGCAACAACGCAGCATCAACGCTTAGCTGTGATCTGTGGGGCCAGCGCTGGAATCGGCCGGGCGGCTGCCATTGAGCTGGCGCGGCAGGGCTGGGCCGTGGCGCTGATCGCGCGCAGCACCACCGGACTGGCCGCTGCGCTGGAAGAGATTACGGTCTGCGGTGGCAATGCCCTCGCCCTCCCCGCCGATGTCACCGACGCGAGTCAAGTCGAGGCGGCTGCCGCCCGGGCTGAAACCACACTGGGGCCGGTGGACCTGTGGGTCAACGCAGCCATGGTTACGGTATTCGGTCCGGCGGCGGCGCTGACGCCCAGTGAGATTCATCAGGTTACCGGCGTGACCTATCTGGGCACGGTACACGGCACGCTGGCCGCCCTGCGCCTCATGCAGCCGCGCAATCGCGGCACCATCATTCAGGTGGGGTCTGCCCTCTCTTACCGCTCGATCCCGCTGCAGGCGCCTTACTGCGCCGCCAAGTTTGCAGTCCGCGGCTTCACCGATGCGCTCCGCTGCGAGCTGATTCACGAGCGCAGCGGCATTCGCCTCACCATGCTGCAGTTACCGGCGCACAACACGCCGCAGTTCGACTGGGGACGCAATCGGATGAGCCAGCGGGCGCAACCGGTACCGCCGATCCATACGCCGGAAGTGGCGGCCCGTGCCATCGCAAAAATTGCCCTGGACCCACCCCGCGAGTACTGGCTCGGCAAGGCCACCCTGCAGGCGATTGTGGGCAACATGGTGCTGCCCGGTGTGCTCGACCGACTGCTGGCCGCCCGTGCCTGGCAGGGACAGCTCACCAGCGAGCCCGCTTCTCCGGGTCCCGACAACCTGTTCGAACCGGTGGAAGGCGTGCATCGCACCGCCGGCCGCTTTGGCGATCGCGCGCAGGATCACGCGCTTGGCCTGAGAGCCACCGCTGTGCGGGCCGCTATTGCGGGATTAATGCTGGTACTGCTCCTGCTCGCCGGCGCGGTAGGCGCCGTGCTGGGCTGACTGAGTTTCAGCCGAACAGCTTGAGGGTGAGCTGCGCGACCAGCTCACCCTGATGGCGTGCAATCTCCAGCTCGCGATCATCCGGCTGACGCGAGCCATCGCCACCGGCAATGGTAGAGGCACCATACGGCGTGCCGCCGCCCACCTGCGAAATATCGAACAAGGCCGGATTGCGATAGCCGATCGGCACCAGAATCATGCCGTGGTGGGCCAGTGTGGTCCAGGTCGAGGTGATGGTCATTTCCTGCCCACCACCGGTGCCGGTGGAGGTAAACACACTGGCCACTTTGCCCGCCAGCGCGCCCTTGGCCCAGAGACCGCCAGTCTGGTCGAGGAAGTTGCGCATCTGACCCGACATATTGCCGAAACGCGTCGGTGTCCCGAAGATGATGGCGTCATAGTCCGCCAGCTCGGTCGGCGCCGCCACCGGTGCCGGCTGATCAACCTTGCCGCCGGCATTCTTGAACAACTCCGGATCCATGGTTTCAGGCACGCGCTTCACGGTGACTTCCACGCCGCTGACGCTGCGTGCCCCTTCTGCCACCTTGCCCGCCATGGTCTCGATATGGCCATACATGGAGTGGTAGAGAACGAGAACTTTTGCCATAACCGTTTTCTCCTGAAGAGATTCAAACAAAATGCTGGGGAGGTAATAGCTGGAAACGAGCTGTAGCCAATGGGACCGCAAAATGCGGCAGTGGTTACGCGCTTCACGCTACGTCGACCAGGACCACCTCGCTGTCATGCAGTGCGGTCACCAGCAGCTCATGCTCGGCATGGACGGCGACCCCATCACCGCTGTCGGCGCGCACACCGTCCCGGCACTCATCACCTGCACGTCGCCCGCGACTGTGCGGCCGCGATTCACCAGGCTGTCCTCGTGGGTAATGGCACCCGAACGCACGTAGGTGATGATTTCCATATCACGATGCGGATGCCGTTCGAAGGCGCTGTGCGGCGCGATGATGTCGTCGTTCCAGACCCGCAGGCTGCCCCACCCCATGCGCTCGGGGGCGTAATAATGGGCAAAAGAAAAGTGATGCCGGGTCTCCAGCCAGCCGTAATGGCCGCCACCCAGCTCGGCATAAGGTCGTCGTTCGATCATCACGACTACGCGCCCAAACGGCGCAACACACCGGACCGCAGCAGGCAACCAGGCACCAGTGGTATCAAACACCACCTCCGGTAACGCCCCGTCCAGCTGTTGCGTGACCTGTGCTGCCAGCTGGTCCGGCGCCGGCAGCGTCCGGGCTTTCACGCCGGCGGCAGCGAGCTGCTCCACCACTGCCGGGCGTCGGGTCACCAGCACGACATCGGCGCCTCTAGCGGTAGCCAGTGCCTCGGCGGCACGGGCGACGGCGCCGGCACCAATGATCAGCATGCGAGTTCCGGCCACCACTGGCTTCGCTCCAGCGCATCCCAGGCCGTGATGTAGGGAACACCACAGGTAGCTGCGGCGTAACTCAAGGTGTCGGGCTTGGGGGCGATCGCGCTGACTGGCACCGAGACATACTGGGCGTGACAGCCATCGCGCGAAAATCCAAAGCCTTCCCCGGAGCCACCCCAGACGGCTTGTCCGATCAGCTCCGCAGGACCATCCGTCACGACGCCCGCAAAGTCGTGACCGGGCACCCGCGGCACACTGGTATGGGGAAAGCTGCCCAGCACGTTCTTGACGTCACTGGGATTTATACCCGCGGCGCGCACCGCCACCACAACTTCGTCGGCGGCGCGTGCGGGCAGCGACCGTTCCACCACCGCAATGACTCCAGCGCTCCAAGCTGTGAAAACTGTAGTGCCTGCATTACCTCTCCTCCTGCGCAGTCAGACGCGGCGTGGTGCCGGCGTGCCGCTCTCGTCGGGGCAACATGCGGGTGAGCACACCATCACGGTCGATATAGTGATGTTTGAGTGCCACCAGCACATGACCCGCGACCAGCCCGCCGCACAGCCACGCCATCCAGGTGTGAACCAGTTTCGCGATGTCATAGTGTTCAGGCGCAGGTCCGACCTAGTGGCTGTGCTGCGGCTCAGGCGTCGTCAGGCTCATGGCTTGCTCCCCACGGTTACTGTTTAACCGCTTCGAGCGCGACATTGATGGTCACCTCATCACCGACATGCGGCGCATACTGACCGGCATTGAAGTCGCTGCGCTTGATGACGAGCTCGGCATCGTTGCTGAGCTCGGCAGTTTTACCGCAGCAGCCCACCAACTGGGTGTTGCGCGTTCCGTCGTGACCCGTCAGGTCGCCGCGCTGGAGGAGTATCTGGGCGTCAAGCTGATGCAGCGCAGTACGCGGCGTCTGTCACTCACCTCAGCAGGCAGCGCCTATCTGGAGAAGTGTCAGGCCATTCTCGAGATGGTCGCTGAGGCCGAGACGGTTGCGATGGCAGAACGTCTCACGCCGAGCGGCCGGCTGCGTATCAGCCTGCCGCTCAGTTTCGGGCTGCGCTGCCTGCTGCCGCTGCTACTGTCGTTCACCAAGCGCTATCCCGCTGTCTAGCTGGTGCTGGATTTCAGCGATCGCCAGGTCAATCTCATCAAGGAAGGCATCGATCTCTCCATTCGCATTACCGATGAGCTGGCGCCCGTTGATATCGTGCGCAAACTCAGTACCGCCCGACTGCTCACGGTCGCATCACCAGATTATCTGGAAGCGCATGGCCGCCCCCGGCACCCGGCCGATCTGGCGCAGGCGATCTGTCTGGGCTATTCGCCGCAGGCCAACAACCGGCCCTGGCTGTATCAGGTCGATGGCCGCCTGACCCCGTTCTATGTCACCCCCCAGATGCAGGCCAATAACGGCGATGCCCTGGCTCAGGCAGCCGCCGAGGGACTAGGCATCATGGTGCAGCCTGACTTTTTCGTGGGTGAGCGAATCGCCAGCGGCGAGCTCGAAATTCTGCTGGAGTTCTTTGAGCGCCCTCCGCTTGGCATCTACGCCATGCTGCCCAGCAACCGGCACATTCCGCATAACGTGCGTGCACTGCTCGACTTTCTTGCTGAGCAACTGATTGCAAGCTGAGTTCCCCAGAGCAATACCGCAATCAGCACAGCCCGGAAACTGGGCAGACACCAAAGCCACCCGATTGATTGATACATCAACTACTTTACATGCCAACTAAATAAGTCTATTGTTGCGACTGCCAATAAAACCGCAACCTGAGGCTCAGTTATGCCCAGCTCACTACAATTGGAAACCAGACCGGCGGTCGACCTGCCACAGCTCGACCTCGACCCTTACAGCATCGCCAGCCTGATGGATCCCTATCCTCTCCACGAACAGGTACGCGAGGCAGGCCCCGTGGTATATCTGACGCCCTGGCAGGTGTACGCCGTAGCACGTTACGAACAGGTCAAGGCTGTTCTCAGCGACCACGACACCTACATCTCCGGTGCCGGCGTCGGCCTGACCAACTTCAACCTCGAGCCGCCCTTCCGGCCGAGAAGCCTGGTACTGGAAGCAGATCCGCCGGCGCATACACCGTGCAGGGCCGTGCTGGCACGGGTGCTGAGCCCCACGGTTCTGCGCAATCTGCGGCCGGTGTTCGAAGCGGAGGCCGAAGCGCTGGTGGACCAGTGTCTCGAGCTGGGCGCCATCGACGGCATCAAAGCACTGGCAGAGCGCTACCCGCTGAAGGTATTTCCCGATGCGGTGGGGCTCGCTGCCGAAGGCCGCGAGAATTTGCTGCTGTATGGCGACATGGTGTTCAACGCCAATGGTCCGAGGAACGAACTGCTGGCGAAAAGCACTGAGCGCGTCGGGCCGGTGACGGAATGGATCATGCGCCGCTGTCAGCGCGATATGCTCGCGCCCGGCGGCTTTGGCGCGCAGATCTGGGAAGCGGCAGACCGAGGCGATATCACGCACGAGCAGGCGCCAATGCTGGTGCGTTCGCTGCTCTCCGCTGGCGTGGATACCACCATCAATGGCCTCGGCAATGCGCTCTTCTGCCTGGCGACCCATCCCGAAGAGTACGCAAAGCTCCACAGTGATCCGTCGCTGGCACGCTACGCCTTCGATGAAGCGCTGCGCTACGAGTCGACCGCGCAGACATTCTATCGCACTACCGTGCGCGACACCGTGCTGGCGGGCGTACCCATCCCGGCCAACTGCAAAGTGCTGATGATGCTGGCCGCGGCTAACCGTGATCCGCGCAAATGGCCGGATCCCGACCGCTTTCTGATCGAGCGGCGCCCCGCCGGTCATGTTGCCTTCGGCGCCGGCATCCACGGCTGTGTGGGGCAGGCGATTGCCCGGCTGGAGGGCGAGCTGGTGCTGTCCATACTGGCCCGTCGTGTGCGGCGCATCGAACTCATCGGTGAGCCCACCCGCCGCCTCAACAATACACTGCGCGCTCTCGATGCCCTGCCACTACGGCTGATTCCGGCCTGACATTACGGGCGGCCGCCGGCCATATCCGGTGATGTCTGCGCAGCCGCCCATGCGCTACACTGCTGGACATCCCAACCCATCGGAAACACAGCTCACGCTGTGCGAATCGCATGTCTCGCAAGAAAAACAGTGCTTCATCACCGGTTCGCCACGACTCGGTGATCGATCTCGACCGCTACGTGCCGGCCGTTCTCACCTGGATTGCCAACAAACTGTCGCGCGGTGCCTCGAAGCACTATCGCGATGTCTGGGGTGTGGGCATCGAAAGCTGGCGCTGCATGGTGCTGATGGCTAACGAAAAGGAGGTCACGGCCCAGCAGATCTGCCGCATCATCGGCCTCGACAAGGCCTCCGCCAGCCGCTGCCTCAAGACCATGCAGGCGCAGGGCTGGATTGATATCAAGCTCGACCCCAGCGATGGCCGCCTGCGGGTCGCCTCGCTCACCCCGGCGGGACGCGCCCTGCACGACGAGATCCTGGGCCTCGCTCTTGAGCGTGAGCGTGCGCTGCTGTCGGTGCTGACAGAGGACGAGCTGGAGACGCTGATCGTGCTGCTGCGCCGCATGCATGAGAACCTGCCAGCAGTCGAAGAGGCCAGCAAAGCGTGGGTGGAGGACTACCATGCGCGTACTGCCGAGGCTGGCGCGACACCGGGCAGCAGCGATGACACCCCTGCCCGGGACCGCTCCGCCAGCTGATCGATTCGCCCCGAGTTACATTGACTCACAACGGCGGGCCCCTGCCCCGGGAACCTTGCCCCGGCTGCAGCCACTCAGAATAAATCCAACAGGAGTTGCAGAGATGAACTGGAGCATCGATGACGCCCGCGAGCTGTACAACATCGCGCAATGGAGCGAGGGCTATTTCGATATCGATGACCAGGGCAATGTCGTGGCGCGGCCGGACCGCTCGCAGCCGCAGCAGCTGTTGCCGCTGCCACAGCTGGTCAGCGAACTCTATGCGCGGGGTCGGCCGACGCCGCTGCTGCTACGCTTCAACAATATTCTCCATGACCGGGTCGATCGCATCTGGCAGGCGTTTGAAGCTGCCCGGGCCCGGTTCGACTATCAGGGCCGCTATCAGGTCGTTTATCCGATCAAGGTGAACCAGCAGCGCCATGTGGTGGAGCAGCTGCTGACGCACGGCGCTAACCGGCTGGGGCTGGAGGCCGGCTCCAAACCGGAGCTGATGGCAGTGCTGGCTCTGGCAGCGCCCGGCTCGGTGATTGTCTGCAATGGCTACAAGGATCGCGAATATGTCCGCGCCGCATTGATTGGCGAGCGGCTCGGCCATCGGGTGTTTGTAGTGATTGAAAAGTTTTCTGAGATTGAGCTGCTGCTGGACGAAGCACGCGCGCTCGACGTCCGGCCGCGTCTCGGTGTGCGGGTACGACTGGCATCCGTCGGTCAGGGCAAATGGCAGAATTCGGGCGGCGAAAAATCGAAATTCGGACTGTCGGCGAGTCAGATCCTGCGGCTGGTCGAAACCCTGCGCGCTGCCGGCTCACTCGACAGTCTGCAGCTCATTCACTACCACCTGGGCTCACAGCTTGCCAACATCCGCGACATCCAGCGTGCGCTGAGTGAATGTGCTCGCTACTACGCAGTTCTCCGTGAGACCGGTGCGCCGATCGACTGGGTCGACGTGGGTGGCGGCCTGGGTGTCGACTATGAAGGTACCAGCTCGCGCTCCTACTGCTCTGCCAACTACTCGATGCAGGAATACGCTAACAAGGTCGTCGGCGCGCTGAGTGAAATCTGTACCAGCCATGATCTGCCCCACCCGCACATTGTGTCGGAATCGGGGCGCGCGCTCACCGCCCATCACGCGGTGCTGATTACCGACGTCATCGCCGTGGAAGAAGCGCCCGGCCGCATGACGCCTGAGCCGCCCGGCGAAGATGCACCGACGGTAGTTCAGGATCTGTGGGATGGTTACAGCAATATCAGCCGCCGCACAGCTGTGGAGATCTACCATGACGCAGCCTACAACCTGAGTGAAGCCAAGAGCCGCTTCGTGCTCGGCCAGCTGTCGCTGGTGCAGTGGGCACGAGTCGAGGAGATCTATGCGGCGACCTGCTACCGCGTGCGCGAGGTCCTTAAAAATAACCCTGGTGTGCACGGCGAAATGCTCGACGAGCTCAATGAGAAGCTGGCGGACAAACTGTTCTGCAACTTTTCGCTGTTCCAGTCCCTGCCGGATGCCTGGGCCATCGACCAGATTTTTCCGGTACTGCCGCTCAATCGCCTCAACGAAAAACCCGAACACCGCGGCATCGTGCAGGACATCACCTGCGATTCGGATGGGAAGATCGAGCACTATGTCGATGGTGAAGGCATCGAGCCGACGCTGCCGATACCGCCTCCCGATCCCAGCCGGCCGCTGCTGATCGGCATCTTCATGGTGGGCGCCTACCAGGAAATTCTGGGCGACATGCACAATCTGTTCGGCGACACCCATTCGGTGCATGTCGAGCTGAATGGCGACGGCAGCTACCGCTTCGTCAATCCGCTGGAGGGTGACAGTGTGTCCGATATGCTCCGCTATGTCGATTTCGAACCGGCCGAACTGCTGGCAGCCTACCGCACCAAGCTGGCTGCCAGCACCATCGATCCGGCCACGCAACAGCTGCTTCTGGACGAACTGGAAGCCGGTCTTAACGGCTACTGCTATCTGGAGGAGTAGCCCTCCGCTCCGCCATCAGATCAGGCAGCCAGGCATCCACTACTGCCGCCCGCCCCTCGACTCGAACCGCGTGAAAAGCACGGTCCAGCGCATCGTCCAGCTCGGCAACCGAGCGCACCGTTACTGCCAGCGCACCGCCAGCAGCGGCCGCGATGCCCGCGTAGTCGGCCGGCGGATCGAAACTGACGCCCAGCTCGCTCGCGCGACTGGCATAGCCGTCCGGATAAAGCCCCAGCGCCGACAGGCGCGGCGCGCGCCAGCCGCGGTTGTTGTAGACCACCGTAAGGAAGGGTGCCGCGTAACGGCGCGCCAGCCAGTGCACGGTCGAGGGCTGTGAAAAGAGATAGGTGCCATCCCCGCAGAGCGCAACCACCGTGTGATCGGGCGCTGCCAGCCGCGCCCCCACGGCCGCGCCGCCGTGGTAGCCGAGCGAGCCGCCACCACTGCTCAGAAACGAGCCGGGCCGGGTACTGGCAATGTGGTCAAAAATGACCTTGAAATTGGAGACTCCTTCGCTGATGACGATGCTGCGCTGGTCCAGTCGCTCCCGCACGGCGGCAGTAAGGACGGCCGGGGTCAGTACGTCCTGTCGCTGTTCGGCCGCGCGCAACTGCTGCTGGTGCTGCCGATGCAGCTCGCCAAAAAAGGTGCGCCGCTCGCGCAAGCGCTCTGCCGGTGCAGCACACGCTGCCACCGCCGCATTGAGCTGCTGCAGCGCAACCCGCGCAGAAGCGCGGAACTGGGCCACGGCCGGGATATACCAGAGCGGCATCGCTTCCTTCAGCGGATCCACGTCGATATGAAAAATCGTGGCGTCCGGATGGGGCCGGTTGGACCTGGCGATCCATGGCACATCGCTGTCGAGCACCAGAATCACGTCAGCCTCCGCCAGCGCCGGATGCTGCCTGGGCTCATTCCACTGCGTGCCGACATGAAGTGGATTGTCGGCCGGGAAATTCATGTAACTGGGCACCGACTCGAAAACCCCGATGGCCAGCCGCTCGCACAGGGCCTGCAGCTCCACCGCTGCTTCAATATCCCGCCCCAGATACGAGGTGACGATCAGCGGCCGGCGCGCCGTTACCAGCGCCTCTGCAATCTGTGTTACGTAATCAGGCGGCAATGCAGCGGGTGCCAGCGGCTGCCAGTGCGCAGCATTGAGCTGAACCGGCGCCACTTCTTCTTCCATCACTTCGCGCGCACCCATCAGATAGACCGGCCCCTGCGGATCGGAGCAGGCAAACTGCAGCGCCCGCGCCACCAGCTGCTTGACGTTGCGCCCGGTACGGATTTCGTTGTCGTAGCGCATGTAGCCGCGCACGATGCCGCGCTGGTCGTGCACATCCTGGGCCCACTGGATGAACTCGCCGCGACTGCCCGGCAATTCCTGCTCCTGCGTGAAAGGCGAGCTGCCGGCAAACACGAATACCGGCACGCGCCCCTTCGCAGCGTTATGCACTGCACCACCGAGAGACTGGGTGCCGCATTCGACATGGACAAACACTGCCTGAGGGCGTCCGGTGATCTGCGCGTAGCCATGTGCGCAGCTCATTGCCACCATTTCGGTTGGCACCGTGATGAGCTGCGGCAATGGCCGTCCCTCGGCGCGGGCAGCCGCCAGTGCTTCAACAATGCCCGGGTGGTCACTGCCAAGATTGGCAAAAATATACTCGACGCCTGCTTCATGCAGTGCCTCCAGCAGAGCCGTACTGGTGGTGTACATCACCCTCTCCCGCCCGGCCACCGGGCCGGGCTTTTCTATTTATATTTATCTCTGCGCGACGGCTCAGTTACTGGCCGCAGCTTTGACGAATTTGAGCGTCATGCGGTCACTTTCACCGATCTGCAGGTAGGCGTCGCGGTTCTCGTCGCCTGCCGCGAGACTCGGCGGCAGAGTCCAGACGCCTTTCGGATGGTCGCCGTGATCGCGCGGGTTGGCGTTGATTTCAGACTTGCCCGCCAGCTCGAATCCCGCCTTTTTCGCGGCACGAATGACGAATTCCTCATTCATGTAACCGCTCGCTTCCTGATCATCCACCGGACGCTCTTTCGCCAGCCGGTGATCGACCACACCCAGCGTGCCACCCGGCCTGAGCATGCGATGGAACTCACGGAACGCGGCCACCGTGCGCTCTTCCCCGCCACCGCGCATATACCAGTTGTGAACGTTGCGGAACGTTACCACCAGATCGGCGCTTTCATCGGCAATGCCTGATGTAGCTTTGCGCGGCGCGAAAGCCACCAGCTCGACACGGTCGTAGAGCTCCGGCTCAGCAGCCAGTTTCTGTTCGAACTGCTCCCGCAGGCGCGCGAAATACTCGGGCCCACCTGCGGGGTCAAAATGGGCAGCGTAGAGTTTGCCCTGCTCGCGCAGGTAGGGCGCCAGAATTTCGGTGTACCAGCCGGCACCCGGCCAGATCTCGACCACTGTCATATCGGGTCTTATGCCGAAGAAGGTCAGCGTCTCATAGGGATGCCGGAACTGGTCGCGAGCCTGACTGGCCTCCGACCGATGCTCGCCAGTAATCGCGCGCTGCAGTGCTGCATCCTCTGCCGCGACCGCCGGGGTGGAGGTGATCACCAGCGCTGCAGCGGCAGCGCCGAGGCACCGAAGAAGAGTATTTCTTGCCATGGTTATTCGCTTCCTTGGTTACGACAGCCTCCAGACTAAACGGTTGGACCGGCGGCGCCAACCATCCGGGTGATGCTGATCATTGCGCCTATACCACTACCTCCAGTATGGTTATTTCATTTTCTTGTTCTTAACGCGGTGAACAATGCACCTCGCATTCACGATTGCTGGATCACTGCTGGTCGCCGGTTTCGTTCTGCTCCTGTTCTGGACCCGACCGGGGCGGACGCCGCTCAGCATTGAGCCGCTGCTGTTTCAGCACATTTTTGATCCGGCGTTCGTATTGCTGAGCAGAGCGGACAACAGCGGCGAACGGACATTTTTCTGTGTCGCAGCGAACAAGCGGGCCGGCCGGCTGTTCGGTCGCACGGAGCTGATCGACCGGCCGCTGCGCGAGCTGTTGCCCGGCGCAGCCGCGCTCAAAATCAGCCATTGCGCCGAAGCCGCGCTGCGTGGCGACACGCCAACCGAACAGATCACCATCGCGCTGCCCGGGCGCACCCCCGCCTGGTATCTCTGTCATTTCGTGGCCAGTCGGGACCATGTCGTCGTCGCCCATGACATCACAACCAGCAAGCGCGCTAAGGAAAACCTGACGCTGCTGGTCAATGATGTACCCAATGCCGTGTTACTGGTGGGGCCGGACGGCGTCATCGTCGCGGCCAACAAGCATGTCGAAGCACTGTTCGGCTACAGCGAAGCCGAACTGGTCGGGGCCAGTCTGGAGTTGCTGGTGCCGGAGCGGTTTCGTCATCAGCATGCTGCACAGCGCGGCGATTTCATGGAGCGCCCGCGCAGCCGGCCAATGGCATTCGGCAGCGAACTCTACGGCCGTCGCAAGGATGGCAGCGAGGTGCCTCTCGAGATCGGACTCAACCCGTTCGAGATCGACGGCACTCCGCATGTGCTGGCCTCCATAATGGATATCACCGAGCGCCGCAACGCCGAGCGCCAGCTGGCCGAAGCACACACGCTGACCAGCTCGATCATCAACAGCGCGCCATTCAGCATCATTGCCACCGATACCAGGGGCATCATTCTCGCAATGAGCCCGGCCGCCGAACGCATGCTCTGGTACCGGCAGGAAGAGCTGGTCGGCAGACTCACGCCGGAAGTGCTGCATGTCGAGGACGAGCTGCAGCAGCGCGCGCAGGAACTCAGCGCTGAACTGGGTGAGCCCGTGCCGCCGAACTTCGAGCTGTTTACGGTCAAGGCGCGGCGCGGCATCACCGACGAGCACGAGTGGACTTACGTCCGCAAGGACGGCTCCCATATCCCCGTCAGCCTTACTATTACCGCCCTTCGCCACAGCGACGCCACCATCACGGGCTTTCTCGGCATCGCTGTCGATATCAGCGAACGCAAACGCACCGACGATTACATCCGCTTCCTCGCCCACCACGACGTTCTCACCGGGCTGCCGAATCGCACTCTGTTGCAGGACCGCCTTGAAGTCGCCATTGAGCGCGGGCGCCGCTTCGGGCACCAGGTGGGTCTGATGATGGTGGATCTCGACCACTTCAAGCGGATCAACGATTCACTCGGTCACCATGTGGGCGACCAGCTGCTGGTGGCGCTGTCGCAACGACTCTGCGAGGCGGTAAGGGGCACCGACACGGTGGCGCGGATGGGCGGTGACGAATTCGTCATCGTGCTTCCCGATGTCACTGACGGCAACCGGCTGGAGCAGCTGGCTGCCGAGATCATCCAGGACGTCAGCCAGCCGGTGGCCGTCGGCTCGCACCAGCTGCAGGTGACGCCGTCGATCGGGCTCGCCCTCTTCCCGGATGATGGCGACGATGCCACGCAGCTGCTGCGCAATGCGGACACCGCCATGTATCAGGCCAAGGCCGACGGCCGCGGCCAGGTGCGGGTCTTCTCCCATGCCATGGGACGCTCTGCCGCCGAGCGGCTGGAGCTGGAGCACGCGCTGCGCCACGCGCTGAGTAATGATGAGTTCGTTATCTATTACCAGCCGCAGCTCTCGCTGGTGAGCGGCTCACTGATCGGCATCGAGGCATTGTTGCGCTGGCAGCACCCAGAGCGGGGGCTGGTCAGTCCCGACCAGTTCATTCCGGTAGCCGAAGAGAGCAGTCTCATCGTACCAATCGGCGAATGGGTGCTGCGGCGCGCCTGCATGGATGCCGTGGCGCTGTCGCGGCAACTGCAGCGTCAGGTACTGATTGGCGTCAATATGTCGCCCCGCCAGCTGATGCAGCGCAACATCGTCGAACAGATCGAAGCGGCGCTCGAGGAAAGCGGCCTCGATCCGACCAGTCTCGAACTGGAGATCACCGAAAACCTGCTGATGAGCCACACTGACGAAATGGAGGCGCTGCTCAGCCGCATCCGGGCTATTGGCGTGCGCATTGCCATCGACGATTTTGGCACGGGCTTTTCGAGTCTCTCCTACATCACGCGCTTTCCGATCGACCGCTTCAAAATCGACCGCGCCTTCATTCGGGACATCATCGACGACCGCAACAGTGCCGCCGTCACCAGCGCTATCATTGCCATGGCGCACGGCCTTCACATCGAGGTGGTCGCAGAAGGCGTCGAAACCAATGCGCAGCGCGAGGCCCTGCGTTCACGCGGCTGCGATGGCGCACAGGGTTTTCTGATAGGACGACCGGTGCCGCTGAAGGAGCTGGATCTGGAACAGCTCGGCAGCACACCAGCCCGGGCGCCGGACTGGGTGATCTGATCGCAAACCTTGAAACTGACCGTCTGGAAGTCATCTAACGGCATGACAGAGCGCGAGGATTTGCCGTGGAATTCAAAGACTACTATGAGCTGCTCGGCGTAAAGCGCGACGCCAGCGAGGCGGAGATCAAAAAGGCTTTCCGCCGACTGGCGCGCAAGTATCACCCCGATGTTTCCAAAGAGCCGGATGCCGAACTGCGCATGCAGGAGGTAAATGAGGCCTACGCAGTACTTTCCGATCCCGAGAAGCGGGCCGCCTATGACCAGCTGGGACGCAGCTACCGGCCCGGCGAAGAGTTCCGTCCGCCACCGGACTGGGATGCCGGCTTCGAATTCAGCGACCACACCTTCTCGGCAGAGGAAGCAGCCCAGTTCAGCGACTTTTTCGCCAACCTGTTCGGGCGTGGTCGTGCCGGGTTTGGCGATCCCTTTGGCGCCGGCGGGTTCCGCGGGAGCGCGCGGCCCGGCCACGCGCCGGGACGTGGCGAAGACCATCACGCCAAAGTGATGCTGACCATCGAAGAGAGTTTTCTCGGTGGTACGCGGCAAATCGCGCTCAGGGTTCCTAGGCTGGACAGCAACGGCCGGCTGACACTGGAAAACCGCACGCTGACGGTCAAAATCCCCAAAGGCATCCGCGATGGGCAGACGATCCGGCTGGCCGGTCAGGGCGGCCCCGGCACTGGCGGCGCCCCGGCCGGCGATCTGCTGCTGCAGGTCAGATTCGAACCTCACCCGCGCTACCGGGTCGAGGGGCGCGACCTGCATCTCACGCTGCCTGTTGCGCCATGGGAAGCGGCGCTGGGCGCCGTGCTGCCAGTCACTCTGCCGAACGGCACACTCAAAGTACGCATCCCTGCGGGTGCGCAGAGCGGCCGCCAGGTACGCGCGCGCGGCAAAGGGCTGCCCAGCGACCCGCCCGGGGATCTGGTAATTACCCTGCGTGTGGTGCTGCCGCCTGCAGACACGCCGGCAGCTCGCGCCCTGTACGAGAAAATGGCACAGGAACTCGACTTTGATCCGCGCCGGGAGGAGCACTGACATGGCGGATGAAGAGATCATCACGGGCGTGCTGGTCGAAGAGAGCTGGACCACGCTGGAACAGGCGGCTGCCGTCTGCTGCGTGGAGGTGGAATGGCTGGTGCAGCACGTCGAAAGCGGGCTGCTGCCCGGTGCTGATCAGACCGGCGGCACCTGGCGCCTGTCGACCACGGCGGTGCGCCACGCACAGCGCATGCGGCGCATTGAGCGCGACTTCGATGCCGTGCCAGAGCTGGCGGCACTCGTGGCCGACTTGCAGGAGGAGCTGGATCGACTACGCACCCGGCTCGCGATCGTCGAGCAGCGGACAGTCTGAATCAGCCGGTTTGGTGCGCTCCAGAAACAGCGAGCGCCCATACTCATCGGTTGCTTCCAGCTTGGCGATCAGCGACGAGATATAGCGGTCGAGCGCCATGAGTTCATCGATGCGCAGATCTTCAAACAGATAGTTCTCGACCAGCTCACCCGCTGGTGCCATCTTTCTGAACAGCTCTTCCCCTGCCGGCGTCAGGGAAATGATCTTGCGCCGGCGATTGTGCGGATCAACCCGCACCACCGCACGCTGTCGCCGCACCAGAGCAGCCACGCCCCGGCTGACGCTCATCGAATTAAGGCCGGTCTGATGCACCAGTTCGTGGGATGCGGTTTCGCCGGCCATGCCCACCAGCATCAGCAAACGGAACTCATTCAGGGTGATGTCGTACCGCCGCTCCAGATGGGTCGAAAACGGCACCAGCATGCGGTTGTTGAGTTTGAGCAGCCCGTGAATAACGCGCTCGGTAAGCCGCAGGTTGCCGAAGGGGCCAGCCAGCTCTTCGCGGGTGCGCTCATCAGCAGAATTTGTGGAGTGCTGGAACATAGCGGTAACCAATCCATCGCGTTCGTCACCCCGGGGCGGTTCCCCGGACGCTACGGTAGCCTACCGCCTCCGGCGCCTCACTTCACCATTGTTACTCTCGTGTAAAATTCCACAGGCACTCTCAGCGGGTGGATCTCGCAGCGAACGGCTTGCCGCAGGAAATTTGATCATTAAAAAAGCCGGACAGTCACCCGCCCGGCTTTCAGTCAACATCCCTGCAGTCGCGTCGTCGTCCCTGCCCACTGCCCTGTGGTCTTTGCATCCTGTTCAACGCCATTATCGCGACCCCACCCCGCTGTCGATAGCGGCAGAAACTGATTCTCTCGTGAGACATCTCTTACACGATGGTCCGACAGGGGTCTGGTCCCGCACCCTCATGCAGTCGATTCGGATCGACGGATGCGCTATCTTCCGCGGTTGAGCAACGTGCGCGGAAGTTTATGGATTCACTCAGTCAGTTCGTTCTGGGTGCTGCGGTTGGCGGCGCCGTGGTGGGTCATCGGGCTGGCGGCAAGGCACTGGCCTGGGGCGGTGTGATCGCAACCCTGCCGGATCTCGATGTCCTCATTCCGCTGGCAGACCCCGTCAGCCGTTTCACCTGGCATCGCAGTGCCAGTCACTCGATCCTGGTGCTCACTCTTCTCGCCCCCCTGCTCGCCTGGATGCTGACCCGCTGCCACGAGGAGGAACGCAGCCGCTATTTCGTGTGGTTGCTGGCGGTCTGGCTGATCCTGATTACCCATGTCGTGCTCGACGCACTGACTGTCTACGGAACACAGCTGCTGTGGCCGGTCTGGCCCGAACCGATCAGCTGGGGCACCATTTTTATCATTGACCCCGCCTATACCCTGCCCCTTGCCATCGCCGTGCTGGGCGCCGCGCTGGTGCGCGCATCACCTGCCCGCCTGCGCAGCCGGGCCGTCGCAGGCCTGCTGATCAGCACTTCCTATCTCACGCTCGGCGGCGTGCTCAAGCTGCATGTCGAGCAACAGATCCGGGGGCAGCTGGCCGCCCGCGGCATTGTCCATGAGCGTCTGATGACCACGCCGACCGCGTTCAATATCGTGCTCTGGCGCGGCGTGGCAATGACGACGGATGGGTACTACGAAATTTTTCATTCCCTGTTCGATAACGACGACATCTCGCTGCGCTACTTCTCCAATAAACCGCATCTGCTGCGGGATATCGAGGAGAGCTGGGCAGTGCGCCGCCT
>JAJUJZ010000168.1 GCA_029265075.1 Gammaproteobacteria bacterium | reverse complement strand
GTGGCGCGATCCTTCCCTGACTCCGGACGAGAGAGTTATCGACTATGTGTGGCATCGTAGGCGCGGCAGCACGGCGAGACGTGACTGGCATCCTGATTGAAGGACTGCGCCGGCTGGAATACCGTGGCTATGACTCGGCAGGACTGGCGCTGATCGACAGCGATCGCCAGCTCCACTGCATCAAGCGCGAAGGCAAGGTGGCCGTGCTGGCCGATGCCGTGGCTGCGCAGCAGCTGCAGGCGCGTACGGGCATCGCCCATACCCGCTGGGCCACTCATGGCCGGCCCTCGGAGCATAATGCCCATCCGCATCTCTCCGGCGAACGGCTGGCGCTGGTGCACAACGGCATTATCGAAAATCACGAGACACTGCGCACCCGACTCCGCAGCCTGGGCTACGAGTTCGTCTCTGAAACCGATACCGAGACCATCGTCCATCTGCTGCACTACACCATGCGCGACGGCGCCGATCTGCTTACTGCGCTGAAAGCCGTGGTGGGTCAGCTCGAAGGTGCCTACGGTCTGGCGGTGGTCAGTGCTGACGAGCCGGAGCGGGTGGTGTGCGCGCGCAGTGGCAGCCCGCTGGTGCTGGGACTGGGTATCGGCGAGAATTTCGTCGCGTCAGATCAGCTGGCACTGCGCCAGGTGACCGATCGCTTCATCTACCTCGAAGAAGGCGATATCGCCGAGATTACGCCCGACAGCTATCGCATCTGGGGGCGTGACGGCAATGAGCGCCGCCCTGAAGTCGAGCGCCTGACCGATGTTGTGGACGCGGCTGACAAGGGTAACTTCCGCCACTTCATGCTCAAGGAAATCTATGAGCAGCCCAGCGCCATCCGCAATACGCTGGCGGGCCGTATTGGCGGTAAACACCTGCTGGAAGAGGCGTTTGGCGCCGATGCGAAAGAGATTTTCGATGGCGTAAAGGCGGTCCAGATCGTTGCCTGCGGCACCTCCTACCACGCCGGCATGGTGGCCAAATACTGGATCGAGAGCATCGCCGGGGTGGCCTGTGGCGTCGAAGTTGCCAGTGAATTCCGCTACCGCAAGTTTGTGGTGCACCCTGATACGCTGCTGGTTACCATTTCCCAGTCGGGTGAAACCGCCGACACCCTGGCGGCGCTGAGACTCGCCCGCACCATGGGCTATCGGTCGACGCTGGCGATCTGCAACGTCGCCCAGTCGTCGCTGGTGCGTGAGTCCGATCTGGTTCTGATGACCCAGGCCGGGCCGGAGATTGGCGTCGCCTCGACCAAGGCATTCACCACCCAGCTGGTGGCGCTGCTGCTGCTCACCATTGCGCTGGCGCGGCGGCACGGTCTGACCGAGTCGCAGGAAGAGGAAATTGTGCAGGCCCTGCACCAGCTGCCGGCCTGGCTGGAAGAGACGCTGAAGCTCGACGCCGCCATCCAGGCGATGGCTGAAGCGTTCGTGGATAAGCATCACGCGCTGTTCCTCGGTCGTGGCATCCACTGGCCGATCGCCATGGAGGGAGCGCTCAAGCTCAAGGAGATCTCCTACATCCACGCCGAAAGCTATCCGGCGGGCGAACTCAAGCATGGACCGCTGGCGCTGGTCGATGCCGATATGCCCGTGATTGCGGTGGCGCCCAACGACGAGCTGCTGGAAAAACTGAAGTCCAACCTGCAGGAGGTGCAGGCCCGCGGTGCCAGCCTGTTCGTCTTTGGCGATCACTCGACTGGCCTCAGCACCGAAAATGGCACCCGCATCATCCATCTGCCGGCGCTGGCGGATGTGGTGGCGCCGATTGTCTACACGGTGCCGCTGCAGTTGCTCTCGTACCACGTCGCCGTCCAGAAAGGCACCGACGTCGATCAGCCCCGCAACCTGGCCAAATCAGTCACCGTCGAATAATCCGATCGTTCAGCAGCGGCAGCTCAGGCTGCCGCTCGCCTGCTGCAAAAACGGATATGCCGGACATTGATAGGAAATAGCAATCGATCAGATCCGCGACCCGCTCAAGTTCCCCGACTTCATCCATACGCAGAAACGCGATCCGCGGACGAATCTTCGCAGCGCAACGGCGGCATGGGATTTCTGGTCGCGCCATCCTGAGTCACTGCATCAGGTGACCATTGTGATGTCGGACCGTGGCATTCCGCAGAATCTGAGACAGATGCATGGCTTCGGCAGTCACACCTACAGCTTCATCAATGCGGCCGGCGAACGGTTCTGGGTGAA
This sequence comes from Gammaproteobacteria bacterium, assembly GCA_029265075.1. Taxonomy (GTDB): domain Bacteria; phylum Pseudomonadota; class Gammaproteobacteria; order Pseudomonadales; family CAMLJR01; genus CAMLJR01. The sequence goes on along the minus strand of JAJUJZ010000168.1, from coordinate 1,237 downwards.
GTTCCATTTCAAATCGAAACAGGGCATCGCCAACTGGACCGATGCCGAAGCGGAAACGGTGGTCGGCACGGACCGGGAGTCGAGTCAGCGTGATCTCTACGAAGCGATTGAACGCGGTGATTATCCGAAATGGCGGTTCTGTGTGCAGATCATGCCGGAGCACGAAGCAGCCACTTACGCGGTCAATCCGTTCGACCTCACCAAGGTGTGGCCACACAAGGACTATCCCCTGATTGAAGTGGGCGAGATCGAGCTCAACCGCAATCCGGAAAACTATTTCGCGGAAGTGGAACAGGCGGCCTTCACGCCAGCCAACATTGTGCCCGGCATCGGTCATTCACCTGACAAGATGCTGCAGGGCCGGATCTTTTCCTACGGCGATACGCAGCGGTACCGGCTTGGCATCAATCACCATCAGATTCCGGTGAACGCCCCGCGCTGTCCGTTCGCCAGCTTCCATCGCGATGGTGCCATGCGCGTCGACGGTAACGCCGGCGGGACGGTGAATTACCAGCCCAATCGCTACGGCATGTTTGGCGAGAACCCGCACGCGGCCGAACCGCCGCTTGCAGCGGACGGCGCAGTGGCGCGCTGGGATCATCGGGAGGACGATGATTACTACAGCCAGCCCGGCGCGTTGTTCCGGCTGCTACCGGCGGACGAGAAGCAGCGGTTGTGCGAAAACATTGCTCGCCACATGCAGGGTGTTCCCGAGGAGATCGTGACGGTGCAGATGGAGCACTTCCGGAAAGCGGATCCGGCCTATGCAGAAGGTGTGGCCGCAGCACGGGCGGCCCTGGTAGAAACAGCCTGAGACTGCTGCCACACCAGCAGGCCCATGCCCGCCAGCAGCAGCCACAGCGTGGCGGGCGTGGGCACGGCTGGTGCGCTTTCGGTAATCGAGGCGTACGCGATTTCGGCAAATAGCTGATGTGCCGTACTGGTCGGATGCAGCGTATCCCAGAAGGCGTACTGTTCGGGCGTAGCACAGGGAATCTCGACATTGTTCACCACGGTGCTGCAGGGATCCGTCACATTGCTCAGGCCGAAAGCTGCCGGATTGGCAAAGATCTGTTCGACCGCGCCGAAGATGTCCGCGCGATAGAGCGTGACATCGCTGGTCGCCTGAATGGTATCGAGCACACTTTCCAACCCGGCGTTCCAGAATGTCACCAGGGCGGTCACCTGATCGGCCACGCCTGCCATCTGTGCTTCCGGTGCATAGCCAAGATTGGGC
>JAJUJZ010000128.1 GCA_029265075.1 Gammaproteobacteria bacterium | reverse complement strand
CGGTAGCTGATCAGGTGGCAGCGATTGACACCGTGCTCGGTGCTCTGCACCAGCGCCTGCAGGATGCCGCGCTGCTGCGGATCGGTGCAGTTCGCCAGCAGCGGTCTTACCTGCCGCAGCTCGGCATAGCGAACCAGTTCGCCGCCTTCGTTCACCAGTCCCGACTGCTCGCCGAAGGCGATCAGCTTGTCGGCCTTGAGGGCAACGGCCGTCTGCGTGGCGACATCCTCATAGGCAAGGTTGAACACCTCGCCGGTAGGCGAATAGCCCAGCGCCGGCAGCAGCACAATCGCGCCCGCATGCAGCAGACGGTGGATCGCCTCGGAATCGATGCGGCGCACCTCGCCGGTGTTGCCGAAATCGATGCCGTCCTGCACGCCCAGCGGCCGCGCCACCACGAAGTTGCCCGAGCAGACCCGGATCTGTGAGCCGTGCATCGGCGAGTTGGCCAGCCCCATCGAGAGCAGCGCCTCGATCTGCGCCCGCAGACTGCCGACCGCATCTTTCACGCACTCCAGCGCAGCGTTGTCAGTGATGCGCAGCTCGCGATGAAAGCGCGGCGTCAGCCCGCGCTGAGCGACGCGGCTGTCGACCTGGGGGCGTGCGCCATGCACCAGCACCAGCCGCACGCCGAGGCTGTTGAGCAGGGCGATGTCGTGGATGATGGTGGCAAAATTCGGGTCCTCGACTGCCTCGCCGCCAAACATCAGCACGAAGGTCTTGCCGCGATGGGCATTGATGTAGGGCGCCGAATTGCGGAACCACTTTACGTAGTCCTTGCTGGGGCTTTTCACGCTGACTGATCCAGTACCAGAGATTCGGGCCATTCTGCGGAGCAAGCGGAGGCGGCACAACCCCACCGGCGATTTCCGCCTGCCGGCCGGCTCTTACAGGCAGAACCGTTCGATCAGGGCACGCAGCATATCGATTGCGGGCCGCACCTGGCTGAGGGCGAGATACTCGTCCGGCTGGTGCGCCTGGCGGATGCTGCCGGGTCCGCACACCACGGCATCCATGCCCAGCTCGCGCATGAAAGGCGCTTCCGTGGCAAAGCCAACGGCATTTGCGGTGTGGCCGCTCAGCTCTTCCAGGGCCTGCACCAGCGGGGAGTCGGCCGGCTGCTCGAAGGCCTGTACGCCGGGGAACAGCGCGCGCACGCCAATATCGAGCTGGCGCCGCTCGGCGATGGGCGTCAGCCGCTGACTGAGCAGCCGGCGCAGCTCATGGATATCCATACCCGGCAGCGGCCGCAGATCGATCTGCAGCTCGCAGTCGCCACAGATGCGGTTGGGGTTGTCGCCACCGTGAATGCAGCCGAGGTTCATGGTCGGCACCGGCACCGAGAAGGCCGGGTTGCGATAGCGCTCCTGCAGCTCGCCGCGCAGGGTGAGCAGCTCGCCGATCACCTCGTGCATGCCTTCCAGTGCGCTGTTTCCCAGCGCCGGATCCGAGCTGTGGCCGCTGCGGCCATGCACCGTAATCGCCTCCATCATCATCCCCTTGTGAAGGCGGGCGGGACGCAGCTCGGTCGGCTCGCCCACCACCGCAAACCGGCCGCGCGGCTGCCCCTGCGCCGCCAGCTGGCGGGCGCCATCCATCGACGACTCCTCATCGGCAGTGGCGAGAATGATCAGCGGCTCGCGCAGCGGCGTCTCGAGATAGGGGCGTACCGCCTCAATCGCGATCGGGAAGAAGCCTTTCATGTCGGCAGTGCCCAGCCCATACCAGCGCTGGTCATGCTCGGTGAGCTGAAACGGGTCGAAGCTCCAGCCCTGCTCGTCATAAGGGACCGTGTCCGTATGACCCGCCAGCACCAGTCCGCCCGGGCCGCTGCCGAGCGTGGCAATCAGATTGGCCTTGTGCGGCTGACCCTCGATGGGAATAACGCGCACGGCAAAACCGAGCGTGTCCAGCCAGTCGGCGAGCAGATCAATGACAGCGCGGTTGCTCATGTCATGCGCAGGCGAACTGCAGCTGATGGATGGAGCAGCAATCAGCGCCTGCAGCATGACAAACAGATCGGGCACCTTGGCGGTCATGGTGAGGTCCTCCGGTGAAGAGGGCCACTATACACGGCGCTGGTGCAAAGGCATTGCAGGAGCCTGCCCTGCAGGCGAACGGAACTGGCACAGGGCCGGAGCAGTTCGCCGGCAAGGCCGGCTCCTGAGGGACGTCAGGCAAATACGCCCTTGAGGAAGAAGAAAAACACGATCGACAGAAAGGCGCCGGCCGGCAGGGTGATGATCCACGACACCACGATTGAACCCACCATACGCAGGTTGAGCGCACCGATGCCGCGGGCGAGACCAACGCCGAGCACCGCCCCCACCAGGGTGTGCGTGGTCGAGATCGGCAGCCCGAGACCGGATGCCACCACCACCGTGGTCGCTGCGGCCATCTCGGCGGCAAAGCCCCGGCTCGGCGTCAGTTCGGTGATCTTGCGCCCGATGGTGGCCATCACGCGATAACCGTAGGTGGCGAGACCGATGACGATACCGCCGGCGCCCAGCAGCAGAACCCAGCTGGGGATGACTGCCGTGGCGGCCAGCTGGCCGCCGGACTGCACCACCGACACGATCGCGGCCACCGGCCCGATGGCATTGGCCACGTCGTTGGAGCCGTGCGCGAACGCCATAGAGCAGGCCGTGAAGATCATCAGGACGGCAAACACGCGCTCGACGTTGACGAAGCGCGACCTGGACGCATCGACCGGCTCATCCTTGATGCGGCTCATCAGCGCGATACCTATGCCAGCTACCGCCAGGCCGATCAGCGTTGCCAGTCCCAGGCTCTGCCAGCCGCTGAGTGGCAGTCCGACGTGCTTCAGGCCCTTGGTCAGCGTGACCATCGACACCATGAAACCCACCGCAAACATATAGAACGGCACGTAGCGTTTGGCGTTGGCGAACGGATTGTCGGTGTTGAGGATGAAATACTGCACGCTCGAGAACAGTACGTAGGCGATGACGCCCGCCATTACCGGCGATACCACCCAGCTGGCGGCGATTGACGACAGCTGCCCCCACTGCACGGCATCCATTGAGATGCCGACCGCGCCAAAGCCGACCAGCGCGCCGACGATGGAGTGGGTGGTCGATACCGGCCAGCCGCCGATACTGGCAATCAATAGCCAGGTGCCGGCGGCCAGCAGTGAGGCGAGCATGCCGTACACCAGCAGTTCAGGTGTATCACCCAGCATCGATGGGTCGATGATGCCGCGCCGGATAGTGGCTGTTACTTCGCCACCGGCCAGATAGGCGCCGCAGAATTCAAACACCATGGCGATCAGAATCGCCTGTTTGATGGTCAGCGCCCTGGAGCCGACCGAGGTGCCCATGGCGTTGGAAACGTCGTTGGCGCCGATACCCCACGCCATGAAGAAACCGAAGGCGCAGGCGAGGAACAGGAGCGCCTGGGAGTGCTCAGCGATGATTGCCATCAGTTGAGTCCTATTTGATTAGCGAGCGATGACCAGTTGCAGGCGTCCGCCCACTTTCTGTGCGTGGTTGGCCAGCTGACCAACCCAGTCGATCACCTTGTAGAGGAAATAAACATCTACCGGGTGCAGCTGCTTTTCGAGGGAGAAGAGGTGAGCGCGGACCTGAACCTGCGCTTTGTCGTTGGCATTTTCGAGGCGGTCGAGCTCATTGATCAGTGATTCGACCATGTCGACTTCGCGCCCGCGGAAGCCCGCTTCCAGGAGGTCGCTGAGTTCATTGATAGCCTTGAGCGCCTGTGCCGAGGTGGCGACGGCGGTGTCGACATAGCGCATCATGTCGGCGGCCATCTCCTCAGGAATCTCCATCTTGCGCCCCAGCATCAGGCCGGCGATATCCTTGGCTTCGTTAGCGATCCGGTCCTGCATGCGCAGCATGTCGAGCAGGTCGGTGCGGGGGACGGGGAGAAACAGGCTTTTGGGCAGGCTGAGGCGGATATCGCGCTTGTCATCGTCGGCTTCATTTTCGAGCCGGACGATCTTCTGCTGCGAGGCCTCGGCGGCAGCCCAGTCTTTCGCCAGGACTGCCTGGAAGAAGAGCCGCAGCTCCTCGGCGCAGGCGTGAGCCTTGGCCATATGCCGCTGAATCGGCTTAATAGGCGACTGGCCGAACAGGCCGCTAATCGGGTTGGGCACCATGAGGTTTTTCCTCCTTGGGGTGGGCAGATCATGTCACTCTGCCAGTGGCCCGGTTTGCGAGGGGCCGCATTATGCCACCGGCTCGGCTCAATTTGACAGAAATGTGAATTAACCCGCGCGGCAGGACCCTGCCGCCCCGGCTATCCTTGTCACTGCACAGATGACCAACGACCCGAAACGCCCCTTCGAAAACCCCCTCCGCCAGAAGGATTGACCATGGTGCAACTCACCGGCACTGCTGCTGAACGGGCGCTCACCGTCCGCTGGCTGCTCGACGAGCTGCTGCGCGACGGGCGGATCGAAGCGGCGGAGGCTGAGCGTATCGCCCGCATCTCACGCTTTGGCGAGGAGGCAAAGCTGCATCCGCTGGAGTGGATCGGCGCGCAGAAACCGGTCGATGCCATCGCCGGCAAACCGCTTACTGCCGATGGACTGCTCGCCTGGCTCGGTGAACGCGTCAAGCAGCCCTGGCACCCCATCGACCCGCTCAAGATCAACGTCGCCGCCGTCACCGAAGTGATGTCGTTCGCCTTTGCCCAGCGTCACCGCATCCTCGCCGTGGAGGTCACCCCCGAGCGTGTCACCGTGGCCAGCGCCGAGCCGTTTCTGCACCAGTGGGAAATGAATCTCGAGCACGTCATCCGGCGCCCCATCCGCCGGGTGCTCGCCAGACCCTCCGACATCGACCGCTACACCATCGAGTTCTACCAGCTGGCGCGCTCGGTGCGCGGTGCCAGTGGCGGCGAAGGCCGCTCCACCGCCGTTACCAACTTCGAGCAACTGCTGGAGCTGGGCAGCCTCAAGGATCCCGACGCCAACGACGCCCACATCGTCAACATCGTCGACTGGCTGCTGCAGTACGCCTTCGACCAGCGTGCCTCCGACATCCATCTGGAGCCGCGCCGCGAGGTGGGGCAAGTGCGCTTCCGCATCGATGGCGTGCTCTACAACGTCTATGAACTGCCGCTGCAAGTGGCGCTGGCGGTCATCGCCCGCGTGAAGATCCTCGGCCGCATGAATGTGGCCGAGAAGCGGCGTCCGCAGGATGGCCGCCTTAAAACCGTCAATCCCGATGGCAACGAAGTCGAACTGCGTCTTGCCACGCTGCCGACCGCCTTCGGCGAGAAGCTGGTGATGCGGATCTTCGACCCCGACGTGCTGCTGCGCAGTTTCGAGCAGCTCGGTCTGGCCAACGAGGATTACAAACGCTGGACCAGCATGATCAGCCGGCCGCACGGCATTGTGCTGGTGACTGGCCCCACCGGCTCCGGCAAGACCACCACGCTCTATTCCAGTCTCAAGCAGCTGGCGACGCCCGAAGTAAACGTCTGCACCATCGAAGACCCGATCGAGATGGTGGAAGACAGCTTTAACCAGATGCAGGTGCAGCACAACATCGACCTCGACTTCGCCAGTGGCGTGCGGGCGCTGCTGCGGCAGGACCCCGATATCATCATGATCGGCGAAATTCGCGACCTGGAAACGGCAGAAATGGCCATTCAGGCAGCGCTGACCGGTCACCTCGTGCTCTCCACACTGCACACCAACGACGCGCCGTCGGCACTAACCCGGCTGCTCGAACTCGGCGTGCCCGCCTATCTCATCAAGGCAACCGTGCTGGGGGTGATGGCACAACGGCTGGTGCGCACGCTGTGTCCGCATTGCAAGCAGCCGGGGCCGGTCGATGACAGCGCCTGGCAACAGCTGGTAACGCCGTGGAAAGTCACCGTCCCAGCGCAGGGCTTTCATCCGCAGGGCTGTCTTGAGTGCCGCAACACCGGCTATCACGGACGTCAGGGTATTTACGAAATCCTCACCATGAGCGAGCCGGTGCAGGCGCTGGTCGACGATGGGGTTGGTCTCGACCCGCTGCGGCGACAGGCAATGAAGGAGGGGATGCGCACCCTGCGGCTGTCGGGTGCCCAGAAAGTCGCGGCGGGTCAAACCACGATTGAAGAAGTCATGCGGGTAGCGCCGGCGCCGCGCTGATGGGGTGG
>JAJUJZ010000004.1 GCA_029265075.1 Gammaproteobacteria bacterium | reverse complement strand
TTTTTGTTGTTCAGAGATAGCCTTACGACCCTGGAGTTTTCCCTCCTGTTCCGCTGGAGCCGGTTATTGTGTCTGGCGGCAGTGTCTGGCCGCGAGTGTGCACCATAAGCGCTGCCGTCTGATCCGCGTTCTCCGCACCCTTTTTTGTATGGATAAAAATTAACATCAGGTAAAGTGTGGTTGCGGTACAACTCCACTCATAACTCGAATAACGTGAGGAATCAACGTGCGTGCAGGAAGCTGGGCCTCCATATTTCATCTCTATCTGTTTGGCATGCTGGCGATTTCGCCCGTAGGCATGATCGGTCCGCTGGCGGGAGACATCGCCCGCACCTGGAATCTGACGCCCGAAGTGGTCGGGCTCACCATCATGTTTCTGAGCCTGCCCGCGGTGTTCATCGGCGTGCTGATGGGGTGGCTGATCGATCGGCTGGGCGCCCGGCGGATGCTGGTCATCAGCGCATCGGCCATCTTTCTCGCCAGTCTCACCAGCACGTTTGCGACCAGTCTGCTGTGGCTGCAGCTGGGACTGCTGATAACGGGAATTTCATTTATTGCGGTACTGACTGCGGCTCAGGTGCTGATCATGATCACCACCGAGGGCAATCGTCAGGTTCGTGCGCTGGCGTTCTGGTCGACGGTTGCGCCGGTCGGCCTCGCTGCGGGCATGCTGATCGTGGCGCGCTTTGCCGGCAGTGCGGGATGGCAGATGGGCTTCGGACTGCATGCCACATTACTGGCAGTGCTGATTGCATCGGCATTTCTGGTGCCCAATGTACGGGGCTCGGCTCAGCCGGGGCTGCCGCGCGAAAGCAGCGCCCGGGTATTGCGCAATATGCGGGTGCTGCGGCTGGGGCTGGCGTTCGCTTGCGGCGTGCTGGTAGCGTTTGGCGTGGTGACCGTCCTGCCGATGTTCCTTGAGCGCTTCCATGAGCTGGCGCCGTCCACCGTCGCCCCGCTGCTGGCGATCAGCAGTCTGGCCGGCATCCTCGGCTCGCTGGGCACCGGCGTACTACTGACGCGCGGACTGTCACCGCGATCGGTGGCGCTGCTGATTGCGGGGCTGGCGTGGGTCAGTGCGGTAGCCACCTTCGCGCCGGGTATGCCGTTACTGATTATTGCGGCCGGTGTATTGCTGCTGCAGCTGGCGGGTGGTGGGTGTATTGCGCTGGTGTTCGCGCTGCTGCCGCGGCTGGTTGAAAGCCCGGCCCAGGCGGGCACAGCGGCAGGGCTCGTTAATCAGCTGCAGGGGCTGGGATCGGCGGCGGCCGCGCCGCTGTTCTTTGGTCTGCTGGGCACCGGCCTGCCGGTCACATTCGTGGTGGCAACGGCCGCAGCCTGGCTGGCGTTTCTGCTGCTGGTGCCGGTCTGGCAGCGGGCGCGTCCGCTGCCGGCGACTGCCTGAGCTGAGCCCGGTGGCAGCTGCCGGGCTTCAGCACCAAAACCGCCGGCAAGGAAGCAATCGTGTCAGAGAACGATCGCTTCCCACGCCTGCGAACCAGCTGCCTCGCATGCTTTGCGTCCCGCTTCGTTAGTGATCACGGCACTGCTCGCCAGCTCCGGGCGCAGATAGGTGTCGGCCACCCGCTTCAGATCCTCGAGCTGCACCGCCAGGATACGCTGGCGGAAGCGGCGCCGCTGTTCCGCGGTGCGGCCGAACAGTTCATTCTGGAACTGCTGTTTCGCTTCGCCTGCCGGTGAACCGGGTTTGTCGAGACTGCCGATGACGCCAAGAATTGCCTGTTCAAGCTGCTCGCTGTCGTGATCGCTGTTGCGCAGCCAGTCCAGCGCAGCATCGAAGTCGGCCAGCGTCTCGCCAAGGCGCGGATCGCGGTAAGAGAAGAAGCGGAACGCCGCGACATTGGAGTCCTGACTGGCGCCGCCGCCATAGGCACCGCCTTGCTCGCGGATCGCCCGGTGGAGGTATCCGTTGCGCAGGAATCCGCCCAGCACGGTGAGAGGTGCTGCATCCGGATGATCGACTGGCACGGTCGGATAGGCTCGGGCGCAGAAGTTGACCTGGGTGTTGGTCTGCCAGATCTGCTGCACACTGAAACGCACCGGTTCGCTGTCGAGCCGGTCGGTGCCGGTCGGCAGGGTGGTGGTTTCCCAGGTGCGGCTGATGATGTCGCGCAGCGCCGGCAGTTCCTCGTGATCGGCGACCAGCAGCAGCTGACGTGCGCCACCGCAGACGCGCTGGTGCAGCCGTGCCAGACGCTCAGCATAGTCGGCGCGAGCGGCAGCTTCTTCAAGCTGGTCGTCCAGCGCGCGGATCCGCTGCAGTCCGGCCAGGCCGTTGAGCTCATGTGACAGACGGGCGACCGGGCTCATGCCGGCACAGGCGGCGTTCATCGCGTAACCGTGTCCGTTGCCGGTGATGCTCTGCTCGCGCCGCGCGCGCTGCTGGGACAGCAGTTCGTGCAGGCGGTCGAGCTCGTCCCAGCGTGGACTCTCGAGCGTGCTCTTCATCAGCTCGGTCTGCCCGGCGATGTTTCTTACCAGCGCTTTCGAGGAGAGCACCAGATAAGCCATCAAACGCTGCTCGTCATCAATTGCACCGCGCATGGCGGTATAGGCAGTGATCGAGCCGCAGACGGCTGACTGCCACTCCTGGGTCGCGAGATAGTCACGCTCGCCGGCGCCCACTTCGGTCAGCGCCTGCGTGTAATAAGGCAGCAGTTCCAGCAGCTCCGGCTCGAGCGCCGGCAGTTCGATGAACAGCTGCTGATAGACCAGGCCATTGGTGCCCTGTGCGTACTGCGTGGTGGGCAGCACCCCGAGCTGAACCTTTTCCGACGGCAGGATATGAATGTCGGGTTTGACGTCGGCCAGTGTCACCTTGGGCAGGATCGATTCGTCGTGCTTTTCCGTCTGGCGTTTTTCGAGCGCGGCGGCCTGCGCCACGATCCGTTGTTTCTGCTCGTCGTCGAGTTCTGCCTGCAGAGCTGCCAGCCGCTGCTTTTCGGCCATTTCGCGGCGTGCGGAGATGTCGCGATCGGGCTTCAGGATCAGCGTGACGCGGTGCGGGTTGTCGAGCAGCAGCTCGCGCGCCAGTCGCTTGATGTAGTCGGGATCTTTGATCGCCTCGCGCAGCTGCGCCAGTACCGGCTCCAGATCGAGAACGGCCATCGGGTCGCCGCGATGGGTGGCGCTGGCAAGAGCATTGAGTATCAGCTGCAGGCCGTATGGGTAGCTGTCGCCCCCAATCTCGCGCTGATGCAGCTCGAGCTGGTGCAGTACCGCTTCCAGCCGCTCCTGAGAAACACCTTCCTCGGCGACCTGGCGGATCACGCCCAGCACCGCCTCTTCCAGCGCGGCCGCGTGCTCGGGATCGCTGCCCTCGACGCCGCAGGCGAACACCAGCTCGCGCATCGAATCTTCCAGGCCGCAGAGCGGGCTCGGCGCGCTGCCCAGCTCGGTGGTCTCCAGCAGGTGCTGCAGCGGCGATGAACTGTTGTCGAGCAGTACCGACGACAGCAGCTGTGCCTCCAGCAGATCCTCGAGATTGGCGCTTTTGCCGAGCAGCCAGCTGATCACGATATGAGACTTGCCGTCCAGATCACCCTCTTCATCGAGCGGGTAGAACTCTTCAACGCGGACGGGAGCGTGATAGCGCTTTTCGTCGGGTACGGCGATGTTCACATTGAGTGGCTCGAAGCGGCTCAGCGCCAGCTCTTCGAAGCGCGCGTGATGCTCGTGCGCCGGAATGTCGCCAAAGGTCATGAAAATGGCGTTGCTGGGGTGGTAGTGCGTTTTGTAGAAACGCTGCAGTTGCTCGTAGGTGAGGTCGGGAATATGCTCCGGATCACCGCCGCTGTTGTAGTGGTAGGTAGTGGTCGGGAACAGGTATTTACAGAGCGTATGCCAGAGCTGGCTCGGCACCGAGCTCATTGCGCCCTTCATCTCGTTGAATACGACCCCTTTGTAGACCAGTTCACTGGTCGGGTCGTCCGGTCTGGCGAACTCCACCCGGTGACCTTCCTGGGCGAAGTCGAGCGGATCGAGCCGCGAGAAGAACACCGCGTCGAGATACACCTCGAGCAGGTTCTGGAAATCCTTGCGGTTCTGACTGGCGAATGGATACGCCGTCCAGTCCGAGCTGGTAAAAGCGTTCATGAAGGTGTTCAGCGAGCGCCGCAGCATCATGAAGAACGGATCGCGTACCGGAAACCGCTCGCTGCCGCACAGCGCGGTGTGCTCGAGGATGTGTGCCACCCCGGTCGAATCCATCGGCACGGTGCGCAGCGCTACCAGGAACACGTTTTCGTCGTAGTCGGCGGCCAGGTGATAGTGGACCGCGCCAGTCTTGCGATGCCGGTACTCTTCGACCGTGATGTTGAGCGATTCCAGATGCTGGCTGCGCAGCCATTCGAAAGCAGGATGCAAAACGGTCGGTTTAGCGGTCACGTGTTTCCCTCATGCGTTTGAAACTGGAAGCGTCGTGCTGGCTCGCAGCGCAGCCGGACGCCAAATCTGACCCGATTGTAACGCCGACAGCACGGCGGGGGTAATGTCGGCCGGAGTGGGGTAGACCGTGGGCAGCGGGGGAGGTTGCGCTGCTGCCGTCAGGGCGGAGGTTCATGACCCGGCGCTCATGGCAGCGGCGCAGGCAATCGCAGCTGGTAGAGCCACGGCCAGTGCTTGCCGGTGACCCACAGGGTGGCATCGCGGGGATCGTAGGCGATACCGTTGAGCACATCGTCACCTGGTCGGCGCTCCCTGACGGGGTAGAGGTCGCGCAGATCGAGGCGGCCAGTGACGTTACCGCTCGCGGGGTCGATCACGACGATTTCTTCGGTCTGCCAGCGATTGGCCAGAATGCGCGGTGCGCCCGGCGCCAGCGGCGCAGCGGCCGGAATCCATTCGAGTTCGTTGAGCTGGGTGACCGGGTTGCCGCCGTCGGTGATCTGCAGCCGGGCCAGCTCGGAGAAATTTTCGGGGTCGACAAAACGCAGCGTGGCACTGCCATCGCTCATGATCAGCCGTTCGCCATCGTCCGTAAGGCCCCAGCCTTCGCCCCGGTAGCGGTGACTGTCGATCTGTTCCAGCGTCTGGGCGTCGAACACCAGCGCCCGACCTTCGCGCCAGGTGAGGAGATAGAGATGGTCGTCGAGACGCGTCAGCCCTTCCGCGAAATAGCGGCGTGACAGACGCACCCGCTGTGGCGGAGCGGTATCGTCGGGGCGCCAGCGTCCCAGCCAGGAGCGGCCGTAGAGACCACTGCTTTCCAGTAGCGTATCGCCATCCCAGAGCAGCCCCTGCGTAAAGGCGCCGCTGCGGTGCGGCCAGCGTTTCACCAGCTCCCACTCCACCAGGGTGGCGGTGCTGGCACGAGCCGGTATCGCCAGCCAGAAAAGCAGAGCCAGGCAGAACGTGAGCACCGGCAGCGCCCGCCAGTTCCTGTCCACCATATCAGCGCCGCCCACGAATCAGGTCGCGAAGTGCAAAGCGCGCGGGGCTGAGCGCCTGCATCAGGTCGGTGGGCAGCGGTCGCACCTCACCACTGATGATTGCGGCCAGCAGCTCGGCGCAGAGTGGCGTTGAGCTGAGCCCTTTGGAGCCGTGGCCGACGTTGACATACAGACCAGGCAACCAGGCGCCAGCTGCGTCTGCCGCTGGTTGCTGGCCGCGGAGTGCAGTGAACTGTGCCTGCATCTGTGCAATGTCGGGCATGGCACCGACCAGCGGCAGGTAATCGGGCGTGGTGCAGCGGAAGCCCACCCGGGACGCGGTGGTGACGGCTGCAGACCCTGCTGCAGCGGTCTCCTCTGTCAGCAGGTCCGGCAGCGCGCGGTTGAGTGCCGCGATGTTGGCAGCATCGCTGGCCGCACGGGGCTGCGGGTCGTCATCGCGCAGATCGAAGGTGGCACCGATGCAAACGCCTCCGTCGGCAAGCGGTGCCAGATAGCCGTCGTGGCAGATAACGGTGCGCGGCGTGGCGCGGAGCGCGGCGGGCGGCAGCAGCGTGATCTGCCCACGAATCGATTTCAGCGGCAGTGCGTCGCAGGGCGCCAGTCGGAGCGACGCATGGGCAGTAGCGATCACCACAATGCCGGCTTCGAATGTGCCGGCCGGCGTCGTTACCCGCCAGCCCGACCCCTGTTGTTGCAGCGTCTGTGCGGGCGTATTGCAGTGCACCGTGATCAGCGGGTGATCGACATAACCGGCACAGATCGCGGCCGGCGCCAGCCAGCCCGCTTCGGGGAAGAACAGCGCCGGCTGGTCTGTAGCAACGCCAGCGCGGGCAGACGTCGCCGCAGGATCGGGAAATTCCACCCACGGCTGATCGTGGAATACTGCCTGCAACCGGTCGCGGGTTGCGGCGTCAGTCAGCTGCAGGACGCCACAGAAGTCGCCGCTGGCTGCTGGCCACCAGTCGTGCGCAAAGCCGCGACGATAGTGCGCCAGCGCATGCAGCCAGCTGGTAAGTGCAAAACGGGCGACGGTGCCCGCCTGATGTGACAACTTCGTGTAAACCACGCCGCGCGGGTTGCCCGAGGCGCCAGCGGCCAGCGTTGGCGCTGCGTCGAGCAGAGTGACAGCGAAGCCGCGCTCGGCCAGGGCGCGCGCGGTGCTGGTGCCGGCCAGACCGCCGCCGATCACGATCACCGGCTGCCGCGCCCGTGCGGCTGGCGGCCAGGCCCAGTAGTCGAGCGGCCGGGGCGCCGGCAGGTCGGCTGGCAGCGCTGGGGGTTCGCCGCTGTGTACGCCGCGCACCATTTCCCGTTTGCCGGCGTAGCCCGGTACTTTCTGGACGACGAAGCCGGCCTGTTGCAAGCCGCGCCGTACATTGCCTGCGGCGGTAAAGGTCGCTACCGTGGTGCCGGCCGCGCTGAGCCGGCCGACACACGCCAGTACCTGCGAGCTCCAGAGCGTCGGGTTACGCGCCGGGGCAAAACCGTCGAGAAACCAGGCATCGGCGGCCCAGCCACTGTCGAGGTCAGCCAGCCCGTCGAGCAGCTGCGGCAGACAGTCGTTGGCATCGCCGAACAGCAGCTGCAGGTGGATGCGGCCATCAGCCAGGACGCGCCGGTGGAAGCCGGCCAGCAATGGCGGATAGACCGCCACCAGTTCTGCAGCCAGCTCGCGGTATTGCGGCCAGGCCGTCAGTGCCTGCGTCAGCTCAGCGCGATTCAGCGGAAACTGTTCGACCGACACGAAGTGCAGGCGCCAGCCGGGGGGAGCGGTCGTCAGCCAGAGGGCAGCGGCAGCGAGAAAATTGAGACCAGTGCCGAAGCCCGTTTCAGTGATGGTGAAAGTGCCGGCGTCGCTCGGGTCCAGTGCCTGCCAGCGCTCGCGCAGCCGGTTCTGCTGCAGGAACACGTAATCGGTTTCGTCGGCGCCGCCAGCGCGGGAAAAGTAGATATCGCCGAATGCTTCCGAGCGCGGCGCACCATCGGCCTCCCAGGTCAGCTGGGGGCGGGGCAGGGCATAGGGGTTGGTGTCGCTCGACATCTGCAGGGTGTGACTCGTTCAGCTGAGAAAGCGGCATTCTACCGGCTCGCCGCTGATTCGCCTGCAGGCCAGATTCCTGCGGGGCTGTCAGCACGGACTTATTGAGCTCCGGATGTGCTGTGCTAGCATGCGCCGACGTTTATCTGGCAGAACCCATGTCCGATTTGCTTGCCGCATTGTTTCGCTTGTCATTGCTGCTGTTGCCGCTGGCCGTGCTGGCAGACGGCGCTGTTGACCACGAGCGGCAGCGCATTCGTCTGACGCTCAGTTCCGAGCCGCCTAACCTCAATAGCACGGTCACTACCGACCAGATCAGCAGTTTTGTCCTGTCGCATGTGATGGAAGGGCTGCTGACCTATGACGCCAGTAATGAGCTGTCGCCGGGTGTCGCCGAGCGCTGGGAGCTGCGTCAGGACGGCGCTACTTTCTGGCTGCGTCGCAACGCGCGCTGGAGCGACGGCAAGCCGGTCACGGCTCACGATTTCGTGTTTGCCTGGCGGACCGCGGTCGATCCGAAAACAGCGAGTCAGTACGCCTCGGCGCTCTATCCGGTCCGGAACGCCGAGCGCATCAACCGCGGCGAGCTGCCGGTGACGGCGCTGGGAGTGGAAGCCCGGGGCGACTTCCGGCTGGAGGTGACGTTTGAGCGGCCAACACCCTATTTTCTGGGACTGACCGCATTCTTTACCTACTACCCCATCCGGCAGGATTTCTACGAGAGCCGGGGCGAGCGTTACGCCGCTGATGCTGACGACCTGCTTTATAACGGCCCCTTTGTGCTGCAGCGCTGGGTACACGGTGCGCACCTGCGCCTGCGTCGCAACGGACACTACTGGGGGCGCGATCATGTCGGCCTGTACGAAATCGATATTCCCTATATCACCACCGACACCACCGCGATCTTCAACCTCTACCAGGCGGGGTCCATTGCGCTGGCGCCGCTGGAAACCGAAACCCTGCGGGATGCCGTGCGGCTCGGGTTCACCCCCAAGCTGTTTCTGACCGGCTCAATCTATTATCTGCAGTTCAATCTGCGCGAAGGTCGGATTACCACCAATCGCAACCTGCGCAAGGCGATCCAGGCGATCCTCGATCCAGCTGTGCTGGTGAACAAGGTGGTGGGGTTGCCGGGTAATCTGCCTTCGGATTCGATTTTCCCGACCACGGTGAAGGGTGTGGAGCTGCCGTTCCGCACGGAATATCCCGCACCCCGGCCGGAGCGAGGGCTGGGCCTGGCGCGCCACTATCTGGAACTTGCCCGACAGGAGCTGGGGCTGGAGCGGATTCCACCACTGGTGATGCTGGTGGGCGACGGTCCGCGGGCCAACAAGGAGGCGGAGTATTTCCAGCAGCTGTTCGCGCGCGGGCTGGGACTGGATGTCCGTCTGGACCGGCAGACCGCCAAGCAGCGGCTCGACAAGATGAGCCGTGGCGATTTCGATATCGTCGCCGCTGGCTGGGGGCCAGACTACGACGATCCGATGACCTTCGGCGATCTGTTTGCCAGCTGGAACGAAAACAATCGCGGCCGTTACCGCAATCCGGAGTATGACCGCTGGGTCGAGATCGCTGCCACTAGTCCGGACCCGGAACAGCGGATGCGGGCGTTCGCGGAGATGCAGCGACTGCTGATGGAGGATGTGCCGGTGCTGCCGCTGTACGAGAGTGGCAATGTCTATCTGCAGCATCCGCAACTGCGCGGCGTGGTGCGCGCTATTTTCGGCGGCGATCCCAATCTCCGCTATGCATATGTGGCCGGGGAGGACGAGTAGTTGACCGGCTTCCTGTTGCGACGGCTGCTGTCGAGCCTGATTACCATCTGGTTCATCGCCACCGCCACATTCTTCGTGATGCACGCGGTGCCCGGCGATCCGCTAAGCAATGAGAAGGCTGTGAACCCGGAAATCCGGCGCCACCTCGAGGCGCGCTACGGCCTCGACCAGCCGGTGCTGACGCAGTACGGCATCTTTCTGCGGAACATGGCGACGGGCGATTTCGGCATCTCGTTCACCCAGCAGAACCGGCGCGTCAACGACATCATCCGCGAGCATTTCCCTGTCTCCGCGCTGCTCGGGGTGGTGGCGCTGGTGATTGCTACGCTGGGCGCACTGCTGTTCGGGGCACTGTCGGCCCAGTTCCGGGATCGCTGGCCAGACCGCACCATCATGCTGAGCGTCATTTTCGCGATCTCCGTGCCCAGCTTCGTGCTGGCAGCGCTGGCGCAGTGGGGCATTCTTTCTCTGAACAAGGCAGCCGGCTTCACAGTGCTGCCGGTGGCCGGCTGGGGCAGCTGGCGCCATCTGATCGTGCCGGCGGTGGTGCTGGGGCTCGGCACCATGGCCTACATGACGCGGCTGATGCGTTCCTCAATGCTGGAAGTGGCGCAGGCCGATTATCTGCGCACCGCGCGTGCCAAAGGGCTGGGATCGCTGCGCATCTTTGTCTTCCACCACATGCGCAACGCGCTGCTGCCGGTGGTGACGGTGCTGGGGCCGGCAATCGCTGCGGTGACGACCGGTGGCTTCGTGGTGGAGTTGATTTTTTCCATTCCTGGTCTCGGCCGATACTTCGTGCAGGCGGTGCAGCAGCTCGACTACACCGTGATCATGGGCACCACGGTGTTTTACGGTGCTTTTCTGGTGCTGATGGTAATGCTGGTCGACATCCTCTACGGGCTGATCGATCCGCGCATACGGGTGGGCAAATAATGAAGTCGCTGCCTTCGATCGCCCCGGCGCTGCTGGAGCCAGCCGAACGCGGTGCGCTGCTGGAGGTGAGCGCACGGCCACCGCGCTCCTACTGGCAGCAAGTGGGCCGTCGGCTGGCCCGCGATGCGCGCGCAGTGGTTGCTGGTGCGGTGGTGGTGCTGCTGGTGATCGCGACGCTGACCGGCCCCTGGCTGTGGCCGGAGGATCCGGCCCGCCAGCTGCTGGGACTCAGCTCGCGTGGACCGCTGCCGGCCCAGACCGCGCTGCTTGTGGCTGACGGCCTGTCCGATGCCGGCATGTGGCCGCCGCAGAGTGAGCAGCTCGCCACGGTAGCCGGAGAGTCGCTGTCCGCAGCCATGCTGTCGGCACCAGTGGGTCTGAAGGCGGTGGCGGCCAATACGGAGTGGGTGCGACTGCGCTGGCAACCGGTGGCCGGTGCCGCCAGCTACCACATCTATCGCCATACCCGCGCCCCGCGCAGCCGTTCCGACCTCGGCCTGCCGCTGGGGATCGTCGACGCCAGACAGCCGTGGTACGAGGATCGCCTGCAGCTCTCAACGCGCCGTTACTACTATTCGGTGGTGGCCAGCGACGGCGTCGACGAGGCGGCCGAGGTCGCCACGTTGCAGGTGCGGCCGGTGCAGGCGATCGGCTGGCTGGAGGCTCAGTTGCAGGACTTTGTTCCCGCTGACGCCGATCCGGCGCAGTGGGTTGATCGTACGGTGGAGCTCCCGGCGCACCCGCTGGGAACCGACTATCTGGGGCGCGATCTGCTGTCGCGGCTGTTGCACGGCGCTCGCACTTCACTGTTTATCGGCATCACGGCGCCGCTGTTGTTCGTGACGCTGGGCACGCTCTACGGCGCGACCGCCGGCTTTATCGGCGGACGCGTGGACGACTGGATGATGCGCTTTGCTGATTTCGTCGTTGCCTTACCGTCGCTGCTCTTCATCATCCTGCTGCGTATCGGCTTTGGAATCGGTCCGGGCGAGAGCGGCATCCTGCCGATGGTGGTGGCGCTGGTGTTACTGAGCTGGCCAGCGTCGGCGCGCCTGGTGCGAGGTCAGGTGCTGCAGTTGCGAGAGGAACCTTACGTGGCGGCGGCGCGCCTGGCAGGCGCCGGCAATTTCTACATCATCACGCGACACATGCTGCCCAATGTGCTGGCGGTGGTGCTGGTGGCGATGACCTTTGCGATTCCCTCGGTGATCTTTACTGAAGCATTTCTCTCGTTCATCGGCATGGGCGTGACGCCGCCGACGCCCTCCTGGGGCTCGATGAGCAACGATGGCATCCGCGTGCTGTTCTCGCATCCGTCCGAGCTGCTGTGGCCGGCCGCCTGTATCAGTGTCACCGTACTGGCGTTCAACGTGCTGGGCGACGCGTTGCGCGATGCGCTGGATATGAAGGAGCGCGACTGATGTCGCTGCACGAACCGCTGCTGTCGATCGAGGCACTGCATGTCCATATCCGCACGGCGGCAGGCATCGTGCAGCCGGTGCGCGGCATCGATCTGCAGCTCGAGGCGGGCGAGACGCTGGCGATCGTTGGCGAGTCGGGCTGCGGCAAGAGCATGACGGCGCTGGCGGTGATGGGCCTGCTGCCGGTGGGCGGCAGCGTGGCAGCCGGCGCGGTGCGCCTCAGCGGTTATCGGCTCGACAATCTCACTGAAAGTGGCTGGCGCGAAGTGCGTGGTCGCCGCATTGGCATGGTGTTCCAGAACCCGATGTCGGCCTTCAACCCCACCATGCGCATTGGCGAGCAGATTGCGGAGAGCCTGGTCCACCATCGCCATCTCGACTGGGACCATGCCCACCGGCGCGCGGTGGCGCTGCTCGACCGCATGCGGATTCCCGATGCGGCCACGCGGGCGCAGCAATATCCGTTTCAGTTCTCCGGCGGCATGCTGCAGCGGGCCATGATCGCCATGGCGCTGGCGTGCGGCCCGGAGCTGCTGATTGCCGATGAGCCCACCACCGCACTTGACGTCTCAGTGCAGGTCGGCCTGCTCGAGCTGTTGCGGGAGCTGCAGACAGAAACCGGGCTGGCGATCCTGCTGATCACACATGATCTCGCCATTGTGGCGGAGATCGCGCAGCGGGTTGCAGTGATGTACGCCGGCCAGATCGTGGAACAGGCGCCGGTCGATGCCCTGTTCGCGCAGCCCGCCCACCCGTACACCGCCGGCCTGCTGCAGTCGCTGCCGGAGCGGCATGAAGGGGCGGGACCATTGTCGGCCATCGCCGGCACGCCCCCTGATCTGCTGCAGCCGCCGGCTGGCTGCGCCTTCTACGATCGCTGTCCGGCCGCGCTGCGACTGTGTGCCACGGCAGCCGTTCCGCGGGTCGAAATCTCAGCCACACAGCGCGCGCTCTGCTGGCTGCGACACCCGGCGGTAGTGGGCAGCGGGGCGGTGCCGCCACTCGCTGAGCAGCAGGGAAGCGAATCATGAGCGAGCCGTTGCTGGAGATCACTGGCCTGACCCGGCGCTATCGTCTGCCGGGGGGCAGTTCACTGCTGGCGGTGGACAACGTGTCGTTCACGCTGGCGCGCGGCGAAGTGCTGGGACTGGTGGGCGAGAGCGGATCAGGCAAATCGACCCTCGGCCGCATGGTGCTGGGGCTGGAGGAGAAGAGCGCCGGGGAGGTGCGTTTTCGGGGCGAAACCTTGCCACGGCGCTATCGGCGCGCCGACTTTCAGCGCTACGCGCGCAGCATGCAGATGGTTTTTCAGGATCCCTACGCGACCCTCAATCCACGCCTGACCATCGGGGAAAGTCTGGCCGAACCGCTGCGCCTGCAGGGCTGGCGGGGTGATCCCGCGCCGCGCGTGCGGGAGTGGCTGGAGCGGGTAGGGCTGGCGGCCAGCATGGCAGGGCGCTATCCGCACGAGTTCTCGGGCGGCCAGCGGCAGCGTATCGGCATTGCGCGGGCGCTGATTACCGAGCCGGAGATGCTGGTGTGTGACGAGCCTACATCGGCGCTGGATGTGTCGGTGCAGGCGCAGGTGATCAACCTGCTGGCGGATTTGCGGCGCGAGATGGGGCTGGCGATGCTGTTTATCGCTCACGACCTGGCAGTCGTACGCTATCTGGCTGATCGCGTCGCGGTCATGAAAAGTGGCCAGCTGCTGGAGGTGGCACCGACGGAGCAGCTGTTCACCGCTCCGTCCCATCCGTTCACCCGCCACTTGCTGGCGGTCCGGCCACGACCCGAGCCGGGACGGCGCCGGACCGACTGATTACCGATGCTCCAGCTGTTCGCTGTAGAGCACCAGTCGTGAAGCATCACTGCTGCGGTCGAGGAGGAAGACCTGCGCCGCTGCTGCTTCGTGGCCGGAGAGTGTCAGCGGCCATTCATCAAAGCCAACCACCAGCCGGTAGTCACCCGCCGGCAGCTGCTCCTGGCCGCGGAACTGACCA
Organism: Gammaproteobacteria bacterium; assembly: GCA_029265075.1. Taxonomy (GTDB): domain Bacteria; phylum Pseudomonadota; class Gammaproteobacteria; order Pseudomonadales; family CAMLJR01; genus CAMLJR01. Next base: position 42,648 of record JAJUJZ010000004.1, on the reverse strand, counting down.
TTGCCGAGTGCACGCAGCGATACCCGGATCTTGTCGACTTCGCGATCGCCGTCGAACCGTTTGGCCCAGAGCACGTCGTTGACCAGCCGTTCACGACCCTCCGCCTGAGCGACGGCCGCCTGCAGCCGGCGCAGTTCGGTCAGCACCTCGCTCTGAGTGGCCAGCCGTGCCAGCCCATCAGCGGCAGGCGGTGCCTGGTCAGCAGGCCGGGCCGACGGTTCGATGGTGGCTGAGCTCCGCGTCGTGGCTGCGGGTTCGGCGGCAGCGACGGCCTCCTCACCAGCGGCTTCCCCTGCTTCTGTCTGACTCGCGGCTTCGCGTTCCGCCAGCAGGGCTTTCAGCCGTTCGATTTCCGCCTGTGCTGCTTCCGCTTCGCGGCGGGTCAGCTCCAGTTCGCGCTCTTTCCTCTCCCGCTCAGCCCGCTCCCGGACCAGACGGTCCTGCACGCTGCGTTCAGCGGCAGCGAGTTGCTGCCGGGTGCGCTGCTCTGCCGCTTTCTGCTCGCTCAGCCGCCTTTCCAGCGCTGCGATCACTTCCGCGAGGGCCGCAGCCTCTGCGTTGCTTTTGCTCCATTTGCGTTCGGCCAGCGTCAGTTTGAATTCGGCATTGTTGAGGCGGGCCTGCACGTCGGGGGCGGGGTTGGCAGCCAGTTCACTGCGGGCCTGACGCACGGCGGCTTCTGCTTCGAGCAGCTCGGCCTGTTCCGCCGATGGACGGTTCCTCAGCGCGACGAGCTGCTCCCGTTTAGTCGCCAGCTCGACCTCGAGCGCGCGTTGCTCCTGGCTCAGATCAGCGAGGGTGGCGCGCAGGGCGCTGACGCTGGCGTCGTTCCCCTGAGCGAGTGCGGGCATCGAAAACAGCAGCGCCGCCGCCAGTGTCAGGGGTGAAAAAGCTCGGAAAATCATGGAAATCTACAACCTCGTATCTACCTTGACGCCCGCCGGGGCCGGCCGGTTCGTCCCTGCAATCAAATCGATGAGGAGGGTTGCTGAACGCGGTGGTACAGCAGAAACGTTTGAAGAATGGCAAAGGAGTGACATTTTGTCCAAAGGCAGACCGGGCGCTGATCGCAGTGGCTGGCTTTGCCCAAAATGGTGCTTTAGACTGCCGCTGAGCCGTTTTTCCAGAGACGCTCGCCGTTTTTTTACCTGGCCGAGAACGATAACGATGTCTTCCCGTTCCTATCAGACCCAGCAAGTTTCAGAAACTGTATTGCTCAATGTGCTGGCGACCATTCTGGTCAAGAGCTTTCACGATTGCCCGCGCGTCGAGGCCAAGCAGCGCTTCCGCGCCCTGGAGGAGGGCAAGCGCATCTTCCTGACCAAGTGGCAGATGGAAGATGGCACTTCGGTCGATGTCACCATGCGACTGGATCGCTCCGAACTGCGGGGCCCGCTCAATTTTTCGCTGCTGCGTAAACTCACGGGCGTGCTGGTGACCAATTTTGCGACCATTCTCAAAGAAGAGAAGCCAGTCAGAACGCTGGCCACCGAAGACGGCACGCAGACGATGTTCATGCCGCCGGCGATTGGCATGCAGGCGGGTCATCTCAATGCCATGGGGGCGGCCGTGCATACTGGTTACCCCGGCGAACTGGTGGTTGATCTGCAGTTCCTGGATCCGGACCAGTTCCGCCAGCAGGAAGCCGTTGCCAGCTGAGATGGCCGTGGAACGGTGGCTCGCGGTCACCGTCTCAACTTCAGATACATAGCAATATCTGTTTGTTGCAGGACGCGATCACCCGTGGATCGCTCGCGCACGAGGGAGCGGAGTTCAATATGCCATCAACAGAAATTGCGCGGCGCGTAGCGCAGGCGCGGGACCAGGCAGGTGTCGCGCAGACCATCGATGTCGATCGCTATCGCAATCTGCTGGCGATGTTTGGCGAGGCAGTTGCACGGTTTGCGGAGCGGCCGGCCTTTACCAGTCTCGGCAGAACGCTCACCTTCGCCGAACTCGATCGCTATTCCGCCGGCTTTGCCGCCTGGCTGCAGTCGCAGCCGGATCTCAAGCCCGGTGACCGTATCGCGCTGCAGCTGCCCAACATCGTTCAGTATCCCGTCGCCCTCTTTGGTGCCCTGCGCGCTGGTCTGGTGGTGGTCAATACTAACCCGCTCTACAGCGCGGCCGAGGCCGAACATCAGTTCAACGATGCCGGCGTCAAGGCGCTGGTGGTGCTGGCCAACGTCGCCCATGTAGCGGCGTCGATCCTGCCCAGAACCGGGGTGAAGGTGGTGATCGTTACCGAGGTTGCCGATCTGCACCCACCGCTCAGGCGGGCTGTCATCAACTTCGCTGCGCGCCGCATCAAAAAGATGGTGCCGCCGTTCGATATTCCGGGTGCGGTTCGCTACACCGATGTGATCCGGCAGGGTGATCCCGGCCAGCTGCGGCAGGCCGACCCCGAGCCCAACGAACTCGCAGTGCTGCAATACACCGGTGGTACCACGGGTGTAGCCAAGGGGGCCATGCTGTCGCATCGTAACCTGATGGCCAACACCCTGCAGGGCGAGGAAATGTTTGCCACCTATGGCATCCGCCCGGGTCAGGAAACCTTCATTGCGCCACTGCCGCTGTATCACATCTACTCCTTCATCCTCAGCATGATCATGCTGACCAGCGGCAACCACTCGGTGCTGATTCCCAATCCGCGCGATCTGAACGCGATGGTGAAGGATATGAAGAAGTGGCCGTTCACCGGCCTCAGTGGTCTCAACACTCTGTTTGTCGCGCTGTGCAATCACGAGGGTTTCCGGGCACTCGATTTCAGTCATCTCAAGGTGACTATTTCGGGGGGCATGGCGCTCACCTCTGGTGCCGCCCGCCGGTGGCAGGAGTGCACGGGACAGCCGGTGTTCGAAGGCTACGGTCTGACCGAGGCGTCGCCGGTGGTATCGGTAAACCCCGGCAATAATAACCAGCTTGGCACCATCGGCATCGCGCTCTCCTCAACCGAAGTGCGGCTGATCGATGATGATGGCAATGACGTACCGATCAATGAGCCGGGCGAACTTTGTGTACGTGGTCCGCAGGTGATGCTGGGGTACTGGAACCGCGACGACGAAACCCGCAAGGTGCTGGATGCTGAAGGGTGGCTCAAAACCGGCGATATTGCAGTGGTCCGTGAGGATGGCTACCTCAAGATCGTTGATCGCAAGAAAGATCTGATAACCGTCTCGGGCTTCAAGGTCTTCCCCGGCGAAGTCGAGGATGTCATCAGCCGGCACCCGGGCATCGTCGAGTGTGCCGTCATCGGCGTGCCGGATGAACATTCCGGCGAGGTGGTGAAGGTGTTCGTGGTCGCACGCGACCCGTCGCTGACTGAAGCGGCAGTGCGCGAGTTCGCCCGGCAGGAGCTGACTGGTTACAAAGTACCGAAAATGGTCGAGTTCCGCTCCGAATTGCCCAAGAGTAATGTCGGCAAGGTGCTGCGCCGGGAGTTGCGCGAAGAAGAGGCGCGCAAGAGCGCTGCCGGACAGGGCAGCGCCTAGCCACACCCCTGCAGTTCGCACAGGCCCGCGCCAGAACCGTTCGCCGGCGAGGCCGGCTCCCGCCGGGGATGACTGCGCTGCGGCGCTTACCCGGGCGCCGGCCTTGCAGGTGAACGCAATGCTGCCGAGTCTCCCGTTCCACGTCCGCTGGTGACCCGCGGCCCCAGGATCTGCGCCAGCGCTTATAATTGCGCGCTTTTCCCGGCTCCGGAGTTCCGCCTCGCGTGTCTCGACCTTCTCGCCGTGCCGGCCGTCGTCCGGTCGATCACTCTGCGCTGTCGCCCGCACTGGCTGCGTTGCGCCCTCAGCTTGATGAGGTACTGCTGCGTGAGCGCCAGACGCTATGGCAACGGTGGCGGCGGCTGGCCGCAAAGTCGCCGGCCGCAGGGGCGGACGATGAGGCGGTACAGGGACTGACGGCCGCGATTGCCGCTTCGATGCAGGAGGTGGCGGCACGCCGCGCTGCACTGCCGACGCTGAACTGGCCCGATCTGCCGGTGGTGGCGCGGCGCGAGGAGATCGCAGACGCCATCCGCGACCACCAGGTCGTGATCGTTGCCGGTGAGACGGGCTCTGGCAAGACCACTCAGCTTCCCAAGATCTGTCTGGAGCTGGGGCGCGGCGCCCGCGGTATGATCGGCCACACCCAGCCGCGCCGGATCGCCGCGCGCAGTGTGGCCACCCGTCTCGCCGAAGAGATCGGCGGCGCCCTTGGCGAGCGGGTTGGTTATCAGGTGCGCTTCACCGATCAGGTCTCGGAACAGACCAGCGTCAAGGTGATGACCGACGGTATCCTGCTGGCTGAGATTCAGCAGGACCGCTTCCTTAACAAGTACGACACGCTGATCATCGATGAGGCGCACGAGCGCAGCCTTAACATCGATTTTTTGCTCGGCTACCTGAAAAACCTGCTGCCGCGCCGGCCCGATCTCAAGCTGATCATTACCTCGGCCACCATCAACCTTGAGACCTTCTCCCGGCATTTCGGCAATGCCCCGGTGATCGAAGTGAGTGGCCGCACGTGGCCGATCGAGACGCGCTACCGACCGCTCGACGAACTGGTCGATACGCTTGATCTGGCGGGCGCGGTCGAGGCCGCACTCGGCGAGCTGGTGGCGGAGCCGGGCGGCCTCAAAGGCGATGTGCTGGTGTTCCTGCCGGGCGAACGCGAGATCCGCGAAACGGCACAGTTGCTGCGCAAGAGCGCGCTGCCTCACCTGGACATCGTGCCGCTTTACGCGCGGCTGTCGATGAACGAGCAGCAGCGCGTTTTCGATCTCTCCAAACGCAAGGGCACTCGCGTGGTCCTAGCCACCAATGTGGCCGAGACCTCACTGACGGTGCCGGGCATTCGCTACGTGATCGACAGTGGCCTCGCGCGCATCAGCCGCTACAGCTACCGCAGCAAGCTGCAGCGGCTGCCGATCGAACCGATTTCGCAGGCGAGCGCCGAACAGCGCAAGGGACGCTGCGGCCGGGTCGGTCCCGGCATCTGCGTGCGGCTCTACAGCGAGACCGATTTCGCCGCGCGGCCCGAATTCACTGACGCCGAGATCCTGCGCACCAACCTCGCTGCGGTGGTACTGCAACTGCTGTCGCTGCGGCTGGGTGATGTCGAGCGCTTCCCCTTCCTGGACATGCCGGACCGGCGCCAGATCAACGACGGCTTCGCCCTGCTGGAGGAGCTGGGCGCCGTCGACGCGCAGCGACAACTGACACCGGTCGGGCGCGAGCTGGCGCGGCTGCCGGCCGATCCAAGGCTGGGACGGATGCTGCTGGAGGCGCGCAAGCTCGGCAGTCTGCGCGAGGTGCTGATCATCGCGGCCGCGCTCAGCGTGCAGGATCCGCGCGAGCGCCCGGCTGACCGCCAGCAGGCGGCGGACGAGCAGCACCGCCGCTTCGTGCAGCCCGATTCAGACTTTCTTGCCTATGTGGCGCTGTGGGACTACAGCGAGCAGCTGCGTCAGGCACTCTCCGGCAACCAGTGGCGTAAGCGCTGCGAGAAGGAGTTTCTGTCACCGTTAAGGCTGCGTGAATGGCGCGATGTGCACCACCAGCTGCGGCTCGCCTGCCAGGCGCTGGGCTTCCGTGAGAATCAGGAGCCGGCCAGCTACGATGCCATCCACAAGGCGCTGCTCAGCGGCCTGCTCAGCCACATCGGCCAGCTCGGTGACAATCGTGAGTATCTCGGTGCACGCAACCGCAAGCTGCGCATCTTCCCCGGCTCGTCGCTGTTCAGGAAGCCGCCCAGGTGGATCGTCGCGGCCGAGATCGTCGAGACCAGCCAGGTCTACGCGCGCGGTGTGGCCCGCATCGATCCGGCCTGGGTGCTGGGCATCAACGACAACCTGCTGAAGCGGCGCTATAGCGAGCCACGCTGGCAGGCGCGGCAGGGGCAGGTGACCGCGCTGGAGACGATCACCCTCTACGGCCTGGTGATCAGCGACAAGCAGCGGGTCCATTACGGACCGATCGACCCGGTCGTCTCGCGTGAGCTTTTTATCCGCAGCGCGCTGGTGGGTGGCGACTACCGCACCAGCGCGCCGTTCTTCGCCCATAACCAGCAGCTGGTGGCGGAGATTCAGGGGCTGGAGGAGAAGACCCGCCGCCGCGACATCCTGGCCGACGAAGAGGAGCTGTTCCGCTTCTACGACGAGCGGCTGCCGGCCGATATCACCACCGCGCGACGCTTCGAGCAGTGGCGCCGCGGTGCCGAGCGGGAGCAGCCGAAGCTTCTATTCGTGCCGCGTGAGCGGCTGATGCGTCACACCGCCGAAGGAGCCGGAGAGGCGCAATTCCCCGACCACATCATGCTGGGCGACATGGTGCTGCAGATCACCTATCGCTTCGAACCGGGCCATCCCGAGGATGGCGTCACCGTGCGGGTGCCGATCGGGCTGCTCAACCGCGTTCCGCAGCATCGCTTCGAGTGGCTGGTGCCGGGGCTGCTGCGCGACAAACTGATCGCGCTGGTCAAGACGCTGCCCAAACAATCGCGTAAGCAGTTGGTGCCCGTGCCAGAGGCGGTCGACCGGCTGCTGCCGCGGTTGCAGCCCTCCGACCGCTCGCTGCTGGAGGCACTCACCGAGGCGATCGCCGCGGAAGTGGGAGTGAAAATCGCGCCCGAGGAGTGGCAGCCCGGAGCTATAGAACCGTTCTACCAGGTCAATTTCCGCGTGGTCGATGAGCATGGCGAGCTGCTGGGCCGCGGGCGTGACCTGGCGGCGCTGAAAGAGCAGCTGCGTGAGCCGATGACTGCCAGCCTGCGGCAGGAGACGCGCGACGAGTTTCACCACGAGGCTGTTACCGACTGGAACTTTGGCCGCTTGCCACTCAGCCACAGTTTCGAGCAGGCCGGCGTGAAGGTTACAGCGTATCCCGCATTGGTCGATACTGGCGAGGAGGTCGCCATCCGGCTCGTGGAGTCGCCGGCGGTGGCGCAACGCGCCACCGAACAGGGACTGATCCGCCTGCTGCAGTTGCAGACGGCGCAGACGGCAAAATATCTGCGCAATGAGCTGCTGCGTGGCAACCAGCTCCACCTGCAGCTGGCCGGGCTGTCGCAGCGGCGCGAAGAGTGGCTGAACGAGATCCTGTACGCGACCTATCGCGAAGTTTTCATTGAAGGCCGTGAACTGCCGCGCGACGAGGCGGCCTTCCGGACGCTTCTCAACGCTGAGCGGAGTGCCATCGTACCGACCGCACAGCGCTTCGGTGAATTGCTGGTCGAGGTAGCTGCGCGCTATGGCGAACTGCGTCAGGCGCGGCGCAAAGGGAGTGAGCTGGCCTGGCTGCCGGTGTTTCAGGAGATCGATCAGCAGCTGTCGAATCTGTTCGAGCCTGGCTTTATCACCCGTACGCCGTGGATCTGGCTGCAGCGCTACCCGGTCTACCTGAAGGCGGCGCAGCAGCGAATCGAAAAGCTGCGCGGCCAGTTCCAGCGCGACCGCGAGCTGAGCCGTGAACTGTCACCGCTGGAGACGCAGCTCGATGAGTTGCGCCGGAAGGAATCCGATCTGCTGGAGCGCAATCCCGAGGCGCTGCGGTATCGCTGGCTGCTGGAGGAGCTGCGTGTGTCGCTGTTTGCCCAGCAGCTCGGCACCCTTGAGCCTGTGTCCGTCAAACGGCTGCGTGACCAGTGGCAGCGGGTACTGGAGCGCCAGATCGCTATCAAAACTGGCGTCGGGGCGGACTCATGGAAGGCGGCCTCGCCGGCGAACGGGTTCAGCCGTTGAAGTAATTCTGGGTACCGTGCGCTTCGATGGCGGCGCCGAGCCGTTTCAGGCCGTGGATATAGGCGGCGGTGCGCAGCGGCACGCTGTGCTCCTGCGCCAGATCCCACACCTGCTGTGCCTCCCGCGTCATCACCTGCTGCAGGCGGGCATACACTTCATCCAGCGTCCAGTGCCAGCCCTGACGATTCTGCACCCACTCGAAATAGGAGACGGTGACGCCGCCGGCATTGGCCAGGATGTCAGGAATGACCCTGATCCCTTTCCGGTCGAGAATCTGGTCGGCCTCGGCGGTCACCGGACCGTTGGCCAGTTCCAGGATCACGCCGGCGCGAATGCGGTCGGCGTTGTCGGCATGGATGAGATTTTCCATCGCCGCCGGCACCAGCAGCTCGCAGTCGAGCGCCAGCAGCTCATCGGCGCCGATAACGCGCGCCCCGTCGCTGGCCGCGGCCGTGACGCTGCCATGCTGCCGTTTGGCCTTCACTGCAGCGGCGGGATCGATGCCCGCCGGGTCGTACAGCGCGCCGCCGGTATCGGAGAGCGCGAGAATGGTCCAGCCAGCTTCATGCAGCAGCTGGGCAATATGGACACCGGCGTTGCCGAAGCCCTGAATCACGGCGCGCTTCTGACCACCGTTCAGCCCCAGGCCGACGGCGAGGTGGTTGAGTACGAAGAAACCGCCGCGCGCAGTTGCGTCCTCGCGGCCCAGCGAGCCCCCCAGCGCGATCGGCTTGCCGGTGATGACGGCCGGCGCCGGGTGCCCGACGACAGACGCGTACTCATCGGCCATCCAGCCCATGATCATGGCATTGGTGTAAACGTCGGGCGCCGGAATGTCGCGCTCCGGGCCCAGCATGCTGGCGAAGGCGTGGACGTAGGCGCGGGAGAGGCGCTCCAGCTCAGCCCGTGAGAGCTCATGTGGATCGACCCGGATGGCGCCTTTGGCGCCGCCATAGGGCAAACCCGCGACGGCGCACTTGAAGGTCATCCAGAAGGCGAGAGTGATAACCTCGTCCGCATCGGCTTCCGGGTGGTAGCGGATGCCGCCCTTGGTGGGGCCGCGGGTATCGTCATAGCGACAGCGCCACGCCACGAACGAGCGGCGCGAACCATCGTCCATGCGAATCATCAGCCGGGCAGTCAGAATCTCTTTGGGGTAGCGCAGCTTTTCCAGCACTTCGGGCTGCAGGGTAAGATAACGACCCGCCTCTTCGAGGTGACTGAGGGCACCCTGCATCATCTCTTCCAGCATGTCCTTCTCCCGGACGGAGCGTTTGAAAGGGAGTTTCGGATGAAACTCGTCTGCGCAGGGGGGAGCCCTGCTGTGGATCGGGGTGGGCCGTGTCCACGCCAGGTGCTAGGGTAGACCTTGAGGGCGGGCGCCGGCCACTCCCTATTTAACTCTGCTTGCCCGGCTTCCGCCAGATGGTGCTTCTGTAAAGCCATCGGCCTGGCTTATAGTGCGCGCCGCTGACAGACAGGAACTGATGATGATCAATTTCCAAGCCTCTCGTCTGGGTCTCGCGGCGCTGGTTTTTGCCGCTGCCGCCAATGTCGCCTGCGCGCAGGTCGAGGTGGCACCAGCCTCCGCGACAGCACCCGTCGACGATGCAGCGATTGCCCAGCCGTACCGGCATCCGCACGATCCGTTCGAATCCTTCAATCGCCGCATGTTCGCCTTCAATGACGCGGCCGACCGCTGGGTGCTGAAACCGGTGGCGCGTGGCTATCGCTGGGTGACGCCGCAGTTCCTGGAAGACGGGATCGGCAACATTTTCAGCAACGTCTCGGAAGTCAGCAATATTTTCAACAATCTGCTGCAGGGAAAGGTGCGGGACTCGGGTCGCGATACCAGTCGGCTCCTGATTAACAGCACCGTCGGCCTGCTCGGGTTCTTTGATGTCGCCAGCCGCTGGGGGCTGCCGCCGAGCAACGAAGATTTTGGCCAGACGCTGGGCGCCTGGGGCGTCAGTTCCGGTCCTTATCTGGTGCTGCCGTTGCTGGGGCCACGCACCCTGCGCGACGGACTCGCCATGCCGGTTGATGGACTTACTGACCCGGTGGTCTATATCGATGATGTCTCGGTGCGCAACTCGCTGATTGTGCTGCGTGTGGTGGATGGCCGCGCCCGGCTGCTCAGCGCCGAGGATATGATCCGGGGCGACCGTTATTCCTTTATGCGCGACGCCTATCTGCAGCGGCGCGAGTTTCTGGTCAACGATGGCGTCGTTGAGGATGGATTCGGGGATGACGACGATCTGGACGACTGGCCGGCCTGGGACGATTAACGCTGCTGGCCAGCATGCTGGTCGTCCTGCCGGCCGATGTTACTCGTGAACGGTGTCGTGGATTTCCGTCAGGGTGAGGCCGATGTCGTACTCGCCCGCGGCGCCCGGCTCGATGCGGCTGACTGTCGCGCTGGCCCGGAACGGAAACCGGTTGGGGCCTTCCTGTTCGATGCAGACTTCGGTCAGATCGTTGATGGCGAGTTTGCGATCGCAGGTGATCAGCATGCCGGCGCCGCTCAGATCCTTGCACCGGGCGACGAACGTCTGCCCGCTGTGCGTCACCTGGACGGGGGTATCAATGCGCATCCGGATGAAGCTGCGCTTCTCCTCGTAGGCTCGGTCCAATGCCATTATTTATCCTCATGTTGTGCTTCCTGGCGCGGTTAAGAATAGCGGGCTGCAGGGTCTCCGGCCAGTCGGCGACAGGCAGAACCAGTCGGATCGGCTACCTCTTGCAAGCCTCCCGCGAAGGGGGTAGTGTGGCCGCCTTGTGAACCTACCCCCTGCCTGCTCTGTCATGTATTTGGCGTCGCTGAAAGGTGTCTGCTGTGGAGCGTGAGACGCATCGGCTATTGCTGGTCGATGGCGATCCAGGAGCGCACGAACCGATCGTCGCCTACCTGAAAAAGAGCGGATATCAGGTTGAGCAGCTGCTCGACCCCGACGAGGTGCTTGCCCGCCTGGAGGCGCAGCCACCTGATGTCATCCTGCTCGACATCAAAAACCCGAGTTACGATGGGCTCGGTCTGCTGCGGCGTATTGGCGAACACCCGACCACAGTCCCGGTCATTGTGATCGCTGCGGACGGGGTGATGGACGATGTGGTGCAGGCCTTGCGCTACGGCGCCAGCGACTACCTGATCAGACCGATTGTCGACATGAGTGTGCTGGAACTTGCTGTCGAGCGGTGTCTCGAGCAAAGCCAGCTCCGCCAGGAAAACCGGCGTTACCGGCAACAGCTCGAAGAGGCCAACCGGGTCCTGAAAGAACGCTTCTCGATTCTGCAGCAGGACCAGCAGGCCGGCCGCCATGTGCAGCGGCGCATGCTACCCGCCACGCCAGCCCAGTTCGGACGTTACCATTTCAGTCATCGCGTGTTTCCTTCGCTCTACCTCAGTGGCGATTTCGTTGACTACTTCACTGTTGGTGACCATCACGTCGTTTTTTTCATAGCCGATGTTTCCGGTCACGGCGCCTCGTCAGCGTTCGTTACGGTGCTGCTGAAGAATCTGTTTGCCCGCAAGCGCAGCGATTATGGCCATCGGCGCGATCCGTCCGTACTGTCGCCCCCCGCGATGCTGGATCGCGCCAACCGGGAACTGCTTGCGACAGAGATTGGCAAGTACATCACTATGTGCGTGGGCGTGCTGGATACCCGGGCCAATGAACTGCGCTACAGCGTTGCCGGCCATCTGCCCTGGCCGGTGTTATGTGCCGGCGAAGCGTGTCAATATCTCAAGGGCGACAGCCCGCCGGTGGGTCTGTACGAAGATGCCGAGTATGGCGAGACATCGTTGCAGCTGCCGGAGCAGTTTGTGTTAGCTCTGTTCTCGGATGGGGTGCTGGAAGTGTTGCCGGGCGAAGGGGTGCTGGCTCGCGAACAGGCGCTGCTCAATGCGTTGTCGCCGGAGCTGGCTTCAATCGATGCCGTCGTCGATGCGCTGGGCCTGGGGCGGCGCACCGAGGTGCCGGACGATATTGCGGTGCTGGTGGTCAGCCGGGGTGAAGCGTAATGGAGCAGGGCCGTATTCTGGTCGCTGAGCAGCAGGGCGCGTTCGTGCTGAAGCTGGTGGGTGATGTCCGTCTCACTTTCTGCACGGCGCTCGACGAATTCCTCAAGCACATGTTTTCCGCGCCGGATTTCGCCAGCGTGGTAGTGGATGTCAGCGAGGCGGAAAACATCGACAGCACCACGCTCGGGCAGCTCGCCAAACTGGCTGTCTGTGCCCAGCGCCGCTTTGGCCTGACGCCAGCGCTGGTCTCGACCAATCCCGACATCTCCCACATGCTCGATACGATGGGATTCGAGCGGGTATTCGATGTGCGTCACGAGCAGCCCGTCAGCGATGAACAGCTGGCCGAGCTTCCCATCGTGCCGGGCTCGGAGGCAGCGGTCAGGGAGCGCGTGCTGGAAGCACATCGTACGCTGATGGGCCTGAGCGCCGAGAATCAGGCGCAGTTCAGCGAGCTGGTCAGTGCACTGGAAGGGTATCGCTGAGCCGGACTGCCGGCGCATAGCTCAGGTGTCGGCGCTGATCACTGACAGCTTGGCACGGATGAACTGGCTGTGCGGCAGATAGAGCAGCTCGGCCACCTTCCGGATCAGGTGATCCTCGTAACGGTCGATATTGCCGTCAGCGTAAGCGACCTGCCACATCAGCCGGATCAGCTGATATTTTTCGCCCTCGGCATAGTGCTGGTTGATCAGTGAGGTGAACTCGTAGAGCGAGGTCGCTGCGCTCTGATGCGCATGTGCCTCCGCCACCAGCTGCTCCAGCTCTTCTGCGTCCAGTCCGAAGACCTGCTGTGCTGCCTGACGAATGGCCTGCTGTTCGCGCTCGTCCTGCTCGTGATCGGCGCGCCCGGTTTCGATCAGCAGCGCCACGGCGGCCAGCTGAAGGCGGCGGTCGGGATCGATGGTCTCGGCCGGGTCGCTGCCGGTCAGTAGCGAACGTAACCGCGTCAGCATCAGGCCTGCTCCGCCAGCAGCTGCTCAAGCGTTCGCTGATCCTGAGCAAACTTGCGAATCCCTTCGGCGAGCTTTTCGGTGGCCATCGCGTCTTCGTTCATCGCCCAGCGGAAGGCGCTTTCGCCGCGTGGCGGCTCGGCAATCGGCTCGCCGGTATCAAACGGACTCAGCTTGCGCTCCAGTTCGCCTTCGCTGCTGGCCAGCTCTTCCAGCAGCTGCGGGCTGATGGTGAGACGGTCACAGCCGGCCAGCTGCTCTACCTCGCCGATATTGCGGAAGCTGGCGCCCATCACGATGGTGGGATAGCCGCGCTGCTTGTAGTAGCGATAAATCTGCGTCACAGAGACCACGCCCGGGTCTTCCGCTGGCGGATAGCTGCTGCGCCCCGTGCTGGCCAGATACCAGTCGAGGATGCGGCCGACAAAGGGTGAAATCAGGGTCACGCCAGCATCGGCGCAGGCGGCAGCCTGTACAAAGCTGAACAGCAGTGTCAGGTTGCAGTGAATGCCTTCTTTCTCCAGAACCTCAGCCGCGCGAATGCCTTCCCAGGTCGAGGCGATCTTGATCAGTACCCGATCGCGGCCGACGCCAGCTTCTTCGTACAGACCGATCAGCCGGCGCGCCTTCTCAACGGTGGCGCGAGTATCGAACGAGAGCCGGGCATCGACTTCGGTGGAGACCCGGCCCGGGACGATCTGCAGAATTTCACAGCCAATGGCCACCGACAGTTTGTCCACACAGGCACTGAGCTGAGCCTGCCGGTCGCCCGGCTGACGGGCCGCCCAGGTGCGGGCAGCGCGCACTGCGTCGGCGTAGGCCGGAAGAGTGGCAGCTTTCAGAAGCAGAGACGGGTTGGTGGTGGCGTCGAGCGGTCGATAGCGTTTGATTGCTTCGAGATCGCCGGTGTCGGCAACCACATCGGTCATCTGTTTCAACTGATCCAGCTTGTTTGCCATGCCTGCCTGCCTTGATCCAAAAGGGAGCCTTCCTTTTTATCAGCAAACTGTGTCAAGGCAAAGCGCACGGCTCCACGACCGGGTCCGGAGCTGCCTGCTGCACCTGTGCCAGCGCCTCGTGCAGTACGTCGATACTGCGCGCGCGGGGCCCGTGGACGCTGAGATGGCGCCGGAAGCTGCGCGCGCCTGGAACGTTGTGGTAGAGGCCAAGCAGGTGGCGGCTGATGTGGTGCAGAGTACCGCCGGCAGCGAGGTGACGCTCGACGTAGGGCAGCAGCGCGTCGATCGCTTCGGCGCGGCTGGCGACCGGCGCCGGAGCGCCAAACAGACGCGGATCGGCTGCGGCCAGCAGCCAAGGGTTGTGATAGGCGCTGCGCCCCAGCATGACGCCATCGACGTGCCGGAGGTGCGTTTCGCAGGCATCCAGCGAGTCGATCCCGCCGTTGAGAACGATGGTGAGCTGCGGCAGTTCGCGCTTGAGGCGGTAGACATCTTCATAGCGCAGCGGTGGAATCTCCCGGTTCTCTTTGGGGCTAAGCCCCTGCAACCACGCCTTGCGGGCATGCACGATGAAGATTTTGCAGCCGGTGTCCGCCAGCGTCCCGACGAAATCGCGCATCGCCTCATAGCTGTCGTGTTCGTCGATGCCAATGCGATGCTTGACGGTGACGGGCAGTGAGCAGGCGTCCTGCATCGCCTTGAGACAGTCGGCCACCAGCGGCGCATGCGCCATCAGGCAGGCGCCGATCATATTGTTCTGCACCCGGTCGCTGGGGCAGCCGCAGTTGAGGTTGACCTCGTCGTAACCCCATTGCCCGGCCAGCCGGGCGCAGGCTGCCAGTGCGGCCGGATCAGAGCCTCCCAGCTGCAGGGCGACCGGATGCTCCTGCGGATCGAAGTCGAGCATGCGCTGGCGATCGCCATGCAGCACCGCACCGGTGGTGACCATCTCGGTATAAAGCCGGGCGTGGCGACTCAGCTGGCGCCAGAAGAAACGGCAGTGGCGGTCCGACCAGTCCATCATCGGGGCCAGACAGAAGCGGTGGCTGTGGGGTACGGCGTGGGTCACGGCAGCGTCAGAAGTCATCGTGTCGGCTCGGCGAGCCGCGGTTGCAACGGATCGAGATGCCAATGGTACCCCGGCAAGCCGTTGCAATGCTTGTCCGGCAAATAGACTGAGGCACTGGCGGCATCCGCAAGCTGCCTCCTGGCGGCGGACTATCGCGAGGCTGGCGCCGGCAGAGCGGGCAGGTCCGGACGCGAGCGCGCCGCCGCTCTGGCAGAGTGACGTATAATCGCCGGCCACATTGGCCGGGCGCTGGCCCGGCTCTGACTCCACCCCAGCCGGATTGATCATGACCATTCGTACTCGCATCGCGCCGTCGCCCACCGGCGATCCTCACGTGGGCACTGCCTATATCGCGCTGTTCAACCTCTGCTTTGCCAGGGCTAACGGCGGCGAATTCATCCTGCGGATTGAAGATACGGATCAGCAGCGCTCGACGCCGCAGTCGGAGCAGGCGATTCTCGATTCATTGCGCTGGCTGGGGCTGAGCTGGTCGGAAGGACCCGATGTCGGTGGACCCCATGGACCTTACCGGCAGAGTGAGCGTGGCGCCATCTACGCCGAGCACACTGAGCGGCTGCTGCAGGAAGGGCACGCTTTCCGCTGCTTCTGCACCAGCGAACGTCTCGACGCGCTGCGCGCCGAACAGATGGCCAGTCAGGAGCCCGTTGGCTACGACGGCCATTGCCTCAGCCTGACGCAACAGGAAATTGCCGAGAAACTCAACTCGCGCCACCCTTACGTCGTGCGGATGAAGGTTCCGCGTGAGGGTGTGTGCGTGATCGACGATCTGCTGCGCGGCCGTATCGAAATCGACTGGAAACAGGTCGACATGCAGGTGCTGTTGAAAGCGGATGGCATGCCGACCTATCACCTGGCCAACGTGGTGGATGATCATCTGATGGAGATCACCCACGTCATTCGCGGCGAGGAGTGGATCAGCTCGGCGCCCAAGCACCTGCTGCTCTATCAGTACTTCGGCTGGAAGGCACCGATGCTCTGTCACCTGCCGCTGCTGCGGAACCCCGACAAGAGCAAACTCAGCAAGCGCAAGAACCCGACCAGCATTCTCTACTATCAGCGCATGGGCTTCCTGCCCGAGGCATTGCTCAATTACCTGGGCCGCATGGGCTGGTCGATGCCTGACGAGCGCGAGAAGTTCACGCTTGATGAGATGCTGGAAGTTTTCGATATCAATCGCGTCAGCCTCGGCGGACCGATTTTTGATGTCGAGAAGCTGCGCTGGCTGAACGGCGTCTGGTTACGCGAACTGACGCCCGAACAGCTGGCGGATCGGCTGCACGACTGGGCACTCAATCGTGACAATCTGCTGCGCATCCTGCCGCACGCGCAGTCGCGGATCGAAACGCTGAGCGATTTCGCGCCGCTGACCGCGTTCTTCGTCTCCGGAATGCTGCCGATTAAACCAGAAGATTTCAGCACCATCGGACTGGATGACGAGACGCTGCTCAAGGCGCTGCAGTTTGCACTGTGGCGGCTGGAGGCGCTGCAGGACTGGCAGCGCGACCGCATCTTCGAGGAGATGAAAGGGCTTGCCAGCGGTCTGGGCCTCAAGGTGAAAGATTTCTTCGCACCGCTGTTCGTGGCAATTGCGGGCACCACCGCCTCGATCTCGGTGATCGATTCCATGGCGTTGCTCGGTCCCGATATGAGCCGTGCCCGCCTGCGGCACGCCATCGAAGTGCTCGGCGGCCTTGGCAAAAAGCGTCTTAAAACACTGGAAAAAGCGTACGCCGAACTCGCTTCTGCCTGAAGCGCAGGAGCCGGCTGGCAGGTGAATGGAGTGGGGCGTGCCCCTCGCCGTTCGCCCGCAGCGTCGGCTTTTACCAATGCTGGTCGCCGCGCCGCCGATTCGCGAAACCGTGTTCTTCCAGTCCTTGCTCGGCGGAACCTGTGGCGATTCTCTCTTCCTAAGGCACTGAAGAGCCGTCATGACGATGGCGTGTGATTAAAGGAGCGCTACATGGGAATCGAAGTCGGCGGGTTACTGGGTCTGATCTGGCTGATCATCATTATCTGGGCGATTCTCAAGGTCGCCAAGAGTTCTGCCAGTACGCTCGCCAAGCTGGTCTGGATTCTGGTTCTGCTGATTTTCCCACTGGTCGGGCTGATCGCCTGGCTGCTGTTTGGTCCCAAAGGCTAGCCCGGCGCTTCACTCACCCCGGGTCGCGCAGGGTGCGCAGCAGGCGCGGCATATATGCCGACAGTGCCAGCGCCCGCGCGACCACAAAGCCAGTGAAAGCAGCCCACAGCCCGGCATTGCCATAAGCGGGCACCCAGAGCCAGCATAGCCCGATGAAGATAACCGTCGCCAGAAAGGATGCATTGCGCAGCGAGACCGACTGCGAGGTGCCCAGAAAAATCCCGTCCAGCTGGAACGCGCCAAACGACAGAAGCACGTAGAGCGCACAGAAGGGGAGGTAGTGCAGGGCTGCTGCCTGCACTTCCGCCAGCCCTGTCAGAGCGGCCACGATCCAGGGCCCGGCCAGCCATAACAGTCCTGCCAGCAGTGCCGCAGTGGCGGCAGCCAGCACGAATGTGCGTCTGACCACCAGCACGAACTGCTGGTAACGGCGAGCGCCGAAGGCGCGGCCGGTGAGCGATTCGGTGGTGAATGCAAAGCCATCCAGAAAGAACGCGCTGAAGGAGATGAACTGCAGCAGCACGTGATTGCCGGCCAGCACCGTGGCACCGAAGCGGGCGCCGAGATCAGTGAAAATGGCGAAGCTGGCGAGCAGGAACAGCGTTCGCAGCAGGATATTGCCGTTGACGGCGAACAGCTGGCGCAGCCGGCCGGCATCCAGCAGCTGTGTCAGCAGTGCGTGCCTGCCCGATATGTACGGCGTCGATCCGGGCTCCCCAAGGTCGAGTTGCCGCAGCACATACCAGCCGACCCCTGCCACCGTCAGCCACTCGGCTGCCACAGTGCCCCAGGCAAGCCCGGTGATCCCCCACCCAAGTACGCCGGCCAGCGTCACATCCAGCACGATATTGAGACCGTTCAGCAGCAACTGACTGAACAGCAGCGCGCGGCCGGCAGCGCTGCCGATCAGATACCCCATCAGCACATACAGCGTGAGAGTGGCCGGCGCGCTCCAGATGCGGATCAGGAAATAGTCCCGGACCCGCGCCTCGACGCTCACGTCGGCACCGAACAGCTCCAGTGCTATGCCGATCAGCGGCAGCTGCACGGCGATCAGCACGGCCCCCGTCACCACTGCTGCCATGATGCCGCGTAAAACCGTCAGCGCGATCTCCGGCCGGTCATCGCGACCGCTTGCCTGCGCGACGAAAGCCGTGGTGCTCATGCGGAAGAAGCCGAAGCTCAGGTAGATCAGGTTGAACAGCAGGGTGGCCAGCGCCACCGCGCCCAGTTCGGGGGCGGTGCCTACGTGTCCAATGATTGCGGTGTCGGTGAGGCCCAGCAGTGGAGCGGCGCAATTGGCCAGGATGATGGGGCCTGCCATCGCCAGCAGGCGCCGGTAGCCCGGTGCGAGATGACTCATATCAGCCGGCCCGCATCAATCCTTGTCGCGCGCGGCGACTGTGGTGGGCGTTTGCCAGTCACCGCCCAGCGCGGTGATGAGCTGCACACTGGCAACCAGCCGGTCAGCGGTGAGGTCGAGCAGGCTGCGCCGGTTCGCCAGCGTGGTGGCCTGCGCACTGATCACTTCCAGGAAACTCACACGCCCGGCGCGGTATTGGTTGGTCACCAGCCGTTCTGCTTCTTCGGCCAGTTCAACGGCGCGCCGGCGCACTTCGGCACTGCGGCTCAGCACATCGAGCTGCATCAGCGCATTCTCCACCTCTTCGAAGGCGTTGAGCACCGTCTGGCGATAGTTGGCGACCTGCTCGTCGTAGGCTGCTTCGACCCGGCGGCTTTCCGCACGCCGCGCGCCACCATCGAACAGCGGCAGGGTGAGCGTTGGACCGATCGACCAGAAGCGGTTGGGCAGCTCCAGCAGATTGGTGGCGCGATCGTTCTGATAACCGCCGCTGGCGGACAGTGTGAGAGTCGGAAACCAGGCTGATCTGGCTACGCCAATCTGTGCATTGGCAGACGCCACCGCGCGTTCTGCCGCAAGAATATCGGGCCGGCGCAGAAGCAGTTCGGACGGCAGGCCGACGGGCGTCTCCGGCAGTGCGAACTGAAACGGCCTGGGTTCCAGCTGCAGGGCTGCTGGCGGTTTGCCGGTGAGCACCGCGATTGCGTTCTCAAGCTGGCGACGCTGGCGCGCCAGATCAACCGCTTCGGCGCGGGTGGTCTCAAGCTGGGTCAGCGCCTGCAGCACGTCGGAGCGGGCCGCAATGCCGGCCCGGTACTGGTTGTTGGTCAGCTCGACCGAGCGCTCATAGGCCTCCAGCGTGGCGTCCAGCAGGCGTTGCTGCTCATCGACAACCCGCAGCTGAAAATAGCTCTGCGCCAGCGTCGACTGCAGGCTCAGGCGTAACGCCGCCAGCTCGGCCGCAGTGGCCATCGCGTCGGCTTCACGGCTCTCCAGCTGCCGCCGGATGCGGCCCCACAGGTCCAGCTCCCAGCCGACATTGAGGCTGAGGTTGTACTGGCTGCCGCCGCGGCGAGTGGTATTGCCCACAAACTCGTTGCCACTGCTGCTGTCGCCCTTGCCGACGCCGCTGCGGCTATAGCCGGCGCTGGCGTCCAGTCCCGGCAACAGGTCGGCGCGGGCACTGCCGATCAGCGCCAGTGCCTGACGGTAGCGGGCTTCGGCGGCGGCCAGCTGCTGGTTGTCGACCGCCACCGCGGCCAGCAGCTCGGCCAGTACCGGATCGTCGAAGTTCTGCCACCAGGGGTCGCCGGCGGCGCGCTCGGCCTCACTGGCCAGGATCCAGCCGCGGGGCAGCTTACCGCTGCCGGCCGGTTCGGCCAGCGTCGCCTTGTAGCTGTCAGGCTCGGCGACGTCCGGCCGCTGGTAGTCGGGTCCGACAGCGCAGCCTGACAACAGGACGGCACTGAGTGCGAGCAGAGTGCGGGAAAGGGGAACCATCGTCATGGGTGTTCTGATCAGGTGGAAGAGGAGGGCGCAGCCGACCAGCGTTGCCAGCGCTGCTGTGCCCACTGCCGGAAACGGTTCATGTAGAGATACACCACTGGTGTGGTGTACAGCGTCAGCAGCTGAGAGACTATCAGCCCGCCGATGATGGTGATCCCGAGCGGCTGCCGCAGCTCGGCACCATCGCCGGTGCCGAGGGCCAGTGGCAGAGCGCCGAGGATAGCGGCTGCGGTGGTCATCAGGATCGGCCGGAGCCGCAGCCGCGCTGCCTCCCGAATGGCCTCCAGTGGCGTCAGGCCGCGTTCGCGTTCAGCGCTCAGCGCGAAATCTATCAGCAAAATCGCGTTTTTCTTCACGATGCCGATCAGCAGGAACACACCCAGCAGCGAGATCAGACTGAAATCCATGCCAACCAGCTGCAGTGCCAGCAGCGCGCCCACACCTGCCGAGGGCAGGGTAGAGAGAATGGTCAGCGGGTGCACCAGGCTCTCGTAGAGCATCCCGAGCACAATGTAGACGGTGAGCAGTGCCGCCAGCAGCAGCAGGGGCTGATCGCGCTGGGCGTCGGTGAGGATATTGGCGGCGCCACCGGGGCGGGCCTGGATTTCAGTCGGCAGCATCAGTTCGGCGACCGCTTTGTCGATCGCCGCCTGGGCTTCGCTGAGCGTGACCCCGGCCGCCAGATTGT
The DNA here is from genome assembly GCA_029265075.1 of Gammaproteobacteria bacterium. Classification (GTDB taxonomy): domain Bacteria; phylum Pseudomonadota; class Gammaproteobacteria; order Pseudomonadales; family CAMLJR01; genus CAMLJR01. Next base: position 22,202 of record JAJUJZ010000004.1, on the reverse strand, counting down.
AGGAGATCTCCGACGAGGCGAACTGCCCTTCATGGCGGACCGCGTCCGGAGCGATGCTGAAATCCCAGCTGGCGAAGGCTGACAGTGGCACCCGTGCGCCCGCTTCGGTAATCACATGGATATGTTCCAGCGCACTGGGCGAGGAGGTGTACTCCGGCGCCAGCTGCATCACTACCCGGTACTGGTTGAGGGCGTCATAAATGGTGGCGATCTGCCGCTGGCTGAAGGAGTTGTTCAGCACCGAGGCGACGGTTTCGACGTTGACGCCGAGCTGACGGGCGCGTTCGCGGTCGATATGCAGCGACACCTGCTGGGCGCCATCGTCGACTTCACCTTCGACATCTACCAGCTCGGGCAGTGATTCAAGGGCACGGGTCACCCGCGGTACCCATGCGCGCAGCTCGCTGAGCTCACTGGCCAGCAGCAGATAGCTGTAATCGGTACCGCGGCGGCCGCGGGCATCGAGACGGATGTCCTGATCCACGGCCATGAAGAAGCGACCCCCGGGAATCTGGGGCAGCGCCTGGCGCAGGCGTTCGACCACGGCCTCCGAAGAGAGGCCGCCCCGTTCGGCCAGCGGCTTGAGCCGAATCAGCATGAAGGCGTTGTTGACGCCGCCAGTGCCGCCGGTGAAACCTGCCACATCCTGCACCGCCGGATCGGCCAGCACTACGCGGCGGAACGCTTCTATTTTGGGTGCCATCGCGGTGAAGGACATTGAATCCTCGCCGCGCACGAAGCCCATCAGCTGGCCAGTATCCTGCTGCGGCAGCATGATCTTGGGCACGGCGATGTAGAGCCAGATGTTGAGACCGACCGTGGCAATCAGCACCAGCAGGGTGAGCCGGCGGTGTCGCAGGGCCCAGTCCAGTGACACCATGTAGCGCGCCGAGAGTCGCTGAAAAAAAACCGTCGCGGCCTTCTGCTGGCTGCCTGCCGCAGGCTGCGCGTGGCTCTGCCGCGTGCCGCGCAGCAGATGGGCACAGAGCGCGGGCGTGAGGCTGAGCGATATCAGCAGGGAGAAGGCGACCGCTGCGATCAGAGTCCATGAGAATTCGCGAAACAGCCGTTCGATAAAGCCGCCCATGAACAGAATCGCGGCAAATACCACGACCAGCGACAGGTTCATCGACAGCAGCGTAAAACTGATTTCATGGGTGCCATCGAGCGCCGCGCGGACCGGCTTCTTGCCCAGCTCGATGTGGCGGTTGATGTTCTCCATCACCACGATGGCGTCATCCACGACCAGCCCGGTGGCGACGATCAGCGCCATCAGCGACAGGTTATTGAGCGAAAAGCCGGCCAGATACATGACGCTGAAAGCGCTTACCAGCGAAACCGGCACAGCCAGCGTCGGGATCATCGCGGCCCGCCAGTTGCGCAGGAAGAACAGCACCACCACAACCACCAGCCCAACCGCGAGCAGCAGGGTGCGCTGAGCCTCGCGTAGCGTCGCGCGGATACCGGGTGAGCGGTCGAGCGTGACTTCCATCTGCGCCGCGGCCGGCAGCAGTGCCCGCAGCTGCGGCAGCTGCTCGTAGATGGCGTCGATGGTCTCGATGATGTTGGCGTCGGGCTGGCGGTTGACGATCATCAGCACGGCCGGCCGGTCATTGTGAAAACCGGAAGCGTAGCGGTTTTCAACGGAGTCAAAAACGCGGGCGACATCGCCCAGCCGCAAGGTCGGCTGGTCTGGCTTGCTGATGATCAGCTTGCGGTAGTCATCCGCCCGCATCAGCTGGTCGTTGGCGTGGATCTGCCAGCGGTGGTCGCTGCTTTCCAGCAGCCCCAGTGGCTGCAGTGCACTGGTCTGACGAATCGCTGTGCGGATCTGTTCGAGTGAGATGCCGTACTGGTTCAGCATCCGGGGTTCCAGCTCGACCCGCACCGCCGGCAGCGAGCTGCCTCCCAGCTCGACACTGCCAACCCCTTTGATCTGCGCCAGCTTCTGCGCGATGACCGTGGCAGCAAAATCGTACAGCTGGTGTTCGGCCATCGAATCCGAACTGAGCGCGAGCACCATCAGCGGCGCCATCGCCGGATTGACCTTGCGATACTGCGGATTGCCGGGCATGCCGCTGGGCAACAGATGGCGCGACGCGTTGATGGCAGCCTGTACCTCGCGCGCCGCTTCGTTGATGTCCTTGTCGAGATCGAACTGGAGCGTGATGTTGGTATTGCCCTGATTGCTGCGCGAGTTCATCAGGCTGACGCCAGCGATACTGCCAAAGGCGCGCTCCAGCGGCGTAGCGACGTTGGCAGCCATGCTTTCAGGGCTGGCCCCGGGCAACTGGGCGCTGACCTGGATCACCGGAAAGTCGATCTGCGGCAGCGGCGCAACGGGCAGCAGTATGTAGGCCAGTCCGCCGGAGAGAATCAGCGCCAGCGCCAGTAGCGAGGTCGCGATCGGACGCTCGATGAACGGCCGCGACAGGTTCATGCGCCGCTTGCCTCCGGCTGGGCATCAGCCGGCCGCAGCCGCGTTACCCAGCGATCGAAGAAGAGGTAGATCACCGGGGTAGTGAACAGCGTCAGCACCTGGCTGACCAGCAGTCCGCCGACCATGACGAGACCCAGGGGCTGGCGCAGCTCGGCGCCAGCGCCGGTGGCAAACATCAGCGGCAGCGCACCCACCAGTGCGGCCAGCGTAGTCATCATGATGGGACGGAACCGCAGCAGCGCCGCCTGGTAGATTGCCTCGGCCGGTGCCATGCCCTGGTGGCGCTGCGCCTCCAGCGCGAAGTCGATCATCATGATGGCGTTCTTCTTCACCAGCCCGATCAGCAGGATGATCCCGATCACCGCGATCATGTCGAGCGCCTGCCCGGTCAGCAGCAGTGCCAGCAGTGCGCCAACTGTGGCAGAGGGCAGGGTGGAAAGGATGGTGACGGGATGGATATAGCTCTCGTAGAGCACCCCCAGCACGATATACATCGTCACCACCGCGGCGAGAATCAGCCACAGCGTGCTTCCCAATGAGCTGCGGAAAGCTTCCGCCGCCCCCTGAAACCGCATCTCCACGCTGACCGGCAGGCCGATTGCTTCCGCGGTCGCTTCGATCTGACTCACCGCGTCACCCAGCGCCGCACCCTTCGCAAGGTTGAAGGAGATGGTGGCAGCGGGGAACTGGCCGAGGTGATCGATCAGCAGCGTCGCTTCGCGTTGCTCGCCTCTGACCAGCGTGCTCAGGGGCACCTGGGCGCCATCCGCGCCGCTGACATAAAGCGCATCCAGCGCGCCCAGACCGGGCCGCAGATCGGGGTCGGCCTCAAGCACCACCCGATACTGATTGCTCTGTGTGAAGATCGTAGAAATCTGGCGCTGGCCAAAGGCGCTGTACAGCGTGTTGGTGATGGCGCTGACATCGACGCCGTAGCGCGCGGCGGCATCGCGATCGATATGCAGGAACAGCTGCATGCCTTCATTCTGCAGGCTGCTGGCGACATCGGCCAGCATCGACTGCTCCCGCAGCGCGGTCTCCATGTAGCCGACCCACTCGGTCAGCTCGCGGCTGTCGGGGCTGCTCAGGGTGAACTGGTACTGAGTGCGACTTACCTGCCCCTCGATGGTCAGCTCCTGCACCGGCTGCAGATAGAGATCGATGCCAGCCACCTCAGCTGCCCGCTGATTGAGGCGGCGGATGATGTCAGTGACATGGCCATCGCGCTCGCTACGGGGCTTGAGGTTGATCAGAAAACGACCGGTATTAATGCTGCTGTTGGCGGCATCGATACCGATGAACGACGACAGGCTGGCGACGGCCGGGTCGGTCAGCAGCGCGTCGGCCAGCGCCTGCTGGCGCTCGCTCATGGCGCGGAACGAGATCGATTGCGGCGCTTCGCTGATGCCCTGGATCAGGCCTGTGTCCTGCACCGGGAAGAAACCCTTCGGCACCCAGATGTAGAGCAGCGCGGTGAGTACCAGCGTACCAACCGTCACCACCAGGGTGGCGGTCTGGTGTCGCAGTACCCAGCTCAGCCAGCGGCCATAGCCGGCGATGACCCGGTCGAGAGCGCCGGGGCGCGATTCGTCGATGGCGCCGCGCTGCAGCAGACGCGCACTCATCATCGGCGTCAGCGTGAGCGACACCACCAGCGATATCAGGATGGCGCTGGCCAGGGTTATGGCGAACTCGTGGAACAGCCGGCCCACCACGTCGGCCATGAACAGCAGCGGAATCAGCACTGCAATCAGCGAGAAGGTGAGCGAGATGAGGGTAAAACCGATCTGCGAGGCACCCTTGAATGCGGCAGCCATGGCGGATTCGCCTTTCTCACGATAGCGGGCGATGTTTTCCAGCATGACGATGGCATCGTCGATGACGAAGCCCGAGGCGATGGTGAGGGCCATCAGCGTCAGGTTGTTGATGCTGAAGCCGCAGAGATACATCACCGCGAGTGTTGCAATCAGCGATAGCGGCACCGCCACGCCGGGAATGACCGTGGCCGGCAGGTTGCGCAGGAACAGGAAAGTAACCAGCACCACCAGCGCTACCGCCAGCATCAGCTCAAACTGCACATGGCGGACCGACGAGCGGATGGTTTCAGTGCGGTCGCTGAGCACCGTCATTTCGACGGCGGCGGGCAGCGTGGCCTGCAGCTGCGGCAGCAGTGCCTTGATGCGGTCGCCGACCGCGATGACGTTGGCCCCGGGCTGCCGCTGAATATTGATCAGCACCGCCGGCGCGCGATCTGACCATGCTGCCAGGAAGCGGTTTTCGGGGCCCTCGATGATCTCGGCTACATCACCGAGCCGCAGCGGCGCGCCATCCTGCCAGGTCAGAATGAGGCTGCGGTATTCTTCTGCCGACCTGAGCTGGTCGTTGGCGTCCAGCATTACCTGCTGGAACGGCCCATCGAAGTTGCCCTTGGGCTGGTTGACGTTGGTCGCGGCGATGGCCTGACGCATCTCGTCGAGACCGATGCCGTAGGCGGCCAGAGCGGCCGTGTTGACCTTGACCCGCACCGCCGGGCGCTGACCGCCGGCGAGACTGACCAGGCCGACGCCGGGCAGCTGCGACAGCTTCTGCGCCACACGCGTATCGACCAGGTTGTACACCTCCGGCAGCGCCATCGATTCGGAGGTGACCGCCAGGGTAAGGATAGGTGTGTCGGCGGGGTTGACCTTGTTGTAGACCGGCGGCGCCGGTAAATCGCCCGGCAGCAGATTGTCTGCTGCCTGAATGGCTGCCTGTACTTCCTGTTCGGCTACACCGAGCGGTACTTCCAGCGCGAACTGCAAGGTCACCACAGAGGCGCCTGCCGAACTGCTGGAGGTCATCTGCTCGACACCGGGAATCTGCCCCAGCTGTCGTTCCAGCGGGCCGGTCACTGACGCTGCCATCACCTCCGGACTGGCACCGGGATAGAAGGTGACCACCTGGATGGTGGGATAATCGACCTGCGGCAGCGCTGATACCGGCAGCAGCCGGTACGCCAGCGCGCCGGCCAGCACCAGCGCCACCATCAGCAGGGAGGTGGCGACCGGTCGTTCAATGAACGGTCGCGAAATGTTCACGCGTGGTTTCTCTGCTCGGGTTGATCTGTGACAGCGGGCAGGCCGGCGGACGCTGCGCGTTCCGAGGCGCCATCCGGTACGTCAGTACCAGCCCCATCGTCCACCTGCACGATGCGCACTTCAACGCCGTCCCGCAGCCGTTCCACGCCTTCGAGCACGACCTGTTCGCCGGCCTCGACGCCGTCGACGATGGCGATGCGATCCCCGCTGACCTCGCCGATCTTCACCAGCCGCAACTGCGCCCGGCCGTCGACAATCGCGTAGACATAGGGGCCGCGCGAACCATACTGCACGGTGGCGGCCGGCAGCACGACCGCGCCCTCGAGCGTGTCGAGTCGCAGCCGCACATTGACGAACTGGTTAGGAAAAAGCAGCTGCTGACTATTGCTGAAAATCGCTTTCAGCAGAATGGTGCCGGTGCTGGTATCGATCTCGTTGTTGAGCGTCTCCAGCCGGCCGCTGCCGAGCAACTGGGTGCTGGTGCGGTTCCACGCTTCAACCGCCAGCTCGGCGCCGCTTCGCAGCCGTGTCAGCAGCCGCGGCAGTTCACCCTCCGGCAGATTGAAGCGGACGGCGATCGGGTCCATCTGGGTGATGGTCATCAGCCCGTCCGTGCTGTTGGCACTGATCAGATTGCCGGGGTCGACACTACGCAGGCCGAGCCGGCCATCGATGGGCGCCGTGATGCGGGTGAACGACAGTTGCAGCCGGGCATCATCGACCCGCGCCTGGTCGATCTTGAGCGTGCCCTCGTACTGGGCAACCAGGGCGCGCTGATCATCCAGCTCCTGGCGGGCAATCGAATCCTGCTCCCACAGCGATTCGTAGAGCTCCAGCGTACGGCGCGCATTTTCCAGCAGCGCCAGATTCTGCTGCTGCTGGCCCTCGGCCTGTGCCAGTGCCACTTCGTACGGACGCGGATCGATGCGGGCCAGCAGCTGACCGACCTTGACGCGCGCGCCTTCTTCGACGGCCAGTTCGACCAGCTCGCCGTCAACGCGGCTGCGGACGGTGACCCGGTTCAGTGGGGTAACCGTGCCCAGTGCATCGAGCACAATCGGCAGTGGTGTCATTTCGGCAGCAATAGCCCGAACCGGCACAGGCATGCCAGCGCCGGGGCGTCCGAACGCGGGCGGGGTAGATTGCTGTTGCGATTCGTCGGGGCCACCCAGGAGCCACCAGCCACCGATCGCGGCCACGATCAGGGCGGCGATACCCAGCTGGCGCGGAGAAAAGCGGGAGCGGCGGTGAGCGGCGCGGGGAAGAGGTTCGTCAGCAGTCATAAAATCGGCAAATCCATTCCGCCAGAGACGTTCTGCGGTAACGTGGCAGGTTAGCATGCAGCCGGCGGGACATTGGGCAAAAACAGTGAAATGCTGCAGAGACAGTGACTTGAGTGCTTCAGAAACAAAACTGCTCAGCCAGCTGTTGACAAGCGCACAGCAGCTCCCTATGATGCGCACCTCTTCGGATTTGGGGCTATAGCTCAGCTGGGAGAGCGCTTGCATGGCATGCAAGAGGTCGGCGGTTCGATCCCGCCTAGCTCCACCAAATTCGCCGCATCCCACCTGAACGGTATGCGTCCGGAAAGCCCGCTCTTAGCGGGCTTTTTCGTTTCTTCCGCACTGAAATTTTCCGCTCTCGCGGCGCCGCCACACCCGACGCTGCGGCCGTCATCCGGTTACACTTCGCCCATGAGTTCTGTCCCGACCGCCGAGCCTGCCGTCGCTGCGTCGCGCTTTAGCGTCGCCGTCAGATCGCTGTGTGCCTTCACTGCCCGGCGCGGCGACCTGGATCTGCGCTTTACGCCGACCCCGACCGCGGTGGAAGGCATTGCTGCCCACGCGCTGGTAGCGGCGCGGCGCCGGGCAGCGAGTGCCGGCTACGAGCATGAGGTAGCGCTCAGCGGCTGCTTCGGCGAGCTCGAGGTCCGCGGTCGTGCTGACGGCTACGATCCGCAGCGCAATCGCCTCGAAGAGATCAAGACTGTGCGTGGCGACCCGGCCAGCGTCGCTGACAACCAGCGGGCGCTGCACTGGGCGCAGGCGCGGATCTACGGCTGGCTGCTGTGCCAGCAGCGTGGACTGGCCGAGCTGGAGCTGGCGCTGGTCTATTACGACCTCGAGGAGGGGCGCGAGACGCTGCTGTGCGAACAGTGGAGCGCCGCTGAGCTGGAGACTTTTTTCAACCAGCAGTGTGCGCAGTTCCTGGTCTGGGCACAGCAGGAACGCGCTCACCGCACCGGGCGCGATGCCGTGCTGACGACGTTACGTTTTCCTTTCAGCGATTTCCGGTCCGGCCAGCGTGAGCTGGCAGAGGCGGTGTTCAAAGCAGTCAGTACCGGACGCTGTCTGCTGGCGCAGGCGCCGACCGGGATTGGCAAAACGCTGGCCACGCTGTTCCCTCTCCTTAAGGCGATGCCGCTGCAGGCGCTCGACAAGATTTGTTATCTGGCGGCAAAAACCACCGGCCGGCAGCTGGCGCTGGGCGCGCTACTGCAACTGCAGGGCGCGGCGTCGCGGCAACCGCTGCGGGTGGTGGAGCTGATTGCCCGCGACAAGGCATGTGAGCATCCCGACAAGGCCTGCCACGGGGATGCGTGTCCGCTGGCCCGTGGCTTCTACGACCGGCTGCCGGCAGCGCGTCAGCAGGCGGCGGCTGCCGGCTGGCTCGATCATACGGCGCTGCGGGCAATTGCACTGGCGCAGCAGATCTGTCCCTATTTTCTTGCTCAGGAGATGGTGCGCTGGAGTGACGTGGTGGTCGGTGACTACAACTACTATTTCGACAGCTCCGCCATGCTGTTCGCCGCACAGCAAAGTGAAGAGTGGCGTACGGCAGTGCTCGTGGATGAGGCGCACAACCTGGTGGAGCGGGCGCGTGACATGTACAGCGCCGAGCTCGATCAGGCGCGTCTGCTGGCGGCCAGCCGTGTTGCGCCACCGGCTGTCAGGCGCGCGCTGGAACGGGTGCAACGCTGCTGGCGTGGACTCAATGAGGCGCAGGCAGGCCGCTACCGGGTGCTCGATGCGCTGCCCTCGCACTGGCTGAAAGCGCTGGAGCGGGCGAGTGCGGTGCTGACCGAGCAGTTGCTCGACGAGCCGCTGTCGGTGACGCCGGAGCTGCTGGAATGCCATTTCGAACTGCTGCGTTTTACCCGTCTGGCCGAGCATTTCGGAACGCACTCGCTGCTCGACAGCACGCTGCAGGGGACGTCGCGCGGTCACACACGAACCACCTTCTGTTTGCGCAACATCGTGCCGGCGCCGTTTCTGGCGGAGCGCTTCTGTGCCGCGCGCAGTGTCACCCTGTTTTCGGCCACACTGGCACCGCCACACTTTCAGCGCGATCTGCTGGGGCTGCCGGAGGAGACAGTGTGGCTTGACGTGGCTTCGCCCTTCGCTGCCCAGCAGCTCGATGTGCAGCTGGTGCGCAATATCTCCACCCGCTATCGCGACCGGCAGCGGTCCCTGTCTGCAGTCGTTGATCTGATCGCCGCCCAGTTCATGCAGCAGCCGGGCAATTATCTGGCGTTCTTCAGCAGCTTCGATTATCTGCAGCAGGCGGAAACGCTGTTACGTCAGCGCTATCCCGGGCTGCCGTTATGGCCGCAGCAGCGCGGCATGACCGAACCGGAGCGGGCAGAGTTCCTGGCACGCTTCGAGCCGGCGGCGCGCGGTATCGGGCTGGTGGTGCTGGGTGGGGTGTTTGGCGAAGGCGTGGATCTGCCGGGTGACCGGCTGATCGGTGCATTTGTTGCGACGCTCGGTTTGCCGCAGCTCAATGAGGTGAACGAACAGCGCCGTCAGCGACTCGAGCAGCTGTTCGGCAGCGGCTATGACTACGCCTATCTCTTTCCGGGTTTACAGAAGGTGGTGCAGGCGGCGGGGCGCGTCATTCGTGATGAGAGCGATCGCGGCGTGCTTTTCCTGATGGACGATCGTTACACCGATCGACGCGTGCGTGCATTGCTGCCGGGGTGGTGGCAGCCGCGCGTGTTTACTGCGCGGCATCCGGACGGCTGAATGCCTTCAGAAAATCGGCGACCACTTCCTGCGCCAGCTTCTTCAGCTGCGCCCTGGTCAGCGGTTTGAGGATGCCGCACTGGCGCCGCAGGGTGATGTCATGCGACACCATTGCCAGAAAATAGCGGCTCAGTTTGGCGGGCTCCAGAATCAGCTTGTCGGCATGTTCGTTGAGGATGCGCTCGAGCTGCGTGTAGGCCATCTGCGGCCCGATGGCGTAGTAGTGCGCACCCAGCTCCGGGCTGCGGGGCGTTTCCGAGAAGACGATCTGGCGAACCTGCATCGAACGCTGATGATTGACGGCTTCAAGCACCGTCTCGGCGACCCGTTCCAGCGCTTCAGCCAGCGGCACAGCGTGATATTCCGCCTCTACCTTGCTCATGCGCTTCTGATACATGTTGAGCTGGCGGTCGATCACCGCCTCGAACAGCTCTTCCTTGCTTCGGAAATAGCGGTAGATCGACTCCTTGGAGATGGAAGCGGCTTTCGCCATCACGTTGATGCTGGTGCCGGCGAAGCCATTGGCCAGGAAATATTCAGCCGCAATGGCCAGTACTTCTTCACGCTTCTGGCTGGAGCGGCCCCGGCTGGGCCTGGCTTTCTCTTCCACGATCATGTTCACACTCAATACTTCCGAAATCGGCGCTGACAGGAGGACAGGGCTGTGACGGGGCAGGCTTGGCTGGCTGCAACACTCCGCAGTTGACAGAAGGCGACGTTAATACCGTAACGGCCTGAACTTTACCAGCAGATCGCAGGAGACCGGCGATGAGGGAAGCCCCGGACGGGACCGCCTGCAACCGGACAGCAGCGATAACAACTGGCCTGACAGGGTACCGTGCAGCGCGCGTACCGTCCAGTTCGGCTAAGCAGTGCGTGAGAGGAGCGCGTTACGCTGCAGGCGAATGATTGCGGTGCTGCGTTCGGGTTGTTCGCCGGCGGGCCGGCTCCTGCTGCGGCGCACCGCAGTGTCGGAGCCGGCCTGCAGGCGAAACGTACAGCTTGCCGCTCAGGCGGTCAGACTGTAATCGCGCTGCTCTTCGGCGAAGCGAATGAAGTAGTCGAGCGCTGCCGGATCGACCATCACTCCGGTCTTGGCTGCCTGGTCGGGCGGGGTGCCCATCAGGATCTTGCGTACCGGCACTTCCATCTTCTTGCCGCTCAGCGTCATCGGGATGGCATCGACCTGATAGATCTCATCCGGTACGTGGCGTGGCGAGTACTCCTGCCGCAACCGGTCGCAGATCTTCTTCCGGATCTCGTCGGTGAGCTCGAGCCCGTCTTTCAGCTTGACGAACAGCGGCATGAAGAAGCGTCCCCCCGGCAGGTCGAGGTTCACGATCAGCGAATCCGCGACCTCCGGCAGCGCTTCCACACAGCGATAGATTTCGGCGGTACCGATGCGCACGCCGTAGCGGTTCAGCGTCGAGTCGGAGCGACCGAGTACAAAGCAGCCGCCGCGCTCGTTCACCCTGAAGTAGTCGCCCTGGCGCCACACCCCAGGGAAATCGTCGAAATAGGTTTCCTTGTAGCGGCTGAAATCGGGATCGTTCAGCAGCATCACCGGCATCGACGGCATCGGACTGGTGACCACCATCTCGCCCACTTCGTTGACAACCTTTTCGCCCGCGTCATTGAAGGCATGCAGGTCGACACCAAGGTGGCGCGACTGCATTTCGGAGGCGTAGGAGGGCAGAGTGGGGCAGCCACCGCAGAAGCCCGAGCAGATATCGGTGCCGCCTGTCGATGTCGCTACCCAGAGATTCTCCTTGACGGCGCCGTCGAACCAGGCCATGTGCGAAGGTGTGGAAGGCGAACCCGCCAGCATGATGCCGCGCAGCTTTTCCAGCTTGTAATGATCCTTCGGCCGGACGCCGGCCTGCTGCATCATCTGGACATAGGTGGGGCTGGTGCCGAAGAAAACCACTTCGTTTTCATCAGCAATGCGCCACAGCTCGTCCTGACAGGGATGCGCCGGGTTGCCGTCGAACAGCACGGGCTCTGCGCGCACCAGCAGGGCGTCGATGAGGAAGTTCCACATCATCCAGCCAGTCGTGGTGAAGAAGAACATGCGGTCGCCGGCGCGCAGGTCCTTGTGGAAAGTGATCAGTTTGAGATGCTCGATCAGCAATCCGCCGTGGCAATGCACGATACCTTTCGGCAGTCCGGTAGTGCCGGACGAAAACAGGATCCAGAGCGGGTGCTTGAACGGTACCTGCTCGAACTGGAACGATGCCGCCGGTACCGACGGGCGCTGCATGATGTCGTTCCACAATGTCACATTGGCGACCGGTGCGCTGGTATCGTCGGGATTGAGATAAGGCACGTAAATGACATGCTCAACCGAGTCGAGCTCGGCGATGATCGACTGCAGTTCGCCGCGGCGATCGAAGTCCCTGCCGCGGTAGCGGTAGCCATCAACCGAGAGGACCACTTTCGGACGCAGCTGGGTGAAGCGGTCCACCACATTACGGGTGCCGAAGTCCGGCGACACACTCGACCACACTGCGCCGATGCTGGTGGTGGCGATAACACCGATGGCTGCCTCGACAATGTTGGGCAGATAGGCTGCGACCACATCACCCGGTCTGACGCCCTGTTCGCGCAGCCAGGTGGCCAGTTTACGTGCGGAATCGCCCAGCTCCGTCCAGCTCAGTTCTGCGCGCGGCCGCAGTTCACTCAGATGGACCAGTGCCGTGCCGCCACCGGCTTCGTGCCGCAGAAGGTTTTCAGCCCAGTTGAGGCGCGCGCCGGGGAACCAGTCGGCGCCGGGCATTTCGCGAGAGCCGAGCACGCGTTCGTAAGGTACCGACGCCTTGATGTCGAAGTACTCCCACAGCGCGCCCCAGAACTGTTCCAGCTCGGTGACGGACCACTGCCACAACGCTTCGTAGTTGTCGAAACGGAGGCCGCGATGCTCGGCCAGCCAGCGTTCGAAAGCCTTCAGATTGGTATTTTCGAGCCACGCCTGGTCCGGTTGCCAGATCAGATCACCTTCCTTCAACTCAGCCATGCTCTCCTCTCAACACAAGTGACGGTGCGTGTTATGGGCGCCACCGTCACCACTGTCTCGATCGACAGAGTGGTAACAGCGGCTCGTTCTGATGTGATGGGCCGTGGCGTCAGTCGGGAACGAGTTCCATCGTTCCGAGACGCCGCACGAGGTTCTGCAGCTGCCCCAGCAATACTGTGCGGGCGGCCTCATCCATGTCGCCAAGCATCTGTTCTTCCAGTTCGGCCACCGATTGGTGGCAGGCGGCCAGCAACTTCTCGCCCCGGGGCGTTACGCGGAGCTGGATGATGCGGCCATGGCTGGGTTCAGGTTCGCGCTCGATCCAGCCACGCAGCTCCATAGTGCGGATGGTTTCGTTGGCTGCCTGTGGTGATACCAGTGCTCTTTCCGCCAGCTGTGCATTGGAAAGCTGCCGGCTTGCACTGAGGATGGAAAGCGCAGTGTACTGGGTGATCGTGACGCGGTGACGGCTCAGCCGGTCACGCAGACGACGGCGGAGCAGGTGGTTTGCGCGACCGAGCATGTAGGCGACCCCTCTTGGGCTGGTCGCACCGGCTGCCTTCAAAGGCTCGCTTTTTTCCATCGTGCCGCCTTGGCTTCCGCCGTCGATGATAGTAAGCTTTTGCGGGTATCAAGTAGCTTGATATTATCCTGATCATTGTGAGGGCTGCAAGCATGGCTAACTACGAAGGACGCTGGAGCACCGTCAAGGTAGAAGTAGAAGACGGTATTGCCTGGGTCACACTGAACCGCCCCGAAAAACGCAACGCGATGAGCCCCACGCTCAACCGCGAAATGATTGAAGTACTGGAAGCTGTCGAACTTGACGATGACGCTCAGGTTCTGGTTCTGACCGGCGCCGGCGAATCGTGGTCTGCCGGTATGGACCTCAAGGAGTACTTCCGAGAGACCGACGGCAAGCCGGAAATCTTCCAGGAGCGTATGCGTCGTGATGCGTCGCAGTGGCAGTGGAAACTGCTGCGCATGTACACCAAAGCCACCATCGCCATGGTCAATGGCTGGTGCTTCGGTGGCGCGTTCTCGCCGCTGGTCGCCTGTGACCTCGCCATCGCCGCTGACGACGCGGTATTCGGCCTGTCGGAGATCAACTGGGGTATCCCGCCCGGGAATCTGGTGAGCAAGGCAGTTGCCGACACCATGGGTCACCGTGCTGCGCTCTACTATGTAATGACCGGCGACACCTGGACTGGCAAAGAAGCTGCCGAGATGGGGCTGGTCAACAAGAGTGTGCCGCGCGACCAGCTCAAGGAAGAAACCCGCAAGCTGGCGGAAAAACTGCTGGAGAAGAACCCGGTGGTTCTGCGCTTCGCCAAGCAGGGCTTCAAGCGCTGCCGCGAACTCAGCTGGGAACAGGCAGAAGACTATCTGTACGCGAAGGTCGACCAGTCGAATGGTCGCGACCCCGAGAGAGGGCGTGAAGAGGGTCTCAAGCAGTTCCTCGACGAGAAGAGCATCAAGCCGGGTCTGCAGACTTACAAACGCAAGAAGTAAGTCGCTGATCCGACGGTTCGCCGGCGGGGCGGCTCCTGCAGTGCAATGCGTCTCCGCAGGGGCCGGCCGTGCCGGCGAACAGCCTGAACAGGGCACCCGAATTACTCGCCTGCAGGCAGGCTCCTACCGTGTAACGCGTCTCCCGCACGGGCCGGCTCTGCCGGCGAATATCCCAAACGCGTCCGAATGTTTTCCCGGCGTGTCACGTTCTATTTCTTCGCCCTGAATCCCAGCTTTCGCATTGCTTTCCCCAGCGCCTGGGCTGACTCGTTGTAATCCGCCCACGGATCTTCTTTCCTTTCTTCCAGCCACGGCAGGGTATTGCCGATATGCCAATGGTTGCCGGCTTGCAGTTCGTGCAGCTGCGCCCAGGTTACTGGCATGGAGACCCCCAGACCGGGGCGGGCTCGCACCACAAATGCCGCCACTGTGGTGGCGCCGCGACCGTTGCGCAGGTAATCGATAAAGATGCGGCCCACGCGGTTGCGCGGGCCACTTTTGGCTACAAAGCGGTCGGGCATGATACTGGTCAGATGTTCAACAATCGTCCGGGAGAAATCCTTGACGGTGTCCCAGTCGTACCGTCTTTGCAGCGGCACGACAATATGCAGCCCTTTGCCGCCACTGGTCTTGAGAAAGCTCCGGAGCCCGATCTCCTCGAGAAAGATGGCGGTAGCTTCAGTGCCCTCGACCACCTGCTGCCACTCGACGCCTTCGCCGGGATCCAGGTCGAACAGCATGCGGTCGGGCTGATCGATGCGGCTGGCGACGCCGTTCCAGGTATGGAACTCGATGACGTTCATCTGCACGGCGCCGATCACGCCCTGGCGACTTTCAATCGTGATCAGCGGGTCGTGGCCGGGCATGATGCGAGGATCCAGCTCGCGCACTCCACGGATTTTGAGGGTGCCTTTGTGCTTCTGGAAGAAGTGTTTGCCATCCACACCCTGCGGGGCGCGCACCAGTGAGACCGGTCGGTCGGCGAGGTGCGGCAGCAGCAGGTCGATGACTTCCGCATAGTAGGCCGCCAGCTGCTCCTTGGTCGTACCGGACTGCCTGTCGATGACGCGGTCAGGGCTTGAAAGCCGTACACCACCCAGATCCGGGCGCCGCTGCAGCGCCTCCGGTGCCGTTGTCCCGGTCGCCCGCGCTCGCTGCCTGGCGGGCCGGGTCGCTTTCTCGACCTTGCTCACCGCAGCTGGCTGTTCGCGCACGATGGCGCGAGCAGGCTTGTCACTGCGCAGCCCGTGATAGACGGCGTGCCGAATGCGGCCATCCTTGGTCCATTCGTGAAACGACACTTCAGCCAGCAGTCTGGGACGGACCCAGTGGACGCGTGTCCGGTGCCGTTCGCCTCTGGTATCTGCCGGCGGCTTGTCGGTGATCAGCGGCTGCAGCTTCTCGAGCAACATGCGGCCGCTCTGTTCGGTAAAGCCGGTGCCCACCTTGCCGGCGTAGCGCAGGGTACCGTCTGCTTGGTGGAAGCCCAGTAACAGCGCGCCAATTCCGCGGCTGGCGTTTTTCGGTTCGGTGAATCCGCAGATAACCAGCTCCTGCCGCTCCGTGCACTTAAGCTTGATCCAGGTGGGTGAGCGGCGCGACACATAGGGCGCGTCGCGCTGCTTGCCGATCAGGCCTTCGAGCCGCAGTTCGCAGGCAGTGCTCAGCAGCTCTTCAGGCGCCACCGCAAAGTCATCACTGAAGTGGATGGCGCTCGCTTCGTCTTCGGGAACCAGGTCGCGCAGCAGGGCGCGGCGCTGATCGAGCGGCACTCGTGTCAGATCGTGTCCGGCAAACCAGGGTATATCGAACAGGAAATACTGGATGCTTTCGGTGGCCGCCTTGTCGAAGGCATTCTGGAGCGCCTGAAAATCAGGGTTGCCGTTGGCACCGATGACGACAATTTCGCCATCGAGCCATCCGTCGCTGATAGCCAGCTGCTTCATGCTGGCAGCAAGCCCCTTGAGCCGGCTGGTCCAGTCATTGCCGTTACGGGTGAAGAAGCGCGGGGTCCCGTTCTGAAAGCGCGTCAGCAGCCGGTAACCGTCGTACTTCACTTCATATACCCATTCACCCCGCTGCGGGACTGCATCCACCAGCGTGGCGAGCTGCGGCGCCAGCATGAGTGGCAGATCAGCACGAACCGCACCGTCCGGCAGCTCAGCCGCTGGTGGAGGCGTGGCAGTTTTCGTCTTTCCGGATCGCGAGGTCCTGCGCCGGGCCGGCTCGGGAGCGGGGGCGTCGTCGACGCTGCGGCCGCTGAGCACGCTGTTCGGCAGCTCCTCGACAATGTTGTAGCTGGCGGCGGGACGCGCGGCTTCGTCCTGCTCCTTGATCAGCAGCCAGCTCTCCTTCGATTCTTTCTCGCGTCGGCGCATGCGTACCAGGTTCCAGACGCCTTGCAGCTTTTCGCCGCGCAGTTCGAACTTGAGCTTGCCCTTGCGATAACCTTCACGCGGATCGCCAAGCGGAATCCATTCGCCACGATCCCAGACAATGACGGTCCCGGCGCCATACTGCTTCGGGGGGATGATGCCCTCAAAAGAGCCGTATTGCAGCGGGTGATCTTCGGTTTCTACCGCCATCCGCTTGTCCGCCGGGTCCAGGCTGGGCCCTTTGGGCACCGCCCAGCTCTTGAGCACCCCATCGAGTTCCAGCCGGAAATCGTAATGGAGGCGGCGGGCGGCATGTTTCTGGATGACATAAGACAGCGAGGCACCCGTGCGGGCACGGCTGCCACGCGGTTCTGGCGTGACTGAGAAATCACGTTTGGCCTGATAGCGATCGAGAGCTTTGCCCATGAGGCGTTCGACGTCGGCCGCCTCAGCAAAGTTCGAAAGCGTTATTCCACCTGCAGCTGTTCCCAGACCAGTTCCAGCGCGTGCTCGATACTGGCCAGCCGCACCCCGCCGCGAGAGCTGTCTTCGATTTCGCCACACCAGTGCAGCGTAGGCACCTGCCGCCGCGCGACGGCGATATGAACCAGGCCGGGCGTCGACTCGGGACCGCCGGGCCCCGCAAAACCGGTGATGGCGACGCAGATATCGGCATGGGAGTAGCGCAGACCGCCTTCGGCCATGGCGAACGCCGCCTCCTTCGACACCGCACCGGCGTCGTTGAGGATGCGTTGCGGGATGCCAAGCATCTCCTGCTTGGCAGCATCACTGTAAACCACGAATCCCCGCTCGAACGCATGGGAACAGCCCTCCACATCGGTCAGCAGGGACGCCAGCAGGCCACCCGTACAGCTCTCCGCTGTGGCGAGTTTGAAGTGGCGATCGCAGGCACATTGCAGGACCTGGGTCGCAAGCTGCTCGACACGGTTGGGAATGGCTGGCGAAAGCTCTTCGGACATGGCAGGACTCCAATTCTCAAAATTTGTTCTAAGACCGCAGAACGGTCGGCAAGGTGCCGTTCAGCCTGTTGCCGCCAGTGCATGGGCCAGCGGGGCAGGGCACTTTGCGCCACGCTAGCCGTCGATCATTACAGCCGTGCACTGCGGTCAGTGCATTGCAGACATGTCAGGCCGGACCAGTCACTCCAGGAGATCCGCTTATGAGTCAGCACGACCGCCGCCCCTATTCGCGCCAGCTGGTCGATGGCGTTGCCAAGGCACCGGCGCGAGCAATGCTGCGGGCCGTGGGCTTTGACGACGACGATTTCGTGAAACCGCAAATTGGCATCGCCTCGACCTGGAGCATGGTCACGCCCTGCAACATGCACATCAATGCACTGGCGGAAGAAGCCCGACAAGGCGTGGATGAAAATGGTGGCAAAGCACTGATCTTTAACACCATAACCATCTCCGACGGAATCGCCAACGGCTCGGAAGGTATGAAGTACTCGCTGGTATCGCGGGAGATCATCGCTGATTCCATCGAAACGGTGGCCGGCTGCCAGGGGTTCGACGGTGTGCTGGCCATTGGCGGTTGCGACAAGAACATGCCGGGCTGCGTGATGGCGATGGCGCGGCTCGACCGGCCCGCGCTGTTCGTCTATGGCGGCACTATCCGGCCTGGCAGCGACCACACCGACATCATCTCAGTCTTCGAGGCGGTGGGCGCCCATGCGCGCGGCGCCCTCAGCGACATCGAGGTGGTCGCAATTGAACGCGGTGCGATCCCCGGTCCCGGCGCCTGTGGTGGCATGTACACGGCCAATACCATGGCCTCAGCCATCGAGGCGCTGGGCATGAGTCTGCCCGGCAGCGCTGCCCAGGACGCCGTCTCCGACAGCAAGCGTGACGACTGCCGGCGTGCAGGGGCTGCCCTGATGGCGCTGATCGAGCGGGATATCCGGCCCAGTGCCATCATGACCCGGCCGGCCTTCGAAAACGCGATCACGGTCACCATCGCGCTGGGGGGCTCCACCAACGCGGTCCTCCACTTGCTCGCCATGGCCGACGCGGTCGGCGTGCCCCTGACACTGGACGATTTCACCCGGCTGGGGCGGCGTACTCCGGTGCTGGCCGACCTGCGTCCCAGCGGCCGCTTCATGATGTCCGAACTGATCGCCATCGGCGGCATCCAGCCACTGATGAAGCGCCTGCTGGACGCCGGGCTCCTGCACGGCGACTGCCTCACCGTCACTGGCCGCACGCTGGCAGAAAATCTCGCCGGTGTGGACGACTATCCGGCGGGGCAGGAGGTCATCCGGTCGCTCGACAACCCGCTCAAGCCCGACAGTCATCTGCGCATCCTGCGCGGCAACCTCGCGCCCGACGGCGCCGTCGCTAAGATCACTGGCCAGGAAGGGCTGCGCTTCTCCGGTCCGGCGCGCGTGTTCGACTCCGAAATCGAGACCATGAACCGCATCCTGGACGGCACAGTCCAGCCCGGCGAAGTGCTGGTAATTCGTTACGAAGGGCCCAGGGGCGGCCCAGGCATGCAGGAAATGCTGTCGCCTACCTCCGCAATCATGGGGCGCGGACTCGGCGACAAGGTGGCCCTTATCACGGATGGCCGCTTCTCCGGCGGCAGCCACGGCTTCGTGGTAGGTCACCTTACCCCGGAGGCTATGGAAGGCGGCCCGCTGGCGCTGGTGCGGGACGGCGACCGTATCACCATCGATGCTGAACGTGACGAAATCACCCTGGAGGTGCCGGATGCAGAGCTTGCCGTCCGCCGTGCCGCCTGGATCCCACCGCCACCGCGGTACCGCCGCGGCGTGCTGGCCAAATACGCGCGCAGCGTACGATCAGCGTCGGAAGGCGCGGTTACTGATCGGTTTGACTGAGGATCGGCCGGCCGTCAACACTTCGACGGGTTGTAGCTGGCAGATTTAGCCGTCACCACAACAGCACGAAGCGAGAGCGGAAGTGGGTCACGACGCCCAAAGCAGAGAACGGGTGGCTGTTATTTGATCAGCCTTGGCGCCGCTGAATTGCCTTCCAGATGTGGACGTCATCCCCTTCGACAGGTATCATTCGCGCCTTCAACGCGCCCGTAGCTCAGCTGGATAGAGCGCTGCCCTCCGGAGGCAGAGGTCAGAGGTTCGAATCCTCTCGGGCGCGCCAATTAAAACAACGACTTGCGAAAAAACGACAAGATCGAATTGGCAGCTGTGACAGCATGGTGACAGCAATAGAGATGGCGAGCCTGGGCGGAACACCCCGCTGGTACGCCCAAGACTCCGCACCGAATTTCGCCCCTCTTAGATTTGCCCGCTAGATTAACCTCTTCGTATACGCATGCAGATCAGGGCATAGGCAATCTAGCTTGTCGGGCGCCTGTTATACCCGAGTCGTTCATTAGGTCAAATTTGCTGGGATGCTGGGATGCTGGCTCGGTCATTCCGTGCCTGTCCCGGGCCCTTGGACCGTCTTAAGCTGCTGCCTAGTGTCGTTGGCGTCCAGCGTGGGAGGTGTTCCTAGCGATTGCACCGACCCATCTGACTCGGAAAGATCTGCTGTCGGTCCAAGGTAGCTTCGATGTGAAGTGTCTGGATGTCGCTTGCCGGGCGGATCGAGGTGACGCATCGGGCGGAGCATTCATTTCCTCCAGCGTCTGCGATCACGCCGGGCAGCGAGCGTGGCATCGAATCGAGTCCTATCACAGCCAAGGGATCTAAAGCCTCACGCGTGGAGATTGAGTTAGTAACGCCAGGAGCTGCAATAGACGTTTGCTTATAGGGAGGGCTGCACCAGAGGTTCGCTACCGATCGCATGCCCTCTTTCGTCTTTAGTTCAGCGGCAAGTGGTAATGCTGCCAATCGTGTGGCATACCACTTTGTCTCCTCCTAGAGGAGTGAGGGGCTGGACTTGCGGCATCTGCCAATTATTCATACCCTGGATGAACTGCTGGGTATGTTGTTGAAGCTGCTGGGCCGCTTGGTTTACCTCGTTCCAGGCTTGTTGATTCTGTCGTTGCTGCAACATTTGTTGTTGCAAAGCGATCTGCTGTTGAGCCTGGCGCTGCTGCTCGGCAGTGGCGGCCTGCTGCTTCCAGTTTTCAAGTTTCTTCTGGTAATTGGCAGAGGCGATTGCATAAGGCTCCTTAAACTGGTCGCGCCAAGTGCAGATTTTCGTGTAAGTAGCGTTATCCAAGCCGTTGATACCACTTTTGCCATTGCATGCCTTATACAGATACTCGCGTTCGATTTGCTGCGCGCGTTGTAACTTAGCATCTGCGCCTGATAAGGCACGTAAAATTTCTTGATATTTAGTCGACAAGTGATTGACGTAATTGGTTGGAAGTGAAACGAGCTCAGTCTTCCCGTCGGCTACTGTGAAGTGCTGGACAGAACCATTTGCGTAACGGGCTATGGCAACACCACCTGCTGTATTGCTTTTTAAATCGACAATTTCCGCCGTAAATATCGCTGCTTCTCGATTCGCCACTGGCCCAGCCGAATTATCTGTAAATCTATATGCTATGGGTCCGTTAATTTTGGCATTGAAATAGATGCGATGTGGATGAAATGCAGACGTCTGAAGAACCAATGATTTTCCTGACTCATCAGTTATGTTGAGTGTCTGATATGCGTTGAACCCACTTACTGAGTCGTCAAATTTCTCGGTTAGATGGGTTGTTGCGGGAAATTTGGAGCCGCCTACTCCGTAGAACACTATGTTGTTTACATAGTCGTAGACAACTTTCGGCTGCGACCAATTGTCCCCGCTTTCGTGGATAGTGATTTCTTCCAGATGATGAGTATCGGAGATAGCGATGTCGCGGCCGAGGCCGAAGGCAAAGCCGTTCTTGCATTCGCCATCCCAATAGGCACGAAAGTTGGGTCGATCAAGCTGGTCCTGCGAAGTCGGCAATTTACACGCTTCTTTCTTGTTGGCCGGCTGTATGTAGAGTTTCTCTGGTGGTTCGGGTATCGCCGATTCCTGAGCCAGCAGCGACCGCTCGAAGGCTGAGGCCTCCTCATAGCTTATGGCTTTCGGTTGGAAGGTGTGCTGCCCCAGAGTGGTGCATCCGGTAAGAACGGTGAGAGCAGCTAATGGGAAAATTTTTTTCATGTTCATTTTACTTCCTTGCGATAAATGTTGTGCAGCGCTCGGATCGCTTCATCTAGCTTTTCGCTGATGGCGACGTTTGACTTATTGTCGTCAGTAGCGAATATATTTTCTTCGTGTAGACTATTCACGACGATCTGGATTTTCTTCAGGTCGTCCCTTCCGGCAGCAGAACTCATAGATTCAAGGGCTGCTACGCTGTTTCTTGTTTTCGAAATTAGCGAGCTCAAACCGATAAAGCTCTCATCAGGTATATCAAGAGCGGCTTGGCCGGTGAGCAGTTTAAGGTGGCTAAGCTGCTGAAACAGCTCTTGGATTTGATCAACGGTTGTTTTCTTCAGTAGCGTAACTTTCTGAAAGGTGAAGGTGTTCTTTGCCACCCATGCGGCGGCGATTGCGGCGATGGCAGAGCTGATCGCGGCGATGGTTTGTAAGTATGTACTGTAGTCAGTCATGCCTGCATTTCCCTACAGGGATTGCACTGAGTCTGTTTACTTGAGGGTTCATTCATTAGGTCTAACATGCTCGGCTTCCGTAAGCTCCCCCGTCAAGTAGACAACTCGTAACTAGAACCTCTGGCGTGATCAATGAAGCATTCGAGCGGCGTCCGGTCGTCGAGTGCGTCGTGTGGGCGCTCCTCGTTGTACTCAGTGAGCCAGCGGTACGTGAGCTC
>JAJUJZ010000068.1 GCA_029265075.1 Gammaproteobacteria bacterium | reverse complement strand
GGCACGGCGATGGGGAATAACGGCTGGGCCAGCTTCTCCATTCGCGGTATTGGCGGCGGGCAGGGATGGATCTATCAGGAGAGTGGTGTCGGCATCTATATCGACGACATTTACTATCCGCGGGCCAACGGTGCGTTGCTTGACGTCATCGACGTGCAGCACATCGAAGTTCTGCGCGGTCCCCAGGGCACTCTGTTCGGACGTAATACCACCGGCGGTGCAATCCGTTACGTGACCGCGAAGCCGGATCAGGAATTCTCCGGTCGCATGGTTGGTGCCGTAGGAAGTTATGATCGGCGCGATATCAGCGGGCACGTCAATATCCCGCTCACGGAGCAGCTCGCTGCGCGCGTTACGATTGCCTCCAAACAACGCGACGGGTTTGTGAAAAACCTGACGACCGGCATCAAGTCAGGCAACGTCGATGTCCAGGCCGCACGTGGTCAGCTGCGCTGGCAGAATGACAAGATCGACTGGAACTTCGCGGTGGATGCGCTGGAAACATCCAACGACGGTGCCGCCCGTGATGTCCCGCTGGTTGATGGCACTGACGCCTGGCCATCCGGCATGCCTCCCGGAGTACCCGGTAACAACCCCGATTTCAACATGTCGCTGGTCACCCCGGATCCGTTTACCGTGCTCGGTGGCCCGGTACAGGACTGGGCAAAGCTCAAGTCGCGGGGTATCACCAATACTATCGAATTCGATCTCTCTGAAAACTGGACATTCAAGTCGCTGACTGGCTGGCGCGACGGCGATTCGCAGAGTTTGTCAGACTGGGACCTGACGCCGATCAAGGTCTACGATATCTATGTCGATGTCGAGTTCAGCAACTGGTCGCAGGAGTTCCAGCTCAACGGCAAGCTCTGGAATGACCGGCTCGATCTGGTGCTCGGCGCCTTCTACATGGATGAGGAGGCGGAATATGTGGATATCACCGCTTCGGATACCAGTCCGATCATGAACCGGTCCAAGGGTTACGAAATCGAAACCCAGAGTATCGCAGCATTCGCACAAGGGTCGCTCAGCATCACCGACGATCTGCGTGCCACTCTGGGTGTCCGCTGGAGCGAGGACGACAAGAAGCTCGCCACCACTCAGGACGTCGTGCCGCCGGCCACCGTGGTCTCGGACAGCGACAGCTGGAGCAGCGTTACGTATCGGGCCGGTCTCGATTACAAGATCACGCCAGACGTCATGGTCTACGCCTCGGTCGCCGAGGGTTTCAAAGCCGGCGGCCTGAACAACAGTGCTGCCAACATCAACTACCTGCGGCCCTACGATCCGGAAGAGGTGACTACCTACGAAGTCGGTATCCGTGCCGAGTTCTGGGATAACCGGGCACGCGTCAACGCTACCTACTTCTTCAACGACTATACCGATATTCAGGTCGCGCAGATGATCTGGGTCGGGGGTCGTGCCACTCAGGTGACCAATAACGCTGCCTCGGCTGAAGTCGAAGGTGTCGAGCTTGAGGGGCTTCTGCAGCTGACGGATAACCTGCAGCTGCGGGCTTCTGCAGGCTGGACCGATGCAAAGTACAAGAAGCTCGATGAAGGTGTGGGGGTGGAGCTGGATACGCCGTTCCAGCGGACGCCGGAGTATTCCTATACGGTAGGTGCGCGCTATACCCAGCCGCTGGCTTCGGGTGCGTCGCTTGATTTCAACATCGACTACGGCTGGCAGGATAAACAGTACAATAACAATAGTGCGTCTAACGGCTTCTGGCTGGATTCGTATGGTCTGCTCAACGCGAAGCTGGCCTATCACGAGCCCAATGGTCGCTGGTCAATTGCACTGGTTGGCACCAACCTGCTGGATGAGGAGTACCTGATCGGGGGCTTCGACGGGTCGACCCGGGACAACATCATCGGTGCGATCCACCACGACTACGGCCGTCCTCGCGAGGTCGGTGTCGAGCTGACGGTGGAGTTCTGACGCAAGTCTCCAACAGACCGCAAATGATTTTCTGATTTGCGGAAGGCAGCGTGCCGTTGAGGCGCGCTGCCAGATTTTCCCGGGTATCACTTTCCGTTCACCATGACGCCGCGACCGTTCCAGTGCCCGGTGTCGCAGTGTTCTGCGCGTCTTTCCGAGGCGTTCAGGTGCTTTTCCTGTTTTTCCCCGCGCCCTTTTTTGCTGAAGCAAAGAAAACTCATCAACTGTCCATGATTCATGGTCAATTTGAACACCTTCGTGCGGCGGCCGGCCGACGCTGCATGACAGTCTCGTGTACATATGATTTTCCAGTTCTTGTCGTCGTAGCAGCTGGTATGCTCGAGTCGTAATCGCTCCGCTCCTTGCAGAAAAGTTATCGCTGCAGGCAAACCAATAAACCGAACAAAATCGAGGATGAGCATGGTCACGCCGAAACGTCTTCTCGCAGCGGTCGTTGCTGCTGCGACTACCACCCTACATATCTCTGCCGCTCAGGCTCAGGCACCCGCGTCTGAGCGACAGCCATGCGAACCTGCCGCCAGCGGCGCCAACGTGCCAGTCTGCGGTCTGCAGGCGCCGGAAGATATTGCGCTGCATCCCGATGGTCGCCATTTGCTCATCGCCCTGACCAATGGGCCGGTCTACTACGCGCCCAGTGGCATCGTACTGTATGACACTCAGCAGCATCGCCAGCGCCGTCTGGCCATCTCGGTGGCGGAGGCCGAGTGGGGCGAGGAAGGGTGTGTGCCTCCCAGCGACGAGTTCGACTTTCATGGCATCGACGTCCATCGTCTGGAAGATGGTACCGTCCGGCTGCTGACGGTGAATCATCGTCAGCGCGAGTCGGTGGAGATGTTCGAAGTACAGCAGGAGGGCAATGAGATCACCTCACTGGTGTGGCGCGGCTGCGTACGGACCGGCACCGAGTACATGATGAACGACGTCGCCGGGTTCGGCGATGGCGGCTTTCTTGTCACCTTCATGGCACCACTCGCGGCGCTGAAAGACATCAACAACATCCGCCCAGGAATAACCGGCCATGTGATGCGCTGGACACCCGACGCCGGGCTGAGCAAGCTTCCGGGCACAGAGGGGGCCTACAACAACGGCATCGCGCTCTCCGCCGACGAGCACTACGCCTTTTACGCCCACTGGACCGGCTTCAGGCTGACACAGTACGACTTGCAGCAAAGCAGGGTAGTGGCCGAAGCCGAGTTGCCGATCATGCCAGACAACGTCACGGTCGATAGTGATGGCACAGTTTACACGGTGGGTTTTAACAGCCTCGATGATGCTAAACGCTGTCTGGGCAGCGGCTTTGCCGACTGCAGCAACGACTGGCACGCAGTGGCGATCGAGTCCGACACTATGGCGGTCGACACGGTTGTGCTGCGGCAGGAGCTGCCGTTCTTCGGCCCCACCGTCGCGGTCCCGGTAGGCGGCTGGCTTTATATCGGCGCCCTCACAGGCGACCGGATCATGCGCTATCGGCTGTCTGACTAGCGCCATCGGGCTTCCATGGAGCGACGCTTCCATGGAACATTGATATCGCAATCACCGCTGCCTCTACGTAGAATGCGGTGCGCGATCCTGAATGCAGGACGTGAATACTAATTGAGTGGAGCAATACGATGCAGGACCGTTGTCTGCGGCTTCCTAACTGGTTGCTGGCAGCCCCGCTTTCGATCGTTCTGGCCGTTACGGCAGGGTGCGATTCCGCCAGCCAGGAGACGGCAGTCACTTCTGCGCCCGAGGCGGCGCAAGCGATTCCAGACTTTGAATGGCCGATGAACCAGCTGACGCTGGAGGGCCAGCGTTATGCGCCGCTGGACCAGATCAATCCTGGTAACGTCAAGGAGCTGGGCCTCGCCTGGGAGTTCCGCGAGTTCGTGGTGCGCGGGCGCACGCATCGCGGCATGGAATCCAATCCCATCGTGGTCGATGGGGTGATGTACATGGTAGGGCCGTGGAACGTCGTTTACGCACTCAACCCGGTCACCGGTGAGGAGCTGTGGCGGCACGCGCCGGAAGTTGATGGCGCCTATGCCCGCAATGCATGTTGCGACGTGGTGGTGCGTGGTCTCGCGATCCGTGGCGATACACTCTATACCGCGACGCTCGATGGCTATCTGGTAGCCATTGATCGCCACACCGGCGACGGGCTGTGGCGTGTCGATACCTTCCAGGACCGGCGCTGGAGCTATTCGATCACCGGTGCTCCGTGGGTGGCTGGCGACAAGATTCTGGTTGGCAACTCCGGCGCTGACATGGGCGCCCGCGGCTATGTTTCGGCCTATGACGCCGATACCGGTGAGCTCGTATGGCGCTTCTGGGCAGTCCCGGGCGATCCGGCAGCGGGGCCTGACGAAACGCCTGAGGTGACATACGCCCGCAAGACCTGGCCGGAAGATACGCTCTGGGAGCTGGGGCTGGGCGGCAACGCCTGGGACGGCATGGCGTATGACCCGGAAACCAATACCGCGTACCTCGGACTCGGTAATGGTACCCCCCATCCCCAGTGGCTGCGCAGCAAGAGCGGGACGCCGGGCGACCACCTGTTCCTGGCTTCGATTGTTGCGGTGGACGCCGACACCGGCCGCATGAAGTGGTACTACCAGACTACGCCTGGCGACAGCTGGGACTACACCGCAACTGCGCCGCTGGTGCTGGCTGATCTCGAGCTCGATGGTCAGCTGCGTCAGGTGATCATGCAGGCACCCAAGAATGGTTTCTTTTATGTGCTCGATCGCCATACCGGTGAACTGCTGCGAGCCAATAACTATGTGCCAGTCAACTGGGCTTCTGGCATCGACATGGAAACCGGACGGCCGATCCTGTCGGAGCACGGGGATTTCTCGAAGTCGCCTAAGATCGTCTGGCCGAGCCCGGCCGGTGGACACGCATGGCACCCAATGGCTTACAGTCCGCGCACCGGGCTGATCTACCTGCCGACCACCGATGCACCGATGCGCTACGAACTGACCGGGCATGAAACATTTAAGCCAGGCACGCATATGCGCGTTGCTACGCTGGGGCAGTTTCCGCCGTTCAATAATCCCGGTGACGAGGAGCTGCTCAAAGGCCAGCCGGAGGTGCGGGTTGCTTCCGCTCTGAAAGCGTGGGATCCGATTGAGCAGAAAGCCGTATGGGAGTTCAACGACGGCCCATTCCTGCTGGGTGGCACCCTGGTCAGCGGTGATCTTGTCTTCCAGGGCGCGGCAGACGGCTATTTCCGCGCCTTCGATGCAAGAACCGGGGAAGTTCTGCACGAGATCTTTGTCGGCACAGCGATTGTGGCTGCGCCGATCACCTACATGATCAACGGTGTGCAGTATGTGGCCGTGACTGCTGGTGCCGGTGGCCCGCGCGGCTCACGGTTCGCACCGGACGAGGTCGGTTTCCGCTACGAGAATTTCGAACGCCTGCTGGTATTCAGGCTCGGCGGTGGTGAGGTTCCGTTGCCGGCGGAACGGCAGGAGAAACTGCCGCCGCTGCCTGAGCCGATCGCGGCGACACCGGAGGAACTCGCCACCGGTGAGCAGCATTTCCGCGTATTCTGTCAGCGGTGCCACGTCATGGGTGGGGCGGTCGGCCTCTATCCCGACCTCTGGAAGATGGATCCGGCCACCATCGAAGCGTTTGATGCCATTGTTCACAAAGGCATCCTGGCGTACGGCGGTATGGCGAGCTTTGCCGATGTGCTGAGTGAGGCTGATGTGCAGCTCATCAAGGCATTCATTGTGAATGACACCATCGCCAAACGCACCGAAGGTGAAGATACCGGTGCGAAATCGACCACCGGGTATCACTGATACCTGCTGAGGGGCGGATTATCCGCCCCTTTTTGTTCAGCGCGGGCGACTTTTTCGGACGGGGTGAGCGGGACCGGGCTGTCGCGGTCGCTGCACACGATAACTTCAGGGCCTCAGCGCTCCGGTGGCCGGCTGTCCAGCTTACCCGCAGCGGGCGGCTTTCGTTTCCTGCGGCCTGCCGCGTGATGTATCCTTGGCCTTTTCCCGGCAGCACGGTAACGACATTCAGGCATGAGCTATCAGGTACTTGCGCGCAAGTGGCGCCCCCGGACATTCCGGGAAATGGTGGGCCAGGAGCATGTGCTGCGCGCACTGATCAATGCCCTTGACCACGACCGGCTGCACCACGCCTATCTCTTTACCGGTACCCGCGGCGTCGGCAAGACCACCATCGCCCGGATTCTGGCCAAATGCCTAAATTGTGAAGCGGGCGTCAGCTCCGAGCCGTGCGGCCAGTGCGCCGCCTGCATTGAGATCGGTGAAGGTCGTTTCGTCGATCTGATCGAAGTGGACGCCGCTTCGCGCACCAAGGTAGAGGATACCCGCGAGCTGCTGGAGAACGTGCAGTACGCGCCCACCCGCGGCCGCTACAAGGTCTATCTCATTGACGAAGTGCACATGCTCAGCGGGCACAGCTTCAATGCGCTGCTGAAAACGCTCGAAGAGCCGCCGCCGCATGTGAAATTCCTGCTGGCGACCACTGACCCGCAGAAACTGCCAGCCACCATTCTCTCCCGCTGTCTGCAGTTCAGCCTCAAGAACATGACGCCGGAGCGTATTGTCGGTCACCTCAGCCATGTCCTTGAGCAGGAGATGGTGCCGTTCGAGGAGCCGGCGCTCTGGCATCTCGGTCGTGCTGCCGACGGCAGCATGCGCGATGCGTTGAGCCTCACTGACCAGGCCATCGCCTTTGGCTCCGGACGGCTCATGGAAGCCGATGTGCAGGCAATGCTCGGCACTATCGATTACGCCGCTGTGTTCGGGCTGATCGAAGCGCTGACCGCCGGCGATGCGCCCCGGCTGATGCAGGAGGTAGCCCGCATTGCCGAGCACGCCATCGACTACGGCGGACTGCTGGATGAATTGCTGGCGGTGCTGCATCGCATTGCCCTCGCACAGGTGGTGCCGGATGCTGTCGATAATGCGCGCGGGGATCGCGACCGTATTCTGACCCTGGCTGCCACCATGACGGCCGAAGATGCACAGCTGTTTTATCAGATCGGCCTGCTCGGCCGGCGCGATCTGCCACTGGCGCCGGACCCTCGTATCGGGCTGGAGATGGCGCTGTTGCGGATCATCGCATTCCGGCCGCAGGGCGCACCGCGACCAGATGGCGGTGAGCGTCCGCCTGCGGCAACGTCAGCACCGACTGCAGTAGTCACTTCCGCTTCGACAGCGCCTGCACCGGCGCCGGACGCGCCGGCAGCCGTAGCAGACACAGCGTCGCGCATCAGCGAGCCGCGCGCAGGAGGACGGGCGAGTGCCGCTTTCAAGGCCGCACAGGCAGCTGAGCCGGTGCCGCCGGCACCCGCCAGCGAGCTGGATGAGTACGAACAGCTGGCTGCACAGGCGGAGCTGGCGAGGGAGAACGCCCCTGCAGCGCGCCCGCGTCCGCACCTGCAAGCGGTACCCACGCCAGCACGCGGTGCTCCGGTTGCCGAGCCCGCACCGGTAACAGCAGTGGAGCCGGAGCCTGACCCGGTAGCAGCGCCAGCGACTGCATCTGCTCAGCCAGCGCCGGCGCCCGCCGCGGCCCCGGTCGTGCGGGATGAGGCGCAGAGCGAGGCGCAGGCTGCGCCAATGGTGCTGAAGGCGTTCGACAATCAGCTCTGGTGTGAGCGCTTTGCTGAGTTCGGACTGGGCGGGATTCTCGGTACCATAGCGGCCCACTGCTGCTTCGAGCGGCGCGAGGG
This sequence comes from Gammaproteobacteria bacterium, assembly GCA_029265075.1. Lineage (GTDB taxonomy): Bacteria > Pseudomonadota > Gammaproteobacteria > Pseudomonadales > CAMLJR01 > CAMLJR01. Next base: position 6,533 of record JAJUJZ010000068.1, on the reverse strand, counting down.
ACGTCAGCTTCATTTCGTGCTCGATGAGCAGCACGCTTCCTTTTTCGATGAGAACCACTGCCGGCGGCTGGAGGAACCGCTGGGGCGGGTTCTGGGAGAAGAGGTGGTGGTGCTGATTACGGTGGGCAGTCCAGCCGCCGAGACGCCTGCGCAGCGGCGCGAACGACTGCGCCTGGCGCGGCTGGAGGCCGCACGCCAGGCGATCAGGGAAGACCCCAATGTCAGGCTGCTGGCCGAGCGCTTTGGTGCCACAGTGGATGAATCTTCGATCGAGCCGGTCGAGCCCTGAACGCGTCGGCGTCCGTGCACGGCGATGCCCTGATGAATTGAGAGGTAAATGATGAGTCTCGGCGATCTGATGAAACAGGCCCAGCAGCTGCAGGAGCAGATGCGAGAGGCCCAGGAAAAGCTGGCATCCGCCGAAGTGACCGGAGAGTCGGGCGCGGGTCTGGTCAAGGTTGTGATGACCGGGCGTCATGACGTCAAGCGGGTATCGATCGATCCCTCGCTGCTCAGCGAAGAGAAAGAGATCCTGGAGGATCTGCTGGCAGCGGCAGTCAATGACGCCGTACGACGGGTCGAGGCTAATGCCAAAGAGACCATGGCCAGTATGACGCAGGGTATCAGCTTGCCACCGGGCTTTAAGATGCCTTTTTAAGTAATTGATTTAATAGCATTGACTAAATACAGTCCTCTTATAGACCGGCTTGTGGATGCCTTGCGCTGTCTGCCGGGCGTCGGTCCCAAGACGGCGCAGCGCATGGCTTTTCACCTGCTGGAGCGCAATCGCAGCGGTGGTCTCCGTCTGGCTGAAATACTCCAGGAGGCGCTGGCGGAGGTCGGCCATTGCAGCCGCTGTCATACGCTGACCGAGGAGCCCATCTGCGGCATCTGCGCTGATCCGCGGCGCGATGATGGTCTGCTGTGCGTGGTTGAGTCTCCCGCTGATGTGCTGGCGCTGGAGCAGAGTGGCAGTTATCGCGGCCGCTATTTCGTGCTGCTCGGCCATTTGTCGCCCATTGATGGCATCGGACCGGCAGAGATTGGCATTGATCGTCTGCTGGATCAGGTCCGGGAGCGGTCAGTGCAGGAGCTGATTCTGGCCACCAATCCGACAGTAGAGGGCGAGGCGACGGCCTATTACATTACCGAGCAGGTCCGCGCAGTCGGCGTAATGGTGAGCCGGATTGCCCACGGTGTGCCGATCGGCGGTGAGCTCGAATATGTCGACAGCGGCACGCTCGCACATGCGCTCAGCGGGCGCCGGCCAGTCAATTGAGATGAGTGAAATTCCTGTTATCAACGACATCACCAGCAATGCCGGGTTGCGCGCCGCATGCGCGCGCTGGAACGACAGCCCCGTGCTCGGGCTCGATACCGAATTTGTCCGGGAGTCGACTTACTATCCCATTGCGGGTTTGGTTCAGGTGGGCACTGCCGATGGTGTCTGGCTGATCGACCCACTCACGATCGATGATTGGGTACCGTTTCGGAATTTACTTGAAAACAGCAAGTTACCAAAGGTTTTGCATGCAGCAGGTGAAGATATAGAGCTGCTGGTGCGGCTCGTTGGCGCAGCGCCGGAGCCGCTTTACGATACCCAGATCGGTGCAGCGCTCGCCGGCTGGGGCTGGAGCCTGAGTTATCAGGTGCTGGTGCAGCAGCGGCTGGGCATAGCGGTGGAGAAAGACCACACGCGTTCTAACTGGCTGCGGCGGCCGCTCAGCGATGCACAGCGTCACTATGCGGCCATCGATGTGGTGTGGCTTCCCACGTTATTCCAGCTGTTGTACGACGAGCTGGCTGCCGCCGACCGGCTGCAGTGGTGGGAGGAAGAGGGGCGCCGGCTGGTCCGGGCGGCAGAGCCAGTCGACCCGGCGCTCAGCTATCGCCGGCTGAATGGTGCCTGGCGCCTGCGCGGTGCTCAGGTCGCTGCGCTGCAACAGCTTTGCGAGTGGCGCGAACAGCAGGCGCGGACCACTGACACGCCGCGAGGCTGGATTCTGAAGGATGGCGACTGCATTGAAATCGCGCGACGGCTGCCCCGGAACCTGCCGCAGCTGGCCGCGGTGCCCGAGCTTGAGCCGGCCAAAGTGCGCCAGTATGGTGCTGACATTCTGGTGGTAGTGGCTGCCGCGCGCGAATCCGATGAATCGGAGTGGCCTGCGTCTGTAACAGGTCCACTGCCGCGCGAGTGGGGCCCCCGCCTCAAGCGGATGCGTCACCTGGTCGAGCAGCGGGCATCCGAGCTGGGCATAGCCCCCGAGATCCTTTTGCGCAAACGCGATTGCGAAACCATTCTCCGCCAGCAGACTTGGCCGGCAGGGCTTGGCGGCTGGCGCGAGGAGCTGCTGGGCACTGAGTTACTCGCATTGGCGAGAGAGGAGCTGGCCTCATGAAAAAGTTGTGCGCCATTTATCGGAGCACCCGGGTCGCTGAAATGTATCTCTACGTGGAAGCTGACGCAGGGCTTGAGCGCGTTCCGGAAGCGCTGCTCGACCGTTTTGGCGCGCCACAGCTGGTGATGAAGCTGGCCTTGAGCGAGGCGCGGCCGCTGGCTCGAGCTGATGTGAAGAAAGTTTTGCAAGACATTGATGAGAATGGATTCTTTCTCCAGGTTCCGCCGCCACCCGAAGCTTATATGGGGACCCCCTCCATGCGTCCGGAACGGCTGGCATGAGCAACGCTCGCGCCGGCGAACTGCCGGTCTGGGCACGGCCGCTCGAGACGCTGTCGGAGAGCGAATGGGAATCGCTGTGCGACGGCTGCGGCCGTTGCTGCGTGCATAAGCTGGAAGATGAAGATACGGGCGAGCTCTTCTTCACCAATATTGCCTGCCGCCAGCTGGACCTGAGTTCGCTCCGGTGTCGGGTCTACGGCGAGCGCCAGCAGCGCGTGCCCGACTGCATTGATCTTCGCAGTGCCGGCCCTGAGGCTTACGCCTGGCTGCCTGGTACCTGTGCCTATCGGCGTCGCGCGGCTGGCCAGCCGTTGCCCTCGTGGCATCCGCTGCTGACCGGCAGCGATGAAGCGATGCGCAAGGCGGGAATCGCGGTTGCCGGTCGGGTGATCAGCGAAGACGACATGCAGCCCGATGCCTGGGAAGAGCACGTGGTGCGCTGGATCAGCTGATAAATCGAGGAACCCATGTACGCGTCTCAGGATTTCATCGCTGCTGCCGATTACATCATTGCATGGCTCGCTTATGGCATTGCGGCTGCCGTGTTGCTGGGACTGCAGGCGTGGGTAACGCGCCGCTGGCAGCGCAATCTGCGCTGGTTGCTGCTGGGGCTTGCAGCGGTACTGCTGCTGACCCCGGCGCCCGTGCCCGGTCACGATATTCTTGCTCCGGCCTTCATGTTCGTTGCCTTTGCCGCACTCGGGCAGGCGGATGCTGCGGAGCTGGCGCCAGTACTGGTCAAGCTGGCGCTGCTGGCCCTCGGCGTGGTGGTCTTCGTCGTGGTTGAAGGCATGTGGTGGCGGCAACGTCAGGCGGCCGCGGAGCGGCGCGCCGACCTGGAGCGTCGCCGCGCCGCCTGACTCTGCGGCCCGCTGTACTTCGACAATCCGCAGGCCTTCTTCTATACAAAAGGTTTGCCCGACAGGTCCTTCCCGTAGTGAAACGCTTATCTGTTCTGCTGTTACTGCCGTTGCTGGTCACTTTCGGCGGGCCGGCCGGCGCCGACGCTCTGCCCGAAACAGCGCCGCCGGCCGACGTGCGGGTGCTGATCGATGTCTCTGGCAGCATGAAAAAGAACGACCCCGGAAATCTGCGGCGCGCTGCGCTTGACCTGCTGGTAAGACTGTTCCCAGCCGATACACGGGCCGGTGTCTGGTCATTCGGCCACGATGTGCACGAGATGGTGCCGCTGGGGACAGTGGATGACGAATGGCGGGAAGAGGGCAAGCGCCGCGCGCAGCGGATTCACTCGACCGAACTGCACACTGACATTCCCGCAGCGCTGGCCGCTGCCACTGCTGATGACGGGCGGGCTGACGGCCGGCGTATCAGTCTGCTCCTGCTAACCGACGGCATGGTTGATGTGGCCAAAGCGGCGGAAATAAATGCCGCAGCCCGCCAGCAGCTGATTGATGAGGTAGCCCCCCGGCTGCGGGCGCTCGGGATCCGCGTGCACACGGTGGCGTTGTCCGATGAAGCTGATCACGAGTTGCTTGAGCGACTCGCGCTGATTACTGAAGGGGTTTATGCGGTGGCCAGGGACGCCACCGAACTGCAGCGTATTTTCGTCCAGGCGCTGGATGCCGCCGCACCGTCGGAACAGCTGCCGCTGACGGATAACCGCTTCCTGGTGGATTCCGCGATCAATGAGCTGACGGCACTGGTGTTTCATGACGGTGCGCCACTGGTACTGGTGGCGCCAGACGGGGGGCGCCATGCGGCCAGCGATCACGGCCGTGATATGAACTGGCACCAGGGGCAGGGCTACGAGCTGGTGACCATCACCCGGCCGTACGAAGGCGAGTGGAAGCTTGAAGGGGAGGCGGCCAGCGGCAGCCGGGTCACCATCGTCAGCGATCTGTCGCTGGTCGCGACACGTCTGCCGGACAACCTGTTTCCCGGCGAGCCGCCGATGATTTCCGCGCTGCTGCGCGAAGGTGGCGAGCCGCTGGCGCGCCCTGAGCTGGAAGCATTGATCGAGTTCTCGGCGGTGGTAACCCGAGAAGCCACCGCAGCGCAGCCCGCCGAACAGTGGCACCTGCCGCTGCAGCGCGAAGGCGCAGCCTGGTCCGCCAGCCTGCCGATGCTGGCCGGTGAGCCCGGACGGTATGAACTGACAGTGATTGCCGACGGGAACACCTTCCGGCGCAGCCAGCGACAGGCGCTTATCGTGCGTGATCACTTTCAGCCCCAGGTCCTTGCGACAGATGAAATTCCGGCGCGTCACCGCTTGCTGCTGCGGGTCGTCAACCCGGCACTGTCTGTCGACACAGTGACTGCGCGGGCGACAGTCCGCAGCGGCAGCGGCGGCAGAGCAGCACCTCAGCCCGTCTCGCTCCAGCCATTGGCCGAGGGTGACGGCTGGCAACTGCTGCTGGATGCAAGTGTGCGGCAGGAAGTGGAGTGGGAAGCTGAGTTCACGATGCCGGGCAGTGCGGACACCTCGGCAGTATGGCGCTCGGGTGTCATCGTACTGGAGGAAGGAGCAGTATCATGGGCGCCGGTGCCGCCCTTGCAGCTCAGCTCACCCGCGGACGCTACGCATCCGGTCGAGGAGCCGGTAGCGGTGGAGCCACCGCCGCCTGCTCCGGCATCCGCGCCAGCCGAGCGTCCCTGGTTGCTGTACGGTACGCTGATCGCCGGCAATCTGCTGCTGGCAGGGCTGGCGCTGTTCGCCTATCGCAAAATCATGGGTGGTGACAGCGCGCCGGTGAGCAGTGCAGAGACCGTCACTCCGGCGGCTGGTGAGCCGGCGGGGCCGGAGGCTGTGTCCACGCCACCGCCGCTCGACGGTCTCGAGCTGCCGCTGGATGCGATCGACCTCGATCCCGACGCCGATCGCCGCTGATGCCTCAGAGGCCGGTCTGCGGATCGAACATGCCGTCAAACAGCGGTGAGCTGAGGTAGCGTTCGCCGGAGTCGGGCAGCACCACGACGGTGGTCTTGCCGGCGTTCTCCTGGCGGCTGGCGATGCGGTGGGCAACCGCCATCGCTGCGCCCGAGGAGATTCCGGCCAGAATGCCTTCCTCCCGCATCAGACGGTGTGCCCACTCCATCGCTTCAGCATCGCTCACGGCCTCAGCCTGATCGATGACGCTGAGGTCCAGCGTATTAGGAATGAACCCGGCACCGATGCCCTGAATCTTGTGCGGCGCGTGGCTGGGCTCGCGGCCGGCCAGTGCGGCGCGGATCATGTCGGAGGACTCTGGCTCCACGGCGACGCTCAGCAGTGAGCGGCCGCGCTGGTTCTTGATGTAGCGGCTGACGCCGGTGATGGTACCGCCGGTGCCCACGCCGCTCACGAAAATATCGATGCGGCCGCCCGTCGCTTCCCAGATTTCCGGGCCGGTGGTGCTCTCGTGGATGGCAGGGTTCGCCGGATTGTCGAACTGGCGCATCATTATGTACTGGTCCGGATCGCTGGCGATGATCTCCTCCGCCTTCGCCAGCGCTCCTTTCATTCCCTTCGCGCCTTCCGTCAGCACCACTTTGGCACCCAGCGCCTGCAGCACCTTGCGACGCTCCACGCTCATAGTGTCCGGCATGGTCAGGATGACCTGGTAGCCACGAGCGGCCCCGACGAACGCCAGCGCGATACCGGTGTTGCCGCTGGTGGCCTCGACGATGGTCATGCCCGGTTTCAGTGCGCCGGTCTTCTCAGCATCCCATACCATGCTGGCACCGATGCGGCACTTCACGGAGTTGGACGGGTTACGGCTCTCGACCTTGGCGAGGATTCGATGCTCGGTAATGTGCCGCAGCTTGACCAGTGGCGTATTCCCGATTGTCATCGAATTATCAATGTAGAGATTTTTCATCCGGCCGCTCCTGTTGTTGGTCTGGTGTGCTGTCG
>JAJUJZ010000202.1 GCA_029265075.1 Gammaproteobacteria bacterium | reverse complement strand
GGATGGGACCGGCGCTTCAGCCGCCACTGCCCTGCACCAGGTCGAGCACCCGCTGCAGCCGTCGCGCCGGGTCGAATTCGGCGAGCAGCTCCAGCTGCACGGAACGCGGCAGCGGTAACAGCTGCGCAAGCTGGTTGGCCAGCAGGCCGCCATCGCTGGCCGGCTGCATCTGCAGCCGCGCCATCAGCGGGTGCTGGAGCAACTGTTCCAGCAAGGATGGCAGATCATCGGCTTCCGGCGGCAGCGGCAGAGGCGGTTCCGGTAGCAGCACTTCCACCTCGGCACGCACCAGAAAATTCTTCTGCTGTTCAGTCGCAAGAAGCCGGAATTTGCCTTCGCCCTCAATCGTCACCAGTAGCAGATTGCTGGCTGCTGCATCCCAGTCGACAATGCGAGCGAAGGTGCCGAGCGGTGCCAGGCGCGGCATCGGGTCGGCACCAGGCAGCACGACTTCGCTGCCATCGCGGATCGGCACCACCCCAAACGGGCGATCATGTCTGAGTGAGTCGCGCACCAGATCGAGATAGCGCGGCTCGAATATCTGCAGCCCCATGCGGGCTCCAGGAAACAAGAGGTTACGCAGCGGAAACAGCGCCAGCTCCTTCACCCGGCCTCCTCTGTTCTGGTTTCGCTCTCCAGCCAGGTCAGCAATGCCAGCGCCTCAGCACCGTTGCTCCCGCAGAATTCCGGCGACGCCTGAAAGGCGCTGCAGACGGCGGGCCGCTCGGGCTGCCCCCAGATGGCACAGCGCAGCGTTTCGGTCAGGTGCGCGCAGGGGACTCCGGCCGGTTTGCCGTGCGGCATGCCGGGAATCGGGGAACTGATGGAAAGCGCGATGCAGCAGGCACCGCATTCGCTATGACACATCATGGATCACTGCAGAGCTGGAAGCGCCTCTGGCGCTGTAATTCGATGCTACCGAGGCGCCAACTATACCGGGCTAGGGCGCGTCCGGCATCCCGGCGCCGGTGGCGCCGGGTGCTTTAAGCAACAGCGGGCAGCCTCCGGCGTCAGAAAGCGTACGTCGCCGGGGTACCCGACGTTGCAGCTCGCGCCGGAGAGTCAGCACTGCGCTGACGTGCGCGCCGCCGCTCCCAGAACTGCTCGTGGAAGAAGTACGCGACAGTGTTGCAGGCAGGTTCAAGCAGAGCCACAGCACCGCCCACCATCATGTTGCCGGTCATCAGGTAGACAACGGTGAACGCGACGCTGACGTGCAGACAGGCAAAAGTAAGGGTCTTGGTCATCGTCTCGTCTCCAGCAAATTCAGATCACAACTCAGATGATAATGATTATCATCCATATCTGCGACCCAAAGATGCTTATGCCTTCGATAGCCTCAGGCTATCGGAGTGGTCAACGCCTGACCACCAGATCGGCCGGGCGCTTGCGCGGCACCCACTCGCCCTTGCCGGGGAAGTTTCTGAGGATCTCCCCATCCCAGAGCCGGATAATGCGCGATGCAAACAGCCACTCGCCGTCCCGCCGCTCGATCTCATCCAGATAGTAGCCGCTGAAACGGAGCACCATCGGCGGCTCGCCATGGCACTCGGTAACGAACACGAAGGAGCGCGCGCTGACGTGATTGGCGTCGCGCATCTCGAACAGCGGCATGCTGGCGTGGTGCTGGCGCCCGGGAAAGTTGGGCGAAGACATGTAATGGCGCCCCATAGCCGCTACCCCTTCCCGCCCTTCCCAGATGTCAGGCTCTTCAAACACCTCCTCCACGATCCGCCCCTCCGGCGTGAAGGTGGCAGCGAGCGCTTCGGGGTCACCGGTATCCAGGGCCCAGCTGTAACGGGCGAACAGGTCCTGAATGTCGAAACGGTCTTCGTAGCTCAGCTTCATGTGTCGGTCTCCTGTCTGGTCGCCGCAGCGCGCAGCATGTCGGCGTGTTCCTCTGCAAAACTGCGAAAACTCTGCGGCCTGCGTCCCAGCAGCCGTTCGACGTCATCCGACAGCACCTCGAAATAACCAGAACGCAGCGCCGTTTCGAACGACACCATGTCATCGCTCGACCAGGCGAAGCCCCTGATCATCTGGTCGTCCTGCGCCTCGCGGGGAATACCCAGCGCATCGAAGGTGGCGTACATCTCGTCGGCGGTTACCTGGTGATATTCAACCGGCCTGCCAGCGACTTCGGCCAGAATGGCAGCAGCATCG
>JAJUJZ010000188.1 GCA_029265075.1 Gammaproteobacteria bacterium | reverse complement strand
TGGAAGTGAGTTTTGCGCCGACCCTGAGCTTCACTTCGAGCATGTTCCATGAAGCGAACGCGGACCCGCTGATGAAGCATCACGGTTATGCCAAGCTGGATGCGCGGCTGGGTGTGGGTGCTGCGGATGGTCGCTGGGAGGTGGCGCTGGTGGGCCGCAATCTGACGGACCGGGCGGTGGCGAGCCGGATCACGACGGCCGGTACGGCACCGGGCACGGTGACGATGCTGCCGGAGCGGCCGCGCTCGGTAGCAGTCCAGCTCAATATGCGTTACTGACAGAAGATAACGATCGGCAACCAGGGTGTGCGAGATGATCAACTGTAGTCGCCGCAAGTTCATCCTCTGGTCGGCAGCAGCGATGGGCGGGGCGCTCCTGAGCAACGCCCGCCTCGCTGCGGCTCAGGAGAAGATAACGGTCGAGGCAATACGGCCCGGTCTGCTGCGCCTGACCGTCAGCGACACCAACGTCATCGCCAGAGGCAATGATGCTGGTGTGCTGGTTGTTGATGGTGTGGCCGAGCGGTATGCCCCGGCATTGCTCGCGGTGCTGCATGACGAGCTCGGTGCAGCAGCGACGGTGGCCTACAACACTCACTGGCATTATGAGCATAACGGCTCCAATGCACTGCTGCGCGAGCGCGGGGCGCGGATCATCTCGCACGAAAACACCCGGCTCTGGCTGGGCGCCGACTTCTGGTCGGACTGGCAGGAACACCATTACCGGCCGCGGCCTGAACAGGCGTTGCCGGATGAAACCTTCTACGACCAGCATGCGCTGCAGTTCGGTGATGAGGAGGTGCAGGCTGCTGTTATGCCCAACGCTCATACCGATGGCGACATCTATGTGCAGCTGGTGGAGAGTAACGTGCTGGCCGTGGGGGGGGTGATGGCGGATGGTGTCTTTCCGGTGCCGGATCCGGCCACCGGCGGCTGGATCGGAGGGCTGGTCGAAGCGCAGAAAAAGCTGCTCGGCCTCGTCGATACGGACACGCTGATCGTTCCGGCGCGAGGCAGCTTGCAACGCAAGGCTGATCTGCAGCGTCAGCAGGCGATGCTGGAGGAGATGTGTGATCGCATGTACGCCATGGTGAAAAAGGGCATGAGTGCGAACGACATGCTGGCAGCGGGCATCGCAAAAGGTTTTGAAGAGTGGGGTGATCCCACCCTGTTTGTGCGCAACAGCTATCCCGGGCTGTGGCTCCATCCAGCCTATTCATCGCGAGGAATCGTCTGATGGTACTCGTGCGAACTGCATTGCTGGTGGTCATGCTGAGTGCTGGCATGCCGGTCCAGAGCGCCACGCTGATCGAACTTGCGCGTACTGATGACGCGGCCGCCGTGCGGACGCTGACCGGCAAGCGCAAGGAGGCGGTCAATACGGCGACACCGGATGGCACAACGGCGCTGCACTGGGCAGTCCACAATGATAACGAAGCGCTGGTGAAGAAGCTGCTCGCCGCCGGTGCGGACCCCAACAAGGCGAACCGTTACGGCGCCACGCCGCTGAGTGAGGCAGCTGTCACCGGCAATCTGGCCATCATTAGAGCGCTGCTCAAGGCCGGAGCCGACGTCAATGCTGCCAACAGCCAGGGACAGACCGCGCTGATGGTGGTGGCGCGGTCTGCCAATGTCGAAGCGGCGCGCGAACTCATCAAGCATGGTGCGGACGTCAACGCGGTGGAGCAGTGGCGTGGCCAAACCGCGCTCATCTGGGCTGCTGCGCAGAGTCAGCCAGAGATGGTGGAGCTGCTGCTGGCTCATGGCGCCGACCCTGACGCACGTTCCTGGGTCAATCGGTGGGAGCGACAGATCACGGCTGAACCGCGCTACAGCTTCCGGCCGGCCGGTGGTCTCAGCGCGCTGATCTACGCAGCCCGTGAAGGCTGCATCCGCTGTGTGGCGGCGCTGCTTGCCGCGGGGGCGGATATTGACCAGACCGATGGCGAAGGCTCGACTGCACTGCTGGTGGCACTGCTCAATCTGCACTTTGATCTGGCCCGGCTGCTGATTGAAGCGGGCGCCAACGTCAATAAATGGGACCTGCGGGGCTACCAGCCGCTTTACATTGCGGTTGATCTGCACACGCTGCCCACCGGCGGCCGCCCGGACCGGCCGTCGACCGATGAAACAACAGCGCTGGACATCATCGATCTTCTGATTGCCCGGGGCGCCAACGTCAATGCACAGCTGAAGGCGGCGCAGACCTTTCGCTCGATCTCTGATGATCGGGGCGCCGATGTGATCATCTCCATAGGTGCGACGCCGTTGCTGCGGGCAGCCAAGGCATTTGACCTTGTTGTAGTCGAACGCCTTCTCCAGCACGGGGCGCTGCCCAACCTTCCCAATTACCTTGGCATCACGCCGGTAATGGCCGCGGCGGGGCTCGGCGTCAGTCCGGTCGATACGCGCGGCAACTACAGTCTGGCCGATGTGCAGGGAAAAGCGGTCGCTACCCTGGAGCTGCTGCTGGCCTACGGCGGCGACCTGAACCTGCGCGATGCAGAAGGACGCACTGCTGCCCATGGTGCCGCCTTCTGGGGCTGGAGCGATGTGGTGGGCTGGCTCGCCAG
>JAJUJZ010000146.1 GCA_029265075.1 Gammaproteobacteria bacterium | reverse complement strand
CCCTTCAACCAGGGAGGTCACCATGAACGACCAGCCTTACGATGCTTACGAAGATTTCGACAGTCAGGGCGGATATCGGCGCCGGGTCGCCGGTCGCCGCGGGCGGGAGCTGGAGCGCGACCATGAACCAGGTTATCCCGACGGCTATCCAGGCGATTACCCCGAGCACGAGAATGCCGATAACCCACGCCACTATTTCGGACGTGATTATCATCCTGCGCGTCAGCAGTGGCGCACCCAGGGTAATCGGGAGCGCTGGTTTGATCAGGAAGTCTGGGAGGGCCATCAGGACCGAATGCGGCGCAGTCGCAGAGATGAGCTGCACGCAGGGGCGGGCCCGGTGAGAAGCCCGCAATCGGATCGCGGCTTCGGTTATTACCGGGCAGCAGGACAGTCCGGAACGCAACCGGATCGGCAGCGCCGGATGCGTTCCGCCGGGCATGACGGGCGAGCCGCCGATTACGGCCATTACGATGACGATTTTGACCGGGATGCCGCTGATCGCGAATACGGCCTTCAGGGTTACGGTCGCGGCTTTGTCGAAGATTACGGCAGCGGTCGTGGTGGGGAGATGTATCAGCGCGAATGGGAGCAGCAGCTCGGTGCGCCCTCCCACTATCGCAGTCATCGCGGGCGGGGGCCGAAAGGCTACGTACGGTCCGACGAGCGCATCAGAGAAGAGGTATGTGAACGCCTCACCCATGATCATGCGGTAGATGCCAGCGATGTCACGGTGGAGTGCAAAGATGGCATTGTGACGCTGATGGGTTCGGTCGAGCGGCGCCGCGACAAGCATCAGGTCGAGGATGTGGTCGAAAATGTGGTGGGCGTGACAGACATCGATAATCGTCTGAAGGTGCGCCATCGCTGGTTCCACCGCGATGAGCAGACTGACAGCGGCAGCGACAACGCGACGCGCGAGTGATCGGACGCCGGATGTTGTGGTCAGGTCGGCGACCAGGTTTCAGCAGAGCAAGCCGTGCATTAATAAAAACGCCCTGCCAGATAAATCTGGCAGGGCGGCTGTGCAGTGCACAGAGTTGCCGAGAGGCAGGTCCATCAGTGACGGGTTGTCTTGCCTCCCGCCTCGAAGGTCATCAGCTGCGTATACCACTGTTTTACCTGCAGGATATGGCGCTCTTCCTGCTCCAGTGCTTCGCGGAAGCTGGCCGCCATATCCGACATGCCCATCGCCTCTGCCATCTGCACCAGCAGTTCCCAGGCAGCCGTGTCGGCCAGCTCGGCCGTCAGGATCGCTTCCAGACTTTGGGGCACCGTCGTGCGGATATCGGTGATTACTTTCAGCACACCGGAAGACAGTACGGCTGAGACGTCGGCGTCCGGCGTCTGGGCCGTCGGGTCGGCACCGATTGACGTAATTGCATCGTGCACCAGCTGAAAGTGACGCGCCTCATCTGCGCGGATGCGACGCAGGTCATCAATCGTAAATACCGCCCCCACCTGCTGATTGGCGAGGGTCTCGCACTTCGTAATCAGCGCCTCGTAGAGCCGCACGCCCATGCGTTCGAATGCCAGCCGCTCGCCGAGTTTATTGATGAAGGTTTCCGGGCTTTTCCCGGTCGCTTTTTTCATCACGGAACTGAGCGCGCCCTTGAGCGTGCCGGGCATCGGCACCGAGCCGATTGTCCCGGCTTCCATTATCATTTCCTGGCGGCGTGTCGCCAGCATCTGATTCGCTTCGACGTCGCCCGGAACGCGTTCGGCGCCTTCCAGCATCGCCTTGCTGTGCATCGGCGACATGTCGACGCCAGTGCGATTCATGCCAAGATGTGAAGTCTTTTCCATAACAGGGTCCTCATGCTGCGCGGATGGCGCGGCTCAGTTCAGTACCAGGGTGCCATTGATAGCCGGCCGCTATAATTTCGCTCGGCACTCCGTCGGCGTGGATCTGGCTGCGATAGGCAATGGAGGCTTCGCCTTCCTGTGCTTTGTCGACGTACTGATGCCCGCGGGCACGCAGGTTGAGCTCACGCTCCAGCGTTTGGCGCACAAACTCCCGGTTGGACTGATACGCGATCGGATCAGGCATCTCGGTTGGCAGGATTTCCGCCGGATCGCGTCCTTCATGCTTCTGGAACAGATTGGCAACCACTTGCAGATGGCCCAGTTCGTACTCGAGGAAGCGCTCCCAGATCGCTTTCACCCACGGATTGGTCTCGCTCTCCATACAGCTGTAGTAGTTGTACGCTTCGGTCGCTTCCATCAGCAGCCACTTCTCCAGCCAGCTTTCGGAAGGGTCGAGTAGCGAGGCGTACTGCGTGACGTGCTGCTCTTCGATGGAAGCGATCTCTGCATAGAGTTGCCGCGCCACCGGATCGGTGAAGGTCGGGCCGATGTTCATGTAGTAATCGCGCGTCTGATATTCGCCGGCCACCAGTGTGAGTGCATTCATCTTGCTGATCGGATTGGCGCTGGCACGATCATAGGGGGTGCGCAGATCATCGGCAGGTGCGCGATGTTCCTCGACCGTGGGCCGGCCCGGAATGATGTCCGTGTAGGACTGCAGAATATTGTTCGCGTCCTTGCCTTCGACCCGGTCCATCAGTGCTGAGTACCGATACATATGGTCGAAATCTTCGAGCAGACCGAAGCGATAGGTTTGCGCCAGGTAGTCGTCCGGCTCCTGCTGAGCCAGTGCTGCAGTAACTTCAATAGCCACCTGCTCGTAGGCGATAGTGGTTTCCAGCGGTGAGTGATCGGGCGAGATGAGCCAGTTGATCATTGTCTGCTGGTGATGCTCCACGCGCCGCACGGCTGCCAGTGCTTCGCGCAGCTCGCCATTCAGCATGGCGCAGTGATGCTGAAACCGGTTGGCCTGCTGCTCGATACCATTCATCAGAATGATGCGCACCCGCGTGAATGCGTCATCGTCGAGTTTGCTGATGGTATTCCCGGCCAGTTCCTTCCAGGTAAACAGCTGTTTTTCGAGTGGTACGCCCTTTGCGTCGAATAGCCTTGTAGCCATGACTCCTCCTGGGGTGTCGTTTGTCTCGTCCGTTGCGTGCCGGTCTGAGCCGGCTGGATTGTGTCCTAACGCATGGTTCGTGCTGCGACGCGGCGGATGGTTCCGACGGCTGAGTAACGATCGCGAGCTGATGCCCGACCGTTCAGCTTCTGGCAGGTGGCTGGAAGGCACTCAGAGTTCAAAGGGCGAAGCGCGACGGCCCCCGTTGAGCAGGCGCGCCACATCGAGCAGACCGGCCGCAATAAACACCAGCCCGGCAGGTACCCACATGATGAGTCCGCCCAGCTGCTGATCGGCCAGCGCGGACAGTCCCCAGTGGGGCGCGGTATCGAGATAGGGCGGATACCAGGGGGTCGGTGCGAAAGTGAGCAGTGCGCCCAGAGCGCAGGAGTGCACCGCGGTGGTGAAGAGATAGATCACGCCGGTGGCGCTGCCGCTTTGACTGGAGCGTGCCAGCGCCCACCAGAACAGCAGCGCCACCCACATGAAACTGAGATGCTGGAGGGCATGGATCCAGGTATTTTCGAGGCTGGCGGAGAATGCCGCGGGCAGATGCCAGCCCCACAGAACCACGGCGTGTGCCAGCCAGGCAGCGAGTGGTGTCGCCAGCCAGCGCCAGACTGGCCGCAGCAGCCGGCCTCGCAGTATCAGGCCGACTGCTCTGCCACCCGCCCGCGGCAGACCACGCAGCAGCGGCCCGCTGGGACGGGCGACGACCAGCAGCGGTGCAGCGACCAGCATCAGCAGCTCGTGCTGCACCATGTGGACCCAGAACAGCTCTTCGCCCAGCGGATCAAGTGGCGAGGCCAGGGCCACTGCCAGCGTTGCCAGTCCACCCCAGTAGCAGCGCTGCCGGAAGCGCTGCGCCGCCGGATCAGCCACGCGGCGGCTGCGCCGGCGCGAACCCCGCCAGTAGGCGATTGTTGCGATCAGCAGCAGGACCACCGCCACCGGATCCACCAGCCACCAGCTGAACTCATCATGACCGGGCCCGATCAGATGAGCCCGTGCCGGGAAGGCCAGACCAGCGAAGGCGATGAGCAGCAGCGGCTGCAGCATGGGAAATGATCTCGTCAGCGGATCTGGAGGCGCACTCAGCGCCCGCGAAGTTGGCAGTGGACCTCAGCCGCTCACTGCAGGTTCCTGAGGTCTGGCAACTGGCCGCACCATGCGCTGCGAACTGCCGGGGAAACTGGCCAGCCAGCTGCGAGTCAGAGGCACACATGCGTCAGCACTTCGGATGAGGTCAGGGAGAGCATCGGATGACAGCAGACTTCCGACTTCGACGGGCAGCGGCGGTCGGCGCGCTGCTGGGCTTGCTATGGGTGGCAAGCAGCAGCGCCGCCCAGCCGGTGGTGGAAGATCGCGCTGCGACAGCCGCCATACCAGCCGGCCCCGCGGTGGAGACGCCGGGGATGGCAAAGCCGGGTATGGAGTCGTCGGCTGTGGAGAGGCCGGCGCCGGTCGAGGTGACTCGCTATCCGCTGCCGGCAACCGACCCGCAGATTCGGAGTGTCACGGCCGGGCCTGATGGCACAATCTGGTTTCTGGACGAAGCCGGGCTGGCGATTACGGCGTTCGACTCGCAGGCACGCCGCTTCTCGCGCATCGAGCATGGCGCCGGTGAGCGTGCAGAGGAGCTGGTCATCGACGGCCGGCGGCGGATCTGGCTGGCCGGCAGCGGTGCTGATTACATCGGTGTGCTGGATACCGGG
>JAJUJZ010000085.1 GCA_029265075.1 Gammaproteobacteria bacterium | reverse complement strand
TCAGTACTTCACAAACTGCTGAATCTGAATGCGGAAGCCGTTGCGCTGCGCCAGGAACAGCGAGCGCCCGTGGGTGAGGCCGGCGGCTTCAGCCCATTTCTCCAGATCCTCGGGCTGGAAGCCGAGCCACTGATGGCCGCAGCTTTCCCGTACCCAGCCCTGGTCGTGATAGACCAGCTCGGAGACGATCAGGATGCCGCCGCGCTGCATGGCTGCGGCCACCTCGTTAAAGATAGTGGCGGGTGACGGCGTATGGTGCAGCACCATGTTGATGACCACGCAGCTGGCGTTGAGCTTCGCCAACGCCTCGTGGCTGGTGTCGCCGTGCAGAAAACGGATGTTGGTCAGCCCCTGCTCCCCGGCGAAGGCGCGCGCGTGCGCCAGCATCTCCTCCGAGAGGTCGAGCGCCACCACTTCCCTGAAGCGGGCCGCCAGCGTTGGAAGGAATGCGCCCTCGCCGGGACCGACTTCCAGTGCCACGGCGCCGCCGTCCGGGAAGCAGGTGCCGACCAGGTCGCTCACCTGCTCACCGTAGGTCTCAAAAGGCACGATCAGTTCGTGCAGCTTGTGAATGGCGCGCGCGTTCTGGGCAAACAGCCGGCGCGCCTTCTCCGCCCGCTCGCGGCGCACTTCGGCCAGCCGGTCCTGCACATCCTCGGCCAGCGGCAGCAGGTCGGTGGCCTGCAGAATGCGGGTCTGCACGGGTGCCAGCAGCGGATCGAGCGCCTGGTGCGCACGCTGATAGAAAATCGAATTGCCCTCGTTGCGGGCAGTCACCAGACCAGCCTTCAGCAGGATGTTGAGATGGTGACTCATGCCCGGCTGGCTGGAGGCGAAGATCCGGGTCAGCTCCTGCACAGCGAACGAATCGCGGCTCAGAACCCGCAGAATATCGAGGCGCAGCTGCTCGCCGCACGCCTTGCAGAGGGTGGCCAGTGGCGACCGTTCGGGCTTCGAAGCCTTGCTCGCTGGCGCACGGTCTCGCCTGGTTGCTGTCTTCATTCGGATGCTTTGCCTGATTTGAATGGTAAAGTTAGGGCCCGCCAACCCGGGGACGCGTTATAGCTTAGCCGACGGCAGCGCCTTGCGGCCTGCCTGTTGTGGCCGGGAATCTGCTGGTCAGAATATTTACCGGACTGTAGCATGCGGTCTGGCCGCGCGCGGCCAGTCATGTTTTCCCGGTTCGGCTATCCCGCGTCAGGCGGCCCTGCGGTCGGGCAGCAATCGTCGCTGACCAGGGCCGGATCGGGGTCATATCTCGAGGCGTTGGCGCTTACGCGCCAGGCTATGCCGTGCCGGCTGGCATTGGCAGCGCCCTCGTCGTGGAAGGGCTCTCCGCACAGCGTCATCAAAGCCGCGACGCTGCGGGAGTGTCAAGCGGATCGGTGGAGCTCAGGAATTTGGATCTGACGTCATTGTTACCCGTGCTGCTGTCCGTGCCATTGGCCGGGGCATTGCTGTCTGCGTTCCTGCCCGCCAATGCGCGCAACGCGGAAGCATGGCTGGCGGGCGGCGTGGCCATGATCGGGCTGCTGATCGTGGTGAGCTTCTATCCACAGATCAGCGCCGGCACCGTGGTGGAATTCAGCGTGCCGTGGATGACCCAGTTCGGGCTCGATTTTTCGCTGCGCATGGACGGCTTCGCCTGGATGTTCGCGCTGCTGATTACCGGTATCGGCGTGCTGGTCGTGATCTATGCGCGCTACTACATGTCACCCGAGGATCCGGTCCCGCGCTTCTTCTCCTTCCTGCTGGCATTCATGACGTCGATGCTGGGTGTGGTGCTGTCGGGCAACCTGATCCAGATCGTCTTCTTCTGGGAGCTGACCAGCCTCTTCTCGTTCCTGCTGATCGGCTACTGGCACCACAACGCGGCGGCGCGGGAAGGGGCGCGTACTTCGCTGCTGGTGACCGGCGGCGGGGGGCTCTGTCTGCTCGGTGGTGTGCTGATCCTCGGCCATATCGTCGGCAGTTACGAGCTGTCGGCGGTGCTGGCGGCGGGTGACCAGATTCGGGCACATCCCTACTATCTGGCAGCGCTGATTCTGGTTCTGATGGGTGTGTTTACCAAGAGCGCCCAGTTCCCGTTCCATTTCTGGCTGCCGCATGCGATGGCAGCACCGACGCCGGTGTCGTCGTATCTGCACTCGGCCACCATGGTAAAGGCGGGGGTATTCCTGCTGGCGCGGCTGTGGCCGGCGCTGGCGGGCACTGAGGCGTGGTTCTGGCTGGTCACCATGACGGGCCTCTGTACACTGCTGATCGGTGCGTGGATCGCGATTTTCCAGCAGGACGTCAAAGGTCTGCTGGCCTACTCCACCATCAGCCACCTCGGCCTGATCACCCTGCTGCTCGGTCTGAACAGTCCGATGGCAGCGGTGGCTGGTGTGTTTCACATCATGAACCACGCCACCTTCAAGGCGTCGCTGTTCATGGGCGCCGGCATCATTGATCACGAGTCGGGCACGCGCGACATTCGCCTGTTGCGCGGCATGCGCCATCTGATGCCGGTGACCGCGCTGCTGGTTATGGTGGCGAGTGCGGCGATGGCAGGGGTGCCGCTGCTCAATGGCTTCCTGTCGAAGGAGATGTTCTTCGCCGAAACGGTGCACATGACGGAGGCGTTCAATGCACCGGTATGGCTGCCGCTGGCGGCGACGGTGGGTGGGGCCTTCAGCGTCGCCTACTCGCTGCGCTTCGTGCATGGCGTCTTTTTCGGTACGCCGGCGACCGATCTGCCGCGCCAGCCGCACGAACCGCCGCGCTGGATGCGTTTCCCCATCGAGTTTCTGGTGCTCGTCTGCCTGCTGGTCGGCATCCTGCCAGCCCTGACGGTCGGCCCGCTGCTCGACGTCGCCGCGCACGGAGTGCTGGGTGAGGCGACGCCCGAGTTCAGCCTGGCGGTGTGGCACGGCTTCAACCGCGCCCTGCTGATGAGTGTGATCGCGCTGATCGGCGGCGTGGCTCTGTACATGCTGCTACGTAATTATCTCGACAGCGGCATCGACGGACCGCCACTGACCCGCTCGCTGCAGGGCAAGCGCTTCTTCGACCAGTTTCTGGTCCTGCTTTCCTGGCGCGTGGCCCGGCCCCTGAGCGAGTGGCTGGGCACCCGCTACCTGCAATCCCAGCTGCGCGCCGCGCTGATCTTCACGGTCGTGCTGGTGCTGATGGTGCTGGCGGGGCGGGCGCCGGCGCTGCAGCCGGTCGGTGACTTCGACTACCGGTTTGCCCTGTTGTGGCTGGTGGGTGGCATCGGCGCCGTCGCCTGTGCGTGGCAGGCCAAATACCACCGGCTGGCAGCACTGGCCCTGCTGGGTGTCGCCGGGCTCTGTACCTGTCTGACCTTCGTCTGGCTGGCGGCGCCCGACCTGGCGCTCACCCAGCTGCTGGTCGAGATCGTGACCACGGTGCTGATCCTGCTCGGGTTGCGCTGGCTGCCCAAGCGGATTGCGTCGCCGGATGAGCGCGCCACCTGGCGCGACCGGCTGCGCAGGGGGCGCGATCTGCTGCTGGCTCTGGCCAGTGGTGGCGCCATGGCGCTGATCGCGTGGGTGATGATGACAACGGCTGCGCCAGAAGCGATCTCGTCGTTCTTCCTTAAAAACGCTTACTCGCAAGGTGGCGGCACGAACGTCGTGAACGTCATTCTGGTCGACTTCCGCGGCTTCGATACGTTCGGTGAAATCACCGTTCTGGGCATCGTCGCGCTCACAGTTTATGCGCTGCTGCGCCGCTTCCGGCCAGCGCCGGAGAGTCGCGAACAGCCGCGCCTGCAGCGGCTGCAGGCAGCGGAGGAGCGGGAGTGCGGGCTGCCGTCGGGAATCATGCATGACGCCAACATGACCATCGCCTCGGTGACCACCGGGCTGCTGTTCCCGATCATTGGCGCGGTCGCGCTCTATCTCTTTTTGCGTGGCCACAATCTGCCGGGGGGTGGCTTCGTGGCAGGTCTTACGCTGTCGATTGCTTTCGTGCTGCAGTACATGACGCACGGTGCCCGCTGGGTCGAAGCACAGATGCGGGTCAACGCTACCCTCTGGATCACTGCGGGACTGTTCACCGCGCTGCTGACCGGGATGGGGGCCTGGCTGCTTGGCTACCCCTTCCTTACGTCGCATACCCGCTATGTTGCGGTGCCGCTGCTGGGAGACATCCCGCTGGCAACGGCGCTCTTTTTTGACCTGGGGGTCTTTCTCGCGGTAGTGGGGACCACCCTGCTGATTCTGATTGCGCTGGCGCACCAGTCGCTGCGTGCGCGCCACAGCACGGAAGATTGAGGAGAGTTGCCATGGAGATCGTGCTTGCCCTGGCCATTGGCATCCTGACCGGCTCCGGTATCTGGCTGCTGCTGCGGCCGAGGACCTTCCAGGTGATTGTCGGGCTGGCGTTGCTGTCATACGCGGTCAATCTGTTCATTGTTGCCAGTGGTCGTCTCGGCGGTGCGCTGGCGCCTGTCATCGACAAGGCGGGGGAAGTGCCGCTCGACAGCTACGCGGACCCGCTGCCGCAGGCGCTGGTGCTGACGGCCATCGTGATCAGTTTTGCCACCACCGCGCTGCTGCTGGTGGTGCTGCTGACCGCGCGCGGGCTGAGTGGCACCGACCACGTTGATGGCCGGGAGCATCGCCGGTGACGTTGCTTGACCATCTGGTAATTGCGCCCATTCTGCTGCCGCTGCTGGCAGCCATTCTGATCCTCACCGCCTATGAGCGGACGCCACACCTGAAGGCGAGCATCAACGTGACCGCCACCGTACTGCAGGTGGTGGTGGGCGTCCTGCTGGTGATGCAGGTCGACGGCCAGAATGGCCCCTCGGTCTATCTGCTCGGCAACTGGGCGCCGCCGTTTTCAATCCTGCTGGTAGCGGACCGGATTGCGGCCTTGCTGGTACTGCTCACCGCGGTACTGGCGCTGGCAGCGCTGCTGTTCTCGCTAGCCCGCTGGCAGCGTGCGGGCACCCATTTTCATCCGCTGTTCCAGCTGTTTCTGATGGGCGTCAGCGGCGCCTTCCTGACGGGTGACCTGTTCAACCTGTTCGTCTTCTTCGAGGTGATGCTCGCTGCTTCGTATGGCCTGGTGTTCTACCCGGCGACCGAAGCGCGGGTGCGGGCGGGGCTTCATTATCTGGTCATCAACCTGTTCGCCTCACTGCTGTTCCTGATCGGCGTCGCTCTGATCTACAGCGTTACCGGTACGCTCAACATGGCGCACCTGGCGACGGTTGTTCCCGCACTCGATCCTGCGCAAAAACCACTGCTGCACGCCGGTGCGGCGGTACTGGCGGTCGCATTCCTGATCAAGGCGGGAGCCTGGCCACTCTGCTTCTGGCTGGCGACCACCTATGCTGCGGCTATTGCCCCGGTGGCGGCGGTACTGGCCATTGCCAGTAAGGTGGGCGTCTATACGCTGCTGCGGCTGTGGCAGCTTATGTTCGATGGCAACGAGGCGTTTGCTGGTCTCTGTCTGCTGCTGGGCGGCCTCGCCACGGTGCTGTTCGGCACGCTTTGTGTACTGGCGTCGCAGGAGCTGGGGCGACTGGCCGGCTACAGCGTGCTGCTCTCATCGGGCACGGTACTGGCCGTCATCGGTACTGGCAGCAGCACTGCCATTGGCGCGGCGCTGTTCTATCTGGTCAGCTCCACGCTGGCCCTGGGCGCGTTCTGGTTGCTCGTCGAACTGGCCGAGCGCGGTCGCAGTGCGGTGGCGGATCTGCTGGCGGTGACCCAGGAAGCGTTTGGTACGGCAGAAGAGAGCGACCTCGAAGAGCCGGAGCCGGTGGGCGTGATCATTCCTGCCACCATGGCGCTGCTCGGCCTCAGCTTTATTGGCTGTGCCCTGCTGCTGGCCGGCATGCCGCCGCTGTCCGGCTTCCTCGGCAAGTACGCCATGCTGGCCGCCGTGCTCGGTGGTGATGGCAGTGCGGTCGGGGTGGCGGGATGGAGCATTGTGGCGCTGCTGCTGCTCTCCGGCTTTGCTTCGCTGATCGGTTTCAGCCGGGCGGGAATGCGGCTGTTCTGGCCGGCGCTGCCGCGCACCGTACCGACCGTTCGCGTCATCGAGATGGCGCCGATCGGGCTGCTGCTGGCGCTCTGTCTGGCGATGATGGTGGGGGCCGATCGCATGATGGCCTTCACCCAGGCTGCAGCGGCAGAAGTCAGTCAACCGGTACAGTATGTGGAGCAGGTGCTGGCAACGCTGCCGTATGGCGGCGGGGAGGGCGGATGATGAAACGCTGGCTGCCATATCCCCGAGTGTCGCTGCTGCTGTTCGCGCTGTGGCTGACGCTGAACCAGACGCTCGACCCCGCCCATCTGGCGCTGGCGGCGGTGGTGGCCGTCGTGGCGCCGCTGCTGGGGTCTCCGTTCATGCCCGTGCGTAAAGGGGCGCATCGTCTCGATCACATCCTGTTGCTGTGCGGCATCGTGTTCATCGATATCGTGCGTTCCAATATCGCCGTCGCCCTCATTATTCTCGGCGCGCGCCGGGAACAGACCCGGTCCGGCTTTGTGCGCATCAAACTGAATCTGCATAACCCCAGCGCGCTGGCGGCCCTGGCCTGCATCATTACCTCCTGTCCCGGCACACTGTGGGTCAGCTTCGATCCGCAGCGGCGCGAGATGCTGCTGCATGTGCTCGACCTTATCGATGAGGAGGAGTGGCGCGATATCGTCAAGTACCGTTATGAACGGCTGCTGGTGGAGATTTTCGAATGAGTCCGCTGCTCTGGGCGCTGAACATTGCGCATGTACTGCTGGGGCTGGCCATGCTCCTGTCCATCTGGCGTACGGTGTACGGTCCCCGCGCGCAGGATCGGGTACTCGCGCTCGACACCCTCTACGTCAACGGCATGCTGCTGGTACTGACGCTCGGTATCCGCACTGGCACCACGCACTATTTTGAAGTGGCACTGGCAATTGCGCTGATGGGATTTGTCAGCACCGTGGCGCTGGCCAAGTTTCTGATGCGGGGTGAGGTGATCGAATGAGTGGCGCATCGATACCGCTGTGGGCGGAATGGGTGGTGGCTGTCCTGCTGGTGTCGGGGACCGGACTCGCGTTCCTGGGTACCATCGGTCTGACCCGCTTCCGCAGTTTCTTCGACCGCATGCATGCACCGACGCTCTGCGCCTCAATGGGCATGGCCGCAGTGGTACTGGCATCCATCGTCTATTTCACGGTGGCCGGGCAGCGGCTGGTGGTGCATGAGCTGCTGATCGCGATCTTCGTGACCATGACGACGCCGGTCACCTTCACCATGCTGGCACGCGCCGCTTATCTGCGCCGGCTGGAAAGCGACGGCGACCATTTTCCGCCAGACGCCAGGACACCTTCCAGAGATACCTGATTCAGTCCAGGAACTCACCCAGCACGCTGTTGAGAAAGCGAAAGCCCAGCGGCGTGGTGGCCAGCTGCTCCGGGTCGTCCCGCAACAGTTGCTGAGCGCGCAGGCGCGACAATGCCGGCTCCAGCGCTGTCAGGGGCAGGCCAGTGCGTTCCGTAAAGCTGCTGGCGGGTACCCCGCTGGTGAGCCGCAACGCGTTCATCAGAAATTCGAACGGCAGATCTTCCCGATCGATAACGGTCTGCGAGCGGCCCGCCGATGGTTCGGCAGACCAGCGTGCGGCATTCGACAAGTAATCGCGCGGCAGTCGCGTGGTACTCGTGCGCACAATGCTGCCATCGGTGCGGGTCAGTTTGCCGTGCGCACCCGCACCAACGCCCAGATAGTCGCCGAAGGTCCAGTAGTTGAGATTGTGGCGCGCCGCCCGCCCGGGGCGGGCATAGGCCGATACCTCATATTGCGCAAACCCGGCCTCGCACAGTAACGCACTGCCAGCTTCCTGAATATCGCTCAGCGTCTCGTCGGCGGGCAGCAGCGGCGGCCGCTTGAAGAACTCGGTGTTGGGCTCGATGGTGAGCTGATACCAGGAGAGATGCGCAGTCTCCAGCGCCAGCCCGGCGCGCAGATCGGCGCACGCGTCTGCCACACTCTGACCCGGCAGCCCGTGCATCAGGTCGATATTGATGTTTTCAAAGCCGGCGCGCTGCGCCTGCCCGACAGCAGAGAGTGCCTGGGCCCGGTCATGAATGCGGCCCAGCGCCTGCAGATGCTGCTCGTTGAGGCTTTGCAGTCCCAGTGACAGTCGATTCACACCCGCGGCCCGGTAGCCGCTGAAGCGCTGCTGCTCGGTCGTCCCGGGGTTGGCCTCCAGCGTAATCTCGATAGCGTCGGCAAAGCCAAACAGCCGTTCGGCCGCTTCGATCACCCGTCCGATCGCCTGCGGCGAAAACAGACTCGGCGTGCCGCCGCCGAAGAAAATCGACTGCAGCGGCCGCTTAGCAGCGCTGTCAGTGCAGAGTACCAGCTCGGCGATCAGTGCCTCAACATACTCCGCCTCCGGCAGCGTCGCATCGGCCGCGTGCGAATTAAAGTCGCAGTAGGGGCATTTGCGCACGCACCAGGGGATATGGACATAGAGGCTCAGTGGCGGGAGGGTGGGCATATTTCTGGTCCGGGAGCGCGCGCGAGTCTGTCCACTACAGGTCGAGCTGTGCGAACAGTTCGTCGACGCGGCGCACTGTCTCGGGATCGCGATCGATCGGACGGCCCCATTCGCGGTCGGTTTCGCCCGGCCACTTGTTAGTGGCGTCGAAGCCGATCTTGCCGCCCAGACCTGCCACCGGCGACGCGAAGTCGAGGTAATCGATCGGGGTGTTCTCGACGATCAGTGTATCGCGCGCCGGATCCATGCGCGTGGTCATGGCCCAGATCACATCATTCCAGTCGCGCGCATTAACATCGTCGTCCGTGACAATCACGAACTTGGTGTACATGAATTGCCGGAGGAACGACCAGACGCCGAACATCACCCGCTTGGCATGACCGGCGTACTGCTTCTTCATCGTCACCACCGCCATCCGGTAGGAGCATCCCTCCGGCGGCAGATAGAAGTCGACGATTTCCGGGAACTGCTGTTTCAGCAGTGGCACGAACACTTCGTTCAGGGCGACGCCGAGTACGGCAGGTTCATCCGGCGGACGGCCGGTATAGGTGCTGTGATAGATCGGCTGTTCGCGGTGGGTAAAGCGCGTGACCGTGAAAACGGGGAAGCGCTCCACCTCGTTATAGTAGCCGGTGTGGTCGCCAAAAGGACCTTCGTCGGCCATCTCTTCGGGGTCGATGTAACCCTCGAGAATGATCTCCGCTGAGGCCGGTACGTTGAGATCGTTGGTCAGGCACTTTGCCAGCTCGGTCTTGCTGCCGCGCAGCAGACCGGCAAAGGCGAACTCGCTGAGCGTATCGGGCACGGGCGTGACGGCACCAAGAATGGTGGCCGGGTCGGCACCAAGCGCAACGGATACCGGGAAGCGCTCACCGGGATACGCCTGCTGAAACTCCTGGAAGTCGAGGGCACCGCCGCGGTGACTGAGCCAGCGCATGATCAGCTTGTTGCGGCCGATCAGCTGCATGCGGTAGATGCCGAGATTCTGCCGCTCCTTGTGCGGACCGCGCGTGACGACCAGCGGCCAGGTGACCAGCGGTCCGGCATCGCCGGGCCAGCAGGTCTGAATCGGCAGCCGGTAAAGATCGACGTCGTCGTCGGCGCGCACCACTTCCTGACAGGCCGGTCTGGAGACCATTTTCGGTCCCATGTTCAGCACCTGCCTGAGGATCGGTGCTTTGTCCCAGACGTCGCGCAGTCCCTTCGGTGGCTCGGGCTGGCGCAGATAAGCCAGCAGCTCGCCCACTTCACGCAGGGCGCTGACATCGTCCTGGCCCATGCCAAGCGCCACGCGATGCGGGGTGCCGAACAGATTGCCGAGTACCGGGATATCGAAGCCAACCGGATTTTCGAACAGCACCGCCGGGCCGCCCCGGCGCAGCAGCCGGTCGCACACCTCGGTCATTTCGAGACGGGGATCGACAGGTGCAGAGATGCGGATGAGTTCGCCGCGCTGTTCCAGATCGGCAATGAATTCGCGAAGGTCGCGGTATTGCATGGTGGAGCCGCCCTCTGTTCGCCACTCCCGCCCGAGCGGGAGTCCGTGACTGGAAAGCTGGATCCCCGCCTGCGCGGGGATAACGGAACCCACGCGTGGGGTTTCCGGAGTTTCTCAGACTCGCCGGCCAGCCTGAGGATGACCGGCCGGGTCATCCGCGACATATGCGGCGAGGGATTTCCGCCTGCGCGAGAGTGACAGGCTCGCTTGCGCCGGGCGCTCAGGCGGCAGCTTGCAGAGTATGTGTTGCCCGGGTTATTTGCGCTTCATCGAATCGAAGAATTCGGCGTTGGTCTTGGTGTCCTTCAGCTTGTCGATGAGGAACTCGATGGCAGGCAGATCTTCCATACCGTGCAGCAGTTTGCGCAGGATCCACATCCGCGACAGCTCGTCTTCGCTGGTGATCAGCTCTTCGCGACGGGTACCCGAGCGGCGGATATTGATCGAGGGGAATACGCGCTTCTCGGCGATCTTGCGGTCCAGGTGCAGCTCCATGTTGCCGGTGCCCTTGAACTCTTCGTAGATCACTTCATCCATCTTCGAGCCGGTGTCGACCAGCGCCGTGGCGATGATGGTGAGCGAGCCGCCTTCTTCTACATTCCGCGCGGCACCGAAGAAGCGCTTCGGCCGCTCCAGTGCGTGGGCATCGACACCACCCGTCAGGACCTTGCCCGACGACGGCACGATGGTGTTGTAGGCGCGTGCCAGACGGGTGATGGAGTCGAGCAGGATGATCACATCGCGCTTGTGTTCGACCAGCCGCTTCGCTTTCTCGATGACCATCTCCGCTACCTGCACGTGCCGCGCCGGCGGTTCGTCAAAGGTCGAGGCGACCACTTCGGCACCGCGGGCACCCACGGTGCGCTGCATGTCGGTGACTTCTTCCGGCCGCTCGTCGATCAGCAGCACGATCATGTAGCACTCGGGATTGTTGCGGATGATGCTGTTGGCGATGTGCTGCAGCATCAGCGTCTTGCCCGCTTTCGGCGGGGCGACGATCAGACCACGCTGGCCTTTGCCGATCGGCGCGACCAGATCGATGACGCGACCGGTGAGATCTTCCGTGGAGCCGTTGCCGACTTCCAGCAGCAGCCGCTCGTTAGGGAACAGCGGAGTCAGGTTCTCGAACAGTACC
>JAJUJZ010000138.1 GCA_029265075.1 Gammaproteobacteria bacterium | reverse complement strand
CTCGGAGAGACTGCGCACGCGCCCGAAGAAGTCGAGTTCATAGGCGCTGATGCCCACGCCCAGCCCGTACTGACTGGCGGTATAGGTTTTGCCAGTGGGCGACAGTGATTCCACCACCCGCTGCCGGCTGCCGCTGCCCTCGAGGCCAACGGATGGCAGCCGCTCGGAGCGGGTAATGCGGTACTGCGCCCGGAAGGCCTCAACGTTGAGCGCGGCGATGCGCAGATCGCGGTTGTTTTCCAGTGCGCTGCCGATCAGCTGCTGCAGGGCCGGATCGCGGAACAACGCCTGCCAGCCGATATCGGCGCCACGCCGGGCTTCCAGCTGCGTTGCAGAGGCCGCGTGGGCATAAGCCTCGCCCTGCGGCCAGTGTGCCGCTACTGGCGCTTCGGGGCGCTCATAGGCAGGCAGCAGGGTGCAACCGCTGAGCGCCAGCGAGGCCAGCGCCAGCACCGATGCTGGCACTCTCATGCCAGCTCTCCTTCAGCCTCTGGTGCAGCGGCGCCGCGTCGTGAGAACAGCGCCACAACCACCACGTAGAACAGCGGCACGAAGAAGATCGCAAGGAAGGTCGCGGCCAGCGTTCCGCCCACCACGCCCGTTCCGATCGAGTGCTGGCTGCCGCTGCTGGCACCACTGGCGACCGCCAGCGGCATTACACCAAACACGAACGCCAGCGAGGTCATGATGATCGGCCGCAGCCGCAGGCGCGCCGCCTCCGCTGCTGCCTCAAGCAGCGGTTTGCCCTCTTTCTCGTACAGTTCCCTCGCGAATTCCACGATGAGAATCGCGTTCTTGGCAGCGAGCCCCATGGTGGTCAGCATGCCGACCTGGAAGAAGACGTCGTTGGAAAGCCCACGCAGCAGCGTTGCCGCCACCGCGCCGAGCACCCCCAGCGGAATCACCAGCAGCACCGAGAACGGAATCGACCAGCTCTCGTAGAGGGCAGCCAGACAGAGGAACACAATCAGAATCGACAGCGTATAAAGAGCCATCGCCTGATTGCCGGCAGCCCGCTCCTCATAGGACAGCCCGGTATATTCCAGCCCGATGCCCGGCGGCAGCTGCCCGGCAATCTGCTCAAGCGCTATCATCGCCTCACCGGTGGAATAGCCCGGCGCCGGAGCGCCCTGGATCTGCACCGCCGGGACCCCTTCATAACGCTGCAGTCGTGGTGAACCATACACCCACTCGCCAGTCGCAAAGGCGGAGAATGGCACCATCTCCCCCAGCGCGTTACGCACATACCACTTGTCGAAATCCTCCGGCGCCAGTCGCGCATCCATACTGCCCTGCACGAATACCCGCTTGACCCGTCCTCGATCGATGAAATCGTTGACATAGGTCGAACCCCAGGCGGTCGACATGGTGTTGTTGATCTCATCGATCGACACCTGCAGCGTGCGCGCCTTTTCGTCGTCGATCAGCACGCGATACTGCGGCTCATCCGGCAGACCGTTATGGCGCACCATCTGCAATGCCGGGTGCTGGCTGGCCTGCTGCAGGAACTGATCCATAGCCGTCATCAGCGTCTTATGACCGACAGCGGCGTTGTCCTTCAGGTAGAAGTCGAAACCCGTCGCGTTACCCAGCTCCATAATGGCGGGCGGCACAATGGGGAAAATGACCGCATCCCTGATCTGCGCAAAGCGTGCCGCCGCCCGCTGGGCCAGTGCAAACACACTCTGGTGCTTTTCTGTCCGCTCCTCGAACGACTTCATGTCGACGAAGATCATCCCCGAATTCTGACCACGGCCGGCAAAGTTGAAGCCACGTACCGCGAGCACGCCATCGACGGTCTCGCTCTCCTCATTCAGCATGTAATCGCGAATTTCGGCGAGCACGGTTTCGGTCCGTTCGGCCGAGGAGTTGGGCGGCAGCTGCACCATCACCGACAGCACGCCCTGATCCTCATCCGGCAGGAACGCCGTCGGCAGACCGCGGAACAGGAGCACTACTGCGGCAATCACCACCAGATAGACGCCCATGAAAGCGAGCTTGTGGCGGAGGATGTAGCGCACACTGCCCTGATAACGGTCGGTACTGCGGTTGAAGGCACGGTTGAACCAGCCAAAAAAGCCGCGCTTCGCCTGCAGCTCACCGGGCCTGACCTGTTTAAGCATGGTGGCACAGAGTGCTGGTGTAAAAATCAGCGCTACCAGCACCGAGAAGGTCATCGCGGACACAATAGTGATCGAGAACTGGCGATAGATCACGCCGGTCGAGCCGCCGAAGAAGGCCATCGGCAGAAACACTGCAGAGATAACCAGCCCGATGCCGACCAGCGCCCCCGAGATCTGCCCCATCGACTTGCGGGTTGCCTCGCGGGCCGACAGCCCTTCCTCCTGCATGATTCGCTCGACGTTTTCCACCACCACAATGGCGTCGTCCACCAGCAGACCGATGGCGAGAACCATGGCGAACATGGTCATCACGTTGATGGTGAAACCGAACGCGTAGAGCACGCCGAACGTACCCAGCAGCACCACCGGTACCGCCAGCGTCGGGATCAGCGTGGCCCGCCAGTTCTGCAGGAACAGGAACATGACCAGGAACACCAGCACGATGGCCTCGATCAGCGTTTTCACCACTGACTTGATCGAGGCTTCCACCACCGGCGAGGTGTCATAGGGGAAGATGATGCTCATCCCCTCGGGCAGGTACGGTTCGAGCTGGGCAATGGTGGCACGCACGTTCGCCACCGTCTCGAGCTGGTTGGCACCGGTCGCCAGCCGCAGTGCCATACCCACCGACGGACGGCCATTGTGTTCGCTGGCAATAGAGTAATTCTCAGCGCCCAGCCCGACTTCAGCAACATCGCGCAGGCGCACCTGCGAGCCATCGCTGTTCACCTTGAGCAGAATGTTTTCAAACTGCTCCGGCGTCTGCAGACGGGTCTTGCCGATAACGGTGGCACTCAGCTGCACGCCTTCGCGCGTCGGCAGGCCACCCAGCTGCCCCGACGATACCTGTACGTTTTGCGCGCGGATTGCCGCAATCACATCGCTGGGCGTGAGCTGGTAACTGACCAGCTGCTCGGGATCGAGCCAGATCCGCATCGCGTATGGCGAACCAAACACGATGAAATCACCCACCCCGGAGGTACGGGAGATCGGGTCACGCAGGTTGGAAACGACATAATCGCCAAGGTCAGCCTTCGAGTAGCGACCATCATCGGAAACCAGACTCACCACCAGCATGATGTTGGCCTGATATTTCACGACCCGGATGCCCTGCCGCTGCACTTCTTCAGGCAGCATCGGCGTCGCCAGCTGCAGCTTGTTCTGCACCTGCACCTGCGCAATGTCCGGGTCAGTGCCCTGCTCGAAGGTGGCAATGATGGTCATGCTGCCATCAGCGTTACTTTCGGACGAGATATAGCGCAGCCCGTCGAGACCATTGAGCTGCTGCTCGATCACCTGCACCACCGTGTCCTGCACCGTCTGCGCCGAGGCACCCGGATAGGTCACCATGATGCCCACAGCCGGTGGCGCAACATCGGGGAACTGGTTAACTGGCAGGCCTCTGATCGAAAGCAGGCCCGCCAGCATGATCACCAGGGCAATGACCCAGGCAAAGATCGGTCGGTCAATAAAGAATCTGGACATGAGGCGGCCTCCTTACCGGGCCGCCAGGCGGAAGTCGGTCTTCAACTCCACATTGCGCGCTGGCACCGGATTGATGGGCGTACCCGGGCGGATGTGCTGCAACCCTTCGGTAACCACCTGTTCGCCAGCATCGAGCCCGTCACCGACCAGCCATGCATTACCGACAGTGCGCAGCACTTCAACACGGCGCGCCTCGACTGTATTGTCAGCAGTGACCACCATGACGCGGGCCGATCCATCCGGTGCGCGCGACACCGCCTGCTGAGGAACCAGCTTGGCATCCGGCTGGACACCGGCCTGGATGGTCGCGCGGACAAACATGCCGGGCAGCAGTTTGCCTTCCGGGTTGGGGAACTCCGCCCGCAAGGTCACCGAGCCGGTACCGGCATCGACAATGACTTCGGAAAACTTGAGCGTACCAGCCAGCGGATACTGGCTGCCGTCCTCCAGGGTCAGACCCACTTTCACTTCCTGGCCATCGACACTGGCAATCCGGCCCGCCTCCACGGCGCGCTGCAGACGCAGCATCTGCGTCACCGGCTGGGTGACGTCCACATAGATGGGATCGAGCTGGGTCACCACCGCCATTTCCTGCGGCTGGCCCGCAGTGACCAGTGCGCCTTCGGTGACACGGGTACGACCGATTCGGCCGCTGATCGGCGACAGCACCTGGGTGTACTGCATATCGATACGGGCTACTTCCAGCGCCGCCTCGGCCGCTTTCCAGGCCGCCATCGCATCATCGTACTGCTGGCGACTGATGGCCTGTGTCTCGATCAGCCGCTCATAGCGTTTTGCCAGGCTCCGGGCGCTGGCCAGATTGGCCTCAGCACGCGCCAGGGCAGCGCGGTATGGCGCCGGGTCGATCCGATAGAGCGGCTGACCCTGTTTGACCTCGGCGCCCTCAATGAACTGGCGCTCCTGAATGATACCGCTCACCTGCGGACGTACCTCAGCCACCCGGAAAGGCGCAGTGCGCCCAGGGAGCTCGGTGTTGAGCGCCAGTGGCCGCGATTCAACGGTATAGACGCCAATTTCCGGCGGCGGTGTTTCGGTGACGGCTTGCGGTGCCGGATCGGCAACACAGCCGGCCAGCAGAATGACAGCGGTGACAGGCAGGATGCGCAATGACCGACGCACGAAAGGATGCGAGAGAACACTCATCAGGCGGGGGCTCCGAGATTGTCTTGAAGTCGCACCAATGTACCATAATGCGGTACACTCAACCACATAACGATACAAATACGGATGCGACGCCGTAGTTTCCACGAGCCTCCAGCCTGCGGCTGCCCCTTCCCGCCGCCACCCTCTTGACTCGGAACGACGTTCGCTGCGTACTGAGCCGCGCTGCGGCAGCTGAACCAGGAGAAGAGATGTCCGAAGCCGTGATGCTTAAAACAACCGAAGATCGCCAGAGCGGCATTCAGGTCATCGCTCGGGCGGCCGCGATCATGCGCGTCCTGAGCGGCCACCCCAATGGCCTCAGCCTGGGTGCCAT
>JAJUJZ010000167.1 GCA_029265075.1 Gammaproteobacteria bacterium | reverse complement strand
TTCGGCCCCAGAAGACTTTTTCAGTTCCGCGACCGCGCCTGACCTGACAAATCAGTTACGGCGCAGCACCGCAAACCAGATCAGCGGCAGCCTCGCAGACTCCCGTATAATCCCCATTTTTCCCATCTCTGGCAGGACTTACACGTGTCATTCGATCAGTTTCCACTCGAACCCGCGCTGGCGCGGGTGCTGACTGAACTCGGGTTTACTGAACCCACCCCGGTGCAGTCCGAGACACTGCCGCGCGCGCTTGCGGGCGCCGACCTGCTGGTGAGCGCTGCGACCGGCAGCGGCAAAACGCTGGCTTATCTGCTGCCTGCACTGCAGCGCCTGATCCAGCGCCCTCCCAATCCGGGACCACGCGATATCGGCGCACTGGTTCTGAGCCCTACGCGCGAGCTGGCCAAACAGATCCACAAGGAGTTTGGTCAGCTGGCACGCTACACCGGCCTCAAGAGCACGCTGCTGACCGGCGGGGCCGATCTCGCCTACCAGGCGTCGCTGCTGCGCCGCGTGCCAGATCTGGTGGTTGCCACACCGGGCCGGCTGCTGGAACACCTGCAGCGCGGCAACCTCGCGCTCGATAAACTGGCGATTCTGGTGCTGGACGAAGCGGACCGGGTCGTGGAGATGGGGTTTGGACAGGATGTCCTCACCGTCGCCGAACAATGCAACAAAGACCGGCAGACTCTGCTGTTTTCGGCCACGCTGAACCGCAAGGGTCTGGAGCCGGTGCGGGAGGCATTGCTGAACAGCCCGGAGCTGATCCGCATCGATCCGCAGCGCCAGCTCAATGAGGCGATCACGCAGCAGATGATTCTGACGGACAGCGTCGAGCATAAGCTGCACCTGCTGACCTGGCTGGTCGCCAATGAGCCGGCGGACCGTATTCTGGTGTTCGCCAACACCCGGGCTCAGGTTGATGCGATTACCCATGCCCTGCTGCGCGCCAGCGTCGCGGTCTCCTCGCTCCACAGCGAGCGACGTCAGGACGAGCGCCAGCAGACACTGCAACGCTTCCGCAGCGGTCGCTACCGGGTGCTGGTTGCCACCGATGTGGCAGCGCGTGGCCTCGATATCGAAGGGCTGCAGCTGGTGATCAACTTCGAAGTGCCGCGCAGCGGCGACGAGTTCATCCATCGCGTCGGCCGCACGGGGCGGGCCGGCGAGCAGGGGCTGGCCATCACGCTGGTGAGCGATCCCGAGTGGAATCTGCTGGCCAGTATTCAGCGCTACCTGAAGCAGAGCTTTGAGCGACGCGCCATTCCCGGACTGGAAGGCTCCTATCAGGGCCCGAAAAGGCTGAAGGCATCGGGCAAGGCTGCCGCGGAAGGCAAGCGCAGGAAGAAGCAGGCATCCGCCAGGCCCGCGCCCAGGAAGAAGGAACGCATCCGGGACCGCAAGCAGATCGGCAAACGCCGCCAGCCGGCAGCAGCGGACGCCGAGCAGCAGCCAGCCGCCGCGCCGAAAGTATGGGACCGTAGCAAGGAGGTCGGCTTTCAGCCGCTGCGGCGCAAGAAACCGGAGTAGTCCGGGGCCGCCGCAACCAGCCGCTACCACAGGGAGGGAACCGCGTGACCGACGGTACACTGCCATTTGAAGGGATTGTCAGAGGTATCAGCGAGGCGCTGATCTACGCTGACCGGGAGGGCGTGATCCGCTGGTGGAGTGATGGTGCAGAGCAGCTGTTCGGTTTCAGCCGTGACGAAGCGCTGGGCCAGTCACTCGACCTGATCATTCCCGAGAAGCTGCGAGCGGCCCACTGGCGCGGCTTCGACGCGGCCATCGCAAGCGGTGTGATCCGCAACCATGGGCGCATGATGCGCACCCGCTCGCTGCACAAGCAGGCGGACAAGATCTATGTCGACATGAGCTTCCATCTGGTGACGGACGACCAGGGCAAGGTGCTGGGTTCAACCGCTATTGCCCGCCCGGCCGCACCGCCCGGCTGACGCCAGCCGGGCGTGATCCTTGGGCAGGGCAGGCCCTCGCAGCATCCCGAGCCAGCGTGCGGGACGCTGCTCAGCGACTCACTTAGCGGCCTTCCTGTCTGCTCTGCCGCCGGTTCTCGCTTTCGCCTTGCCTGCAGGCTGTGTCTGACGCGCGGGTGCTTTGCCCGTCCCTTTCGGTGCTCCGAATACCACCTCGAACACCTGCTGGTAGTGGTCGGCGAAATGGACAGTCAGTCCGGCCCGGATGTAGTCCGGCAGCTCCTCGAAGTCGCGCCGGTTGGCTTCAGGCAGAATCAGCTCCTTGATGCGCGCCCGCTTCGCCGCGATGACCTTTTCACGGATCCCGCCTACCGCCAGCACCTCACCCGTCAGCGTCAGCTCACCGGTCATCGCTACCGGCCGCTTTGGCCGCTCATTACGCGCCAGCGACACCAGCGCAGTCGCCATGGTGACACCGGCACTCGGTCCATCTTTCGGTGTAGCTCCCTCCGGAACGTGCAGATGGATATGCGATTCGTCGAAGAACGACCTGGCAGCCCCGAAGGTCTCGAGGTTGGCCATGACATAGCTGTAGGCGATCTCGGCCGATTCGCGCATCACTTCGCCGAGCTTGCCGGTAAAGCGGAAGCCACGCGTCAGTGAGTGGATGCGCTGACACTCCACCGGCAGGGTAGCGCCGCCCAGCGCCGTCCAGGCCAGACCGGTGACGATGCCGACTCCGCGCATCTGGCTCTCCTGACGGAACATCGGCATCCCAAGAAACTCTTCCACCTCGGACTTACCAATGGAAAGTCGCAGCGACTCGTCCTCCAGCAGACGTACCGCCGCTTTGCGCACGATCCGGCCCAGCTGCTTCTCCAGATTGCGCACGCCCGCCTCGCGGGCATAGCCCTCGACAATCGCCCGAATGGCCGCGTCGGTAATTCTGAGCCGGCGGGGGCTGATGCCATTGCGCCTCAGCAGACGCGGCCACAGGTGGTTCTTGCCGATAGCCACTTTCTCTTCGGTGATGTATCCCGCCAGCCGGATCGTCTCCATCCGGTCGAGCAGCGGACCGGGGATGGTATCGAGCTGGTTGGCGGTGCAGACGAACAGCGTCTTCGAAAGATCGAGTCGCAGATCAAGGTAGTGATCAAGGAACTCCGCATTCTGCTCCGGATCGAGCACCTCCAGCAGGGCCGAAGCAGGATCGCCCTGATAGGAAGCGCCAACCTTGTCGATTTCGTCGAGCATGATGACCGGGTTGGAGACCTCCACCTCCTTCAGGGCCTGCACCAGCTTGCCCGGCATGGCACCGATATAGGTACGGCGGTGGCCCTTGATCTCGGCTTCATCGCGCATGCCGCCGAGGCTGAAGCGGTAGAACTTACGGCCCAGCGCGTCAGCAATGGAGCGGCCGATCGAGGTCTTGCCCACCCCGGGCGGCCCCACCAGCAGAATGATCGAGCCAGACACCTCGCCCTTGAAACTGGCAACGGCGAGAAACTCGATGATGCGCTGCTTCACGTCG
>JAJUJZ010000175.1 GCA_029265075.1 Gammaproteobacteria bacterium | reverse complement strand
CATTGCGGGCGTACTCCATGAACACCAGGAAGGTGGCGCCATAGGCGCGGAAACCGCCGTGCAGCGTGATGCCGTTCATCACGGCCGACATGCCGAATTCGCGCACGCCATAGTAGATATAGTTGCCGCTGGCATCGTCAGAGGTGACACCCTTCGAACCTTTCCAGAGCGTCAGGTTGGAACCGGCGAGGTCCGCCGAGCCGCCCACCAGCTCGGGCAGCAGGGGGCCGAACGCGTCCAGACACATCTGCGACGCTTTGCGCGATGCAACCGTTTTGGCCTCGGCCTGGCACTGGCGCACCCAGGCTTCCGCCTGTTCGGCAAACTCCGCTGGCAGCTCGCCCGCCATGCGTCGTTCGAACTCCGCGGCAAGCTCGGGATATTCAGCCCGGTAGGCCTCAAATGCCTGTTTCCAGCTCTGTTCCTGCTCGGCGCCGCGCTCGCGGGCATCCCAGGCCTGGTATTGCTCTTCCGGCACCACAAACGGCTCGTGCGACCAGGCGAGGCCGGCACGCACCAGATTGATCTCGTCATGGCCTAGCGGCGCGCCGTGGCACTCTTCCTTGCCCTGCTTGTTGGGCGAGCCCCAGCCGATAATGGTCTTGCAGCAGATCAGGCTGGGTTTGTCGGAAACCGCCCGCGCCTCTTCGATGGCGCGTTTCACCGCATCGGCGTCGTGACCGTCGACGTCGCGCACCACATGCCAGCCGTAGGCTTCGAAGCGTTTCGGAGTGTCGTCGGTAAACCAGCCCTGCACCTGACCATCGATGGAGATGCCGTTGTCGTCATAAAAACCGATCAGCTTGCCCAGCCCCAGAGTGCCCGCCAGCGAACAGGCTTCGTGACTGATGCCTTCCATCAGACAGCCGTCGCCGAGGAACACATACGTGTTGTGATCGACCACGGTGTGACCGGGACGATTGAACTGCGCCGCCAGCATTTTTTCTGCCAGCGCCATGCCCACCGCATTTGCCAGACCCTGACCCAGCGGACCGGTAGTGGTCTCGACGCCCGGGGTGTAGCCGTACTCGGGGTGGCCGGGCGTGCGCGAGTGCAGCTGCCGGAACTGCTTGAGATCCTCGATGGTGAGGTCATAGCCCGTCAGGTGCAGCAGCGAATAGATCAGCATCGAGCCGTGACCGTTGGAGAGGATAAAACGGTCGCGGTTGGGCCAGCTGGGGTTGGTCGGGTTGTGGCGCATGAAATCACGCCACAGCACTTCCGCGATATCGGCCATGCCCATGGGCGCCCCGGGGTGACCCGAGTTGGCTTTCTGTACGGCATCCATGCTGAGTGCGCGAATGGCATTGGCGAGTTCGCGACGAGTCGGCATTGGGGAGTTCCTCCGGGGGACGGCTGAGGGCAGCGCCGACAGAGCGGCACGACCAGAAAAAGGAGCGGCATTTTCGCCGATCGTGCCGGCCGGGGCAATCAAGCGGGTACCGGGCGCCGTTTTTAGTCACCTGACTACACGAAAACGGTATACAGATGTATGGCAATCGACCATGATGGCCCGGGACGCAGTGGATCGCGTCGTTGTTCATTGAAAACCACTTATAAATCTAATGAGAGGGTTATTAGATGAGCGCTATAGCGAAGTATTCGCTCTTTTCTCCTGCCTGCTTCAGGCCTTCCCGTCTGTCCGCTGCGACGCTGCTGTCATCCGCGCTGCTGGCACCACCGGTCATGGGCCAGGTACTCGAAGAAGTCATCGTCACGGCCCAGGGCCGCGAGCAGAGCCTGCAGGAAGTGCCGGTCGCCGTCTCGGTACTCGGCGGCATGCAACTGGAACAGCAGAGCCTGCTGACGCTGATGGATGTCGCGACGCGCATCGGCAACGTCAAGATCAACTACGGCTCACTCACCAACGCGATTAACGTGCGCGGTGTAGGCTCGGGCCAGAACCCCGGCTTCGAACAGGCGGTCGCCACCTTTGCCGACGGCATCTATCGCAGCCGCTCGCGCACTACCGGGGCAGCGCTGTTCGATGTCGACCGGGTGGAAATTCTGAAGGGACCGCAGACCACCTTTTTCGGCGCCAACGCCAGCGCCGGTGCTCTCAACATCACCACCCGCAAGCCCGGGCGGGAGTTCGAAGGCAACCTCAACGCGCTGTATGAGTTCGAGCACGGGGAATACAATCTCGAAGGCGGCGTCAGCATGCCGCTCACCGAAACCCTGAGTGCGCGGCTGGCGCTGCGGGCCAACGGTATGGATGGCTACGTCGACCTGCCGCATGGCGACGGGCCGGATGAGGAGGCGTATCAGGGCCGGCTGTCGCTGCACTTCGCACCCAATGAGGTGTGGACCAGTGATCTCCGCATCGATTACGCCCGCTCGCGTATCGACAATATCACCCCCTGGCAGCTGACCGACTGTCCACCCCCGGCGGGCTTTCCGATGTCGCCGGTGTGCGGCATGATTCTCGCCGCCAACCCCGGGATCGAGGACAAACCCGACGACCGCAGCATGGCGCCGGACGGCACCACCCAGGATTTCGACTTCGTCGAGATCGCCTTTACCAACGCCTTCGATCTCGGCCCGGGGGTTCTCCGGTCGATCACCGGCTACTCGAACATGGACGTTGACCAGCGCACCTCGCTGGTGCCGGCCACCTATCCGCAGGCGGTCGGCGGCTACGATCCTTTCCCCACTGCCAACCGCGAGAACTACGAGTTTTTCAGTCAGGAGCTGCGCTTCGAGTCTGAAACCGGCGGCCGTTTCGAGTACCTGGCAGGGATCTACTACTCCACCGCCGAATTCAGGTATCAGACCATCGCCGGCTTCTTCTTCCTGCCGTTCGGCTTTATTACGGAAGATGCCCTGGGCGTCGATTTCCCGGACATCGATCCGACCACGCCGATCACCGGCGTGCCGCTCATGTCCCAGGATGAAACCACCCGCGCGGTGTTCGCCTCCGGCACGCTCAACGTCACCGATGCGCTGCGTGTCAGTGTGGGGGCACGCTATACGGAGGTGAAAAAGTCCGCTCATCGCAGCCTGACCGTCGGCACTTCGGTCAATGGTTACTGGGAGAGCTATGTTCCTTACCCGGACGACCGCTTCCCTTCCACCAT
>JAJUJZ010000163.1 GCA_029265075.1 Gammaproteobacteria bacterium | reverse complement strand
TTGCAGATCCCGATTTTCACCGCCAGGTGCTGAGCAAGATCAAGCTGGGCCGGGTTGGCCAGATCGAGGATCTGATGGGTCCGGTGCTGCTGCTGGCCAGCGATGCATCGGCGCTGATGACGGGCAGCAGCCTGCTGATCGACGGCGGCTGGACCGCCGATTAGGAGAGTAACGATGTTTGAACCCTTCCCTGGCAACTACGTCTGGAATCTGCAGGTCAATCTGGCCCTCGCCTGTGGTGGCAATCACGGTGAGATCGATGTTGCCTGTCGACCGTTACATGAAGCTGCAGCCCGCGGCGAGGACGCCGGCACGGCGCTGCTGTTCGACAGCTGGATCGCCGTCGCTGATCAGGTAGCAAAAAATGCAGCGGCGGATGAGGCGGCCGGACGGCGACTATCCGCCGGCACCAAATACGGTCGGGCATCAGGCTACTACCTCTCCGCGGAACGGATGCAGGCACGTGATTATGCGCCACGCTGGGAAGCCTACGACAAGGGTCTCGCTCTGTTCCGCAAGTACGTCGACCTGCGTGGCCTGCATGTCGAATTTGTCGAAATTCCCTATGAAGGGAGCAGCTACCCTGCTCTCTTCATGCACGACGGCAGCGGCACGCCGCGCCCGACACTGGTCTCCTGCAACGGTCTCGACTCGATGAAAGAGCAGGTACTGATGAACGGCTCGGGCCTGGCCAATCTCGAGCGCGGTATGAATACGCTGTTTATCGACCAGCCCGGCACCGGCGAAGCGCTGCGCAGGCGCGGGCTGACCGCCATATTCGACACCGAGCGCTGGGCGACCCCCGCCTGGGAATATCTGGCCCAGCGGTCCGATGTCGACAGCAGTCGGATCGGCATGTTCGGCCTCTCCCTGGGCGGCTACTACGCGCCCCGCGCCGCTGCCAATGAGCCCCGGTTCGCACTGTGCGCCGTCATGGGCGCCAACCATCGCTGGGGTGAACGGCAGAAGGAGCGGCTCGCCAGCGAAGGTGAGAACCCGGTACCCCACTACTGGGACCACGTCATGTGGGTCTGGGGCCAGCCCACCATGGATGAATTCATGGCTTATATACCCAGCGTGACGCTGGATGGGCAAATCGAAAAGCTGCGCATGCCATTCCTGATAACGCACGGCGTGAATGACCGCCAGATTCCGGTAGAGAATGCCCACCGCTCCTATGAGCAGGCGGTGAACAGCCGCAAGCGAGAGTTGCGCATCTTCACCGCAGAGGATTTTGAAGTGGAGCATTGCGGCGCCGACAACGGCACCGTGATGCGGGACTTCATCGCCGACTGGTGCGCCGAAACCTTCGCCGAGATGCAGTCATGACGCCGCTGCCATCGTTCACGTTTCATCACGGCGGCGTCAGCGTGCCCGACCTCGACGCAGCCATTGCCTGGTATCACGAGGTGCTCGGCTTCGAAGTTGAACAGCGTTTTTTTATCGATGCGGCGAACGCCAGCGTTGCCATGATTCGCAATGGCGCGCTGCGCTTCGAGCTGTTCGAGGTCGCCGGCGCCGCGCCATTACCGGCGGAACGCCGCCATCCCCCTTCCGACCTGATGACGCATGGTAACAAGCACGTCGCGTTTCAGATCGAGGATCTGGAGACGTTCCTGAACGCTCTGCGTGAACGCGATGCGGATATCGCCATGGTGGTGCGCGAGTCGTTCGGACGTGGCTGCTTTGTCCGAGACTGCGCCGGCAACCTGATCGAGTTTGTGGAAGCGCCTGCAAACGCTTCCCCTGACGTATGAGGAGAGCATCATGAATATCATTGGTCCAGATGAGCTGGTGTTTGGCGTGGACGACGTTGCCGCGGCTAACCAGTACCTGATTGATTATGGTCTCAAGCCCGTGGACGCGGGTGCCCATGGCGGTCGCTTTGAAGCGATGGATGGAACGGCCATTGTGGTGCTTCGTACTGATGACCCGACGCTGCCAGCGCCGCTGGCGACAGGCTCGACGCTGCGCAAGACCGTGTACGGCGTCGCTGACCAGGCCACGCTCGATGCCATCGCCGACGAACTGGGCAAAGATCGTGAAGTCAAACGGCTCGCCGATGGCAGCCTGGAAGCAAGCGACGACTCGGGCTTTGTGCTCGGCTTCCAGCTGACCGTGCGTCGCCCCTATGAAGCGCCTGCCGAGCTGATCA
Source organism: Gammaproteobacteria bacterium (assembly GCA_029265075.1). GTDB lineage: Bacteria > Pseudomonadota > Gammaproteobacteria > Pseudomonadales > CAMLJR01 > CAMLJR01. The sequence goes on along the minus strand of JAJUJZ010000163.1, from coordinate 1,517 downwards.
ACTCGCCCGGTGCCGACCCGCTGCGTGCAGTCAATGCGATCGGTGTCGACGAGGAGTCGCGAGATCGTACCCCGCACGCTGTCGCACGTGGTCTATTTCGTACCCAACGTCAAAGCGGCGGAAGCGTTCTATGTCGAGCGCCTCGGCTTTCGCTGCACCGACCGTTTCACCGAAGCGGGTCCCTTCCTGCAACCGCAGGGCACCACCGACCACCATACGCTGTTCCTGATCCAGACGCCGCCCTTCATGCAGGGCTGCGAGCATTTCACCTTCCATCTCGGTGGCCCGACCGAAGTGATGCTGGCCGGGACACGCATGGTGAACAAGGGCTATGAATCGTTCTGGGGGCCGGGCCGTCACAAGTTCGGATCGAACTGGTTTTGGTACTTCAACAGCCCCTTCGGCTGCCATGTGGAATACGACGCCGACATGGACCTGCATGACGAACAGTGGGTGGCCCGTGAAGTGTCGCTGGGCGCCGATGCGTCCCAGGCCTTCCTGTTCCAGTACACGCCCAAGTGGATGCCCGGCGGCTGATCTGATATCCCAGCAGGAGAAGCAGGTATGACAATAAATAAGGTACTGGTTATCGGTGGTGGCTTCTCGGGCATGGCGGCGGCCCTGCGCTGTCGCCAGCACGGCATCCACGTCGATCTGGTCGAAAAGAATCCAGCCTGGAAAGCCTATGGGGCGGGCATCACGATCGGCGGCGCCACTTTCCGCGCGCTGCAGATGCTGGGCTTGCTGGAGCAGTTCCTGCAGCACGGCCATGGCGGCTCCGGTGTCGATCTCTACGATGATGCCGGCAATTATCTGACGCGGCTGGAAACACCGCCGCCAGCCGGGGCTAATGTGCCCGGCAACGGCGCCATCATGCGGCCAGTACTCGGAGACATCATGGGCGAGGCGTGTATCGCGGCAGGGGTCGATGTCAGGGTCGGTTGTACCTTCACCGGGCTGCATGATCGTGGCAGCGAAGTTGAAGTCGACTTCACCGATGGCACCCATCGCAGCTACGACCTGGTGATCGGTGCCGACGGCCTTCTCTCGGAAACACGACGCGTGCTGTTCCCCGATGCGCCGCTGCCCGCCTTCACCGGCCAGGGAGTGTGGCGCGCGGTGCTCAAGCGGCCGGCCTGGGTCGAGCGCACAGTGATGTGGCACTCCGAGAGGATGAAGATGAAAATGGGCGTCAACCCGGTCTCAGATACCCACATGTACCTCTTTCTGAACGACTTCCGACCCACTAACGACTTCATCCCGGCTGAGCAGCAGCCGGGCCTGCTGCGCGATCTGCTGAGCACGTTTACCGCCCCCGCAGTCCTTGAACTGCGCGATCAGATCGGCCCGGAGTCGCAGGTCATCTACCGGCCGCTTGAAGGTATTCTGCTACCCCTGCCGTGGCATCGCGGCCGCGCCGTGCTGATCGGCGACGCGGTTCATGCAACCACACCCCACCTGGCGATGGGCGCCGGAATCGGCATTGAAGATGGCATTGTGCTCGCGGATGAACTGGC
>JAJUJZ010000021.1 GCA_029265075.1 Gammaproteobacteria bacterium | reverse complement strand
TGTGGATCTCGCGATAGCTGTTGGCCAGCTGACCCAGCATTTCGGCGGTGGTGCTGAAGTGCTGTGTGACCTGATGGCGGTAATGCTGCTGTTCTTCACGCAGCTGACGCAGCTCTTCATGGGCTGTGCTGCCGCGCGGGCCCAGGCGGCGCAGCAGGAGGTAGCCGACCGCAATGCCGGCACACAGGGCGATCACGGCGATGAGCCCGACTTCAAACGTACTGTACACAGGTTCCTCCGGTGATCCGACGCGGCTGGAGCTGGCCGCGGGTCGAGTATAACTGCGTTGGCCCTCCGAATCGCGACCCGGCCACCAAAATTGCCAAGGCAGCCGTCATCCCGGTAAAGTTCCGCCCCCGGCGCGCTGGGCGCCCGGCCGATTTTCCAGATAACTGCTCAAGCAGGTAGTAACCCTTCGTGACACCCCTCGCCCGTTACCAGGCTGATCTTCAGAAGCCCGGTTTCACCCACGATCCCGCCCAGGAGGCGGCCGTTCGCCATCTGCAGCGTGTCTATGACGAGCTGGTGACGCGCGAGGGCAATGAGGCCGGTGGCGGCTGGCGCCGATTGCTGTCGTGGCGGCGTCAGCGTACGCCTGAGCCGGTGCGCGGGCTCTATTTCTGGGGCGGGGTAGGGCGCGGCAAAACCTACCTGATGGACATGTTCTTCGAGACGCTGCCGTTCGAGCGCAAGCTGCGCGCGCATTTCCATCGCTTCATGCAACGCGTGCATCGTGAGCTGAAGAGTCTGGCTGGCACCAGGAACCCGCTCGAGCACGTGGCCGACCGGCTGGCCGCCCAGGCGCGTGTGATCTGTTTTGATGAGTTTTTTGTGTCGGATATCACCGACGCGATGATTCTCGGCACCCTGTTTGAACACCTGTTCGAGCGCGGTGTGACCCTGGTGGCGACCTCCAACATCGTCCCCGACGAGCTCTACAAGGATGGGTTGCAGCGCGCCCGCTTCCTGCCGGCCATTGACCTCATCAAGCGCCACACCGAGGTGGTCAATGTCGACGGCGGCGTGGACTACCGGCTGCGGGTGCTGGAACGCGCCGAGCTGTATCACTCACCGCTGGGCGAGGCGGCCGAAGCGGCGCTGCAGAGTGCCTTCACCGCGCTGGCGCCGGAGGCGGCCAGCAGCGATGTCGACATCGAGGTGGAGGGGCGGCTGATCCGGGCCCGCGCGATTGCCGATGACGTGGCGTGGTTCGACTTCGCCGCCCTGTGCGACGGGCCGCGCAGCCAGAACGACTACATTGAGCTGGCGCGCGAGTATCACGCCGTGCTGCTTGGCAATGTGCCGCAGCTGACCGCGGATCACGACGACCAGGCCCGCCGGTTCATCAATCTGGTGGACGAGTTCTACGACCACAACGTCAAGCTGGCCATCGCCGCAGCGGTGCCGCTGGCCTCACTTTACAGCGGTACCCGGCTGGCATTCGAGTTCGAGCGCACCCGCTCGCGGCTGCTGGAGATGCAGAGTCGCGAGTACCTGGCGCGCCCGCATCGGGCTTGATGGCAGGAACCGCTGACCAGTGCTTGAAATAGGCGGGGCCGTTATGTAGTATTCGCGCTCTTTGTTGGAACCCGGCCCCAGAGGCAAGTAAATGAAGACCTATAGTGCAAAGCCCGAAGAAGTGAAGCGCGACTGGTATGTCGTCGACGCAACGGGTAAAACCCTGGGCCGACTGGCTGCCGAGATTGCGCACCGCCTGCGCGGCAAGCACAAGCCCGAGTACACCCCCCATGTCGACACTGGCGACTACATCGTTGTCGTCAATGCGGAGAAAGTGGCTGTTACCGGTAAGAAACAGTCGGACAAGATCTATTACAGCCACTCGGGCTTTCCGGGCGGCCTCAAAGAAATCAGCTTCGAGAAACTGATCGACAAGGCGCCCGAGCGCGCGATCCAGTTTGCCGTTGAAGGCATGCTGCCGCACAACCCGCTGGGTCGTGCCATGTTCAAGAAGCTGAAGGTCTATGCTGGCGCTGAGCATCCGCATGCTGCGCAGCAACCGCAACCCCTGAACATCTAACGGGAAGTCATCATGGCAGTCACTCAGTACTACGGGACCGGCCGCCGCAAGACCGCCACTGCGCGTGTTTTCTTGCGGTCAGGTAGCGGCAATATTCAGGTCAACCGCCGCTCGCTGGATGAGTACTTCGGTCGCGAAGTGGCGCGGATGATCGTGCGTCAGCCGCTCGAGCGGACAGACATGCTCGAGAAGTTCGATGTCACTGTTACCGTTTCCGGTGGTGGCTCGTTCGGTCAGGCCGGTGCCATCCGCCACGGTATCACCCGTGCGCTGATGGAGTATGACGAGGCGCTGCGTTCGCCGCTGCGTCAGGCTGGCTTCGTTACGCGCGATGCCCGTGAGGTTGAGCGTAAGAAGGTTGGTCTGCGCAAAGCCCGTAAGCGTCCGCAGTACTCCAAGCGTTAATGGTCTGGCGCCGCTGCGCGCCACCACACGCTACTCGATGGAAAGACGTCCCTGGGCTTGCGCCTGGGGACGTTTTTTTATGGGCGCTCGCTGCGTTTTCTGGCACGGACCCGGAGCGGGAACTCTGCATTGGACGGCACATTTCCTTGTAAGGAAAGGGTAATTTCTTTACCATTTCGGCCATTTGACGCCCGGGCAGGGCGCACTCCGATCCTGAGTTGCCTTTCTCGTTGTTTATTAATTGGGGGAGTTACGCCATGAGCAATGACGGCGTGAATACTGGGCGTCGGCGCTTCCTTACTGCCGCAACGACGGTAGTGGGAGCAGTCGGCGTAGTCGGTGCAGCCGTACCTTTCGTGGGGTCGTGGAATCCCAGTGCCAAGGCCAAGGCCGCCGGCGCACCGGTCAAAGCCGACATCAGCAAGCTCGAGCCCGGCCAGCTCCTGGTGGTCGAATGGCGCGGCAAGCCGGTCTACATTCTGCGCCGCACTCCCGAAGCGCTCGATGCCATCAGAAAGATGGCTGATTCGGTAAAAGATCCGAATTCCGAGGAAGCCGTTCAGCCCAGCTATATTTCTGGCGAATTCCGCGCCATCCGCGACGAGTATCTGGTCGTGCTGGGGCTTTGTACCCACCTCGGCTGCGCCCCGAAATATCACCCCGAAGTGGGTGCTCACGGCCAGAACTGGCTCGGTGGCTTCTTCTGCCCCTGTCACGGTTCGATGTTTGACCTGGCCGGTCGTGTATTCAAGAACGTGCCTGCGCCGACGAACCTCGAAATTCCTCCCTACAAATATGAAAGCGATACGGTCCTGGTGATCGGCGAAGATCAGGAGGCTGCGTAATGGTCAAAGTGCTGGTCGGACTGCGCGACTGGGTGGACGCCCGCCTGCCCATCATGCGCGCGTGGGACACCCACATGGGCAAGTACTATGCGCCTAAGAACTTCAACTTCTGGTATTTCTTCGGTGTGCTGTCGCTGGTCGTGCTGGTCAACCAGCTGATCACCGGCATCTGGCTCACCATGAGCTATACCCCGAGCGCCGAAGACGCGTTCGCGTCTGTCGAATACATCATGCGCGACGTGGATTACGGGTGGATCATCCGTTACATGCACTCCACTGGCGCATCTGCCTTCTTTGTTGTCGTCTATCTGCACATGTTCCGCGGCCTGCTCTACGGCTCGTATCGTCAGCCGCGTGAGCTGGTGTGGATCTTCGGCATGCTGATCTACCTGGTGCTGATGGCCGAAGCGTTCATGGGCTACGTATTGCCCTGGGGCCAGATGTCCTACTGGGGCGCGCAGGTTATCGTGTCCCTGTTCGGCGCTATCCCGGTGGTGGGCGAAGACATCGTGCAATGGGTACGCGGTGACTATCTGATCTCCGGCATCACGCTGAACCGCTTCTTCGCGCTGCATGTGGTGGCACTGCCCATCGTCCTGCTGGCACTGGTGGTGCTGCACATCCTGGCGCTGCACGAAGTCGGCTCGAACAACCCTGACGGAATCGAGATCAAGCAGAACAAGGATGAGAACGGCGTTCCGCGCGATGGCATTCCGTTCCATCCGTACTACACCGTGCACGACCTGCAGGCGGTGGTGGTGTTCATTTTCATCTTCTGCGCCGTGATGTTCTTTGCGCCGGAGATGGGTGGTTACTTCCTTGAGTACGCCAACTTCGAGCCGGCCAACGCGCTGAAGACCCCCGAGCACATCGCGCCGGTCTGGTACTTCACGCCTTACTACGCCATGTTGCGGGCGGTCACCATCGAATGGTTTGGCCTCTCGTCGAAGTTCTGGGGCTTCGTGGTGATGGGTGCGGCGATCGCGATCCTGTTTGTGCTGCCGTGGCTGGATCGCAGCCCGGTGAAATCGTGGCGCTACAAGGGCAACCTGACCAAAGTAGCGCTCGCACTGTTCGTGGTGTCGTTCGTATTCCTCGGTTACCTCGGCGTCAAGCCGTCCGATATTTACGTGCTGGGCATCGAAGGCAAGATCTGGTCGCAGATCATGACGGTGATTTACTTCCTGTTCTTCCTGCTGATGCCGATCTACACCAGACTTGAGAAATGCAAGCCGGTACCAGAGCGGGTGGTGATGAAATGAAAAAGTTTTTTACCGCAGTTGTTTTGACTCTGATGCCGTTGGCAACGCTGGCGGCAACCGGCAGCGGATGGGAACTGGATCGTATCCAGGTAGATGTCAACGACCATGAGTCGCTGCAGCGAGGCGCTCGCCATTACATGAACTACTGCATGGGCTGCCACTCCCTGCAGTATGAGCGCTACCAGCGCATGGCGACCGCCTTCAACATTCCGGAAGAGATGGTCGAGGAGTACCTGAAGTTCGACCCGTCGGCACGAATTGGCGACCTGATGCAGAACGCCATGCGCGACGCTGATGCCAAGCAGTGGTTCGGCGTGGTGCCGCCTGATCTGACGCTGGCCAGCCGGGCTCGTGGGGTGGACTGGCTCTACACCTACCTGCGCACTTTTTACGCCGACCCGAGCCGTCCCTACGGCGTGAACAACAAAGTGTTCCCTGACGTCGGGATGCCGCATGTGCTGGTTGAGCTGCAGGGTCTGCAGCAGTGCGCTCCGGGACCGGTCAGGGCCGCTAATGGCGGTATTCGCCGTGACCCGATCACTAACAAGGAACTGCTGTACGGCGAAGACGGCGAGCCGCTCAACCCGTGCGGGCGCCTCGAGGTCGTGCAGGCCGGTCTGCTGAGCAGTGCCGAGTACGACCAGCTGGTTTATGATCTGGTCAATTTTCTGAACTTCATGGGCGAACCCATGCAGCAGGAGCGCCAGCGCATCGGTGTCTATGTACTCCTGTTCCTGGCACTGCTCTTTGTGTTCGCCTGGTTGCTCAACCGGGAATACTGGAAGGACATCCGCTAACACGGAGCTTCCGGTGTAGTATCGCGGCCGGTCACCGGGAGGGTGGCCGGCCTGCAGCACTGAGCCCATCAGGGCGGGAGAGGATGCCATGAGTACGGGTGCCAGACGGGCCTCGATGACGTTGTTCTCCGATGGGAGCTGCCATTACAGTCATCGCGTCAGGTTGGTATTGGCGGAGAAGGGCATCACGGCCGAGGTGATCGATGTCGATCCGGCCCAGCCTGTGCCAGAGGTTATCGAACTCAACCCCTACGGTACGATGCCCTTGCTGCTTGATCGCGACCTGGTTCTCTACGAGAACAAGGTCATGATGGAATACCTCGATGAGCGTTTCCCCCATCCACCGTTGTTACCAGCCTATCCGGTCACGCGCAGTGAAGCGCGCCAGCTGATCTATCGCATCGAGCGCAACTGGTGCGGTCTGGTGGACACATTGCTGGCGAACGACACCAGCAAGGCGGCGGAGGCAGCGCGGAACCAGCTCCGTGAAGGGCTGGCGGCAGTGGCACCTGTATTTGCGGAAAAACCCTACTTCATGAGCGACGAGTTCACCCTCGTCGACGCATGCATGGCGCCCATTCTGTGGCGCCTGCCACGACTCGGCATCGACTTTGAAGGTCAGGCCGAACAGCAACCGTTACTCGACTATGCGGACCGGCTGTTTTCACGTCCGGCATTCCGCGCCAGCTTGTCCAGGCAGGAGGCGGAACTCAGGCCTTCGCGCGCAGCTTGAGGCAGTCGAGGCGGTTTCTAACTGAGGAGTACCGATGAATTCCAGCCGCCCCTATCTGCTGCGAGCCCTCTATGAGTGGATCGTCGACAACAACTGCACGCCGCATTTGCTGGTGAATGCCGAATATCCGCAGGTGCAGGTGCCGAATCAGCATGTGAAGGATGGCCAGATTGTTCTGAACATCTCACCGTCGGCGGTAGTGTCCCTGCATATTTCAAATGATGAGGTGTCGTTCGGAGCGCGTTTCGGCGGCGTGCCAATGCAGGTGAGTGCACCAGTGGGTGCGGTGCTCGGCATTTACGCGCGGGAGAATGGGCAGGGCATGCTGTTTGAGCCCGAGAGTGAACCGCCGCAGCCTGAGCCGCCGGCACCCGAAGAGCCCAGCTCCAGGCGGCCGACGCTGCGCGTGGTCAAGTAGACCCCACGGCACGCGGCAGCGGATACCGAAAATCGAGTATTGCTGCCGCCGACGCTCTGAAGAGCTGGGGCTCGCTGGCTCAGTCCACGTATTCAAAAATCCGCACGACTTTCTGCACGCCACCGGTTTCCTGTGCCAGGCGGGCCGCGATATCGGCTTCGCCGCGGGTCACCAGTCCCATCAGATAGACCACACCCATCTCAGTCACCACCTTGGTGCCACGCGCACTCACTTCGCGGTTAGCCAGCAGTCTGGCCTTTACCTTGGTCGTGATGAGGGAATCGCTCGAGCGCGCGGCGAAGGTGCTGTTGGGGCCGATGGTCAGTTCGTTATGCACGCGCCGTACATTGCGGATCTGCGCTGCGGTCTCCGCCGCCAGCTGGCGTACCTGGGCGTTAGGCACCTGGCCGACCAGCAACAGTACGCCGTTGTAGCTGACCGCAACAACGTGGGCATGCTCGAGCTCGGGGTGGCTTTTCTGGATGTTGACCACAGCCGTGGTTTCGATCCATTGATCGTCGATCACATTGCCCAGGCTGCGGCTGGCCGGATTGCTCTGGATCGGCTCGCTCGTCGTTGCTGAGACGATGCCGGTACAGCCAGACAGGGCGAGCGCCAGCGCCATGAGCGGCGCGCCCAGCCAGATGGCGGATTGGATACGCATACTGTTCATACCTCGCTACCAAACAACTGAAGTTCGATCAGCTCGCTCAGAATATTGAGCGCCAGCAGGCCCGTTTCGATGAAGCGGGCACGGCTGAGCTGGGGCACCTGCAGTTCGATGTCTTCAGGTGCCAGCAGGGCGCGCAGATCGCCGTGGCTTTCACTGCAGAGTACCACTACCGGCAGGCCGCGGTCGTGCGCTGCCTGCAGTGCCTGCAAGGTGGCGCCGGTGCCGGTGGCGTGCGCGATCAGCAGCACGGCGTCGCGTGGCTGGCCGAGGGCGCGCAGCTGGCGCGCAAAAATATCATTGTAGGAGTTGGCGCTGGCAATGCCCGACAGCACTGCAGCATCATTGAGTGCGAGGGCCGGCAGCGCCGGGCGCTCACGATCTGCCCGGCCCAGCAGCGTTTCCGTGAAGTGCTGGGCCAGCAGACCGGAGGCGCCTTCACCGCAGCAGAGAATCTTGCCTTCATGCAGCAGCGCGTGAACCAGCAGCTCGCTGGCATCGGCCAGTGCCTGGCTGAGCGGAGCGATTGCCTGCATGGTGCAGTCGATGTGGTGGTGGAAACTCTCGACAACCTGTTCCGCTAGATCCATTGACTCCGCCATAAACTCTCTTCAGTAACTTGCATCGAAAGCATGCTGCAGCCACTCCCAGTCAATGGAGCCAGCTGCGGTGCGACGTCCCGCCATGACATCGAAGCGACACGGTGCCTGACCAAGGTCCCGGTAGAAGAGCATGAAATGCGTCGCCGCCCGGACCAGCCGGGCTCGCTTGCTCGCGGTGACCGAATCAGCACCACTGCCAAAGCCGCTGTGATTGCGCAGCCGTACCTCGACAAACACCAGCGTGGCGCCGTCCCGCATGACGAGGTCGATCTCGCCCGCCCGGCAGCGGTAGTTCCGTGCCAGCGGCTCGAGACCGCGGCTGCAGAGCCAGCGTTCAGCGGCGCGTTCAGCCAGAGCGCCGCTGGTGCGATTAATCAAACCGGCGCGGGCGCGCCTCTCTCGATTCAGATGATCCTTCATAGCGAGTGCCTTCCATGGCAGGGTTGATGTCATCCAGACGCAGAGCGGTGCTCGCAATCTCCTGCGGGCGACCGTTGCGAATGACCGCGAGCGGCAGTTCGCGTACCACCACGCGGTGCTGGTCGAGGCTGAGCACGCCTGTCTGGCCGTATAGACGACTGTCAGGAACGCGCGCCAGCTGTGCCATACGCGAGTGCAGCAGGTAGCTGTCCACACCCATCGCATAGAAACGCAGGTAACTGGCGCTGCGTGGAATGCTGTTGAGAATCTGCTGTTTCAGCGGCGAGTTGTTAAGGATCCAGGGCATTTCCGCAAAGCGCATTCCCTCCAGATCCTGGTCCACTGCTGGCTGCGGCAGGCCAGTGTAGCTGCGCGATAGTGCGTACACCGGAATGTCGCCGGCATAGTGATAAGCCAGTGTCGGCGCGATCGAACGTGCCTGCTGCGGACCAGCCAGCATCAGCACCATATCGACATCCTGCCGGCGCCGTGGCTGAAATTGGAGATTGCGACCCAGCAGGCGCTCCAGCTCGACGGCCCGCGCCTGGCTCTGCGGCAGATTCAGCACGCCCCGGATCACCGATGACAGCGACTCCTGATGGCGATAGCGCGCGGTGGCGACGACCTGGCCGCCATGCTGGCGCCAGCGTTCGCCGAATGCCTGCAGTTCGCGCGTGACGTTTTCCGCCTCGGGCGCAATCACCAGCGCACGGCGATGACCTTCGCTGAAGGCGACGTCAGCGACCCGTGCGGCTTCATCCTCCGGGGCCAGGCTGAACTGGAACAGCGTGGCGGGTACCCGGCCCAGCTGCTCACCGCGGTTCAGCGCCAGAATCGGCACATCCAGCTGCGCTGACTGCAGGGCTGTAACCTGGTTTTTGTCGAGCGGGCCAACAACGGCCTGGGCACCATCGGCAACTGCCTGCTGGTAGAGGGCGACCGGATCCTTGCCGGTGGTGTCGTAGAGTCGCACCGTGGGCGTCCGGTCGCCGCGCGCGCGCGCTTCATACAGTGCCGCCATGAAGCCATCGCGCAGCGCTTCGCCGAACGGACCGAGCTGGCCCGAAAGCGGCAGCAGCAGCGCTACCCGATCGGGCCGCGCGGCGGCCACTTCGCGCAGCAGCCGCAGATCGCCGGGCAGCTCCTGGCCCGGATGCCCGCGCCATTCCCGCTGCCAGCGATCAAGCCGTGCCAGTTGCGTATCGAGGCTGCCGTCGTTGGCCTTCGCGATCAGCGCCAGCTCCAGCCAGCCGCGCATCTCCTTGTGGATGGCCTGATCGCGGTAGCGCTCGAGTTCGGCGCTGTCCACATACATCAGGGAGCGCCACAGCTCGGCGCGACTGCGGTCGCGCTGCGCCGCGGTCAGCAGCGGCTCGACGGAAATACGCTGTTGCACGCTGGCCAGATGATCGCCCCGCAGCGCCAGCGCCCGGGCGCGGAGCAGGCCGATCGCCGCCTGACGCGGGCGGGGCAGGCTGTCGAGATTGCGCAGCAGTTCCGGCGCCTGCAGCAGTGTCACCGCGGTATCGACATCCCCGCGCTCGAGTGCCAGCCGGGCGGAGAGCTCGCTGTGATGGGCGCGCCGCGTAGTGTCGAGTTCCATGCGGCCGACATCGTCCAGCAGTCGTTCGGCCTGGTCGAAACGGCTCTGGCGCACCAGCTGCGCGGCCGCCTGCAGCAGATAGCCGGCGCGCTCACTGCCGGTTGCCTTGTCAGCCGCTGCCAGCAGCTCGGCGATATCGTCGCCGGTGCCAGCCGGTGTCCGCGGCGTGTCAATGGAAGGTGCGGCGCAGCCCGCCAGCCAGCCGGCCAGCGCGACGATGGCGAGATTGCGAAGTGGCCGCATTGCGGGGATCATGCCGCCGTATGGCCGGCGAGTCACGGCGCGGTTCGATAGCCCAACGGTATTCAACAGGAGGTCCTTTGCAGAGCGACGCGACGCTTTTTGTAGTGGCGACACCGATCGGAAATCTGGCCGATATGGTACCCCGCGCCGTTGACATCCTCCAATCGGTGAGCGTGATTGCGGCAGAAGATACGCGACACAGTCGACGTCTGCTCGATCACTTCAATATCGCTACCCGCTGCGTTGCCTATCACGATCACAGCCGGGCGGAGGATCTCGCGCAGCTGCTGGCGCGGCTGGCGGCGGGTGAGAATATCGCACTGATTTCCGACGCCGGCACGCCGCTGATGTCCGACCCAGGCTATCGGCTCGTCGATGCAGCGCTCAGTGCGGGTTACCGGGTCACTCCCATCCCCGGCGCCTGCGCCGCCGTGGCCGCGCTGAGTGCGGCAGGCATGCCGACCGACCGGTTTACTTTTGAGGGTTTCCTGCCGGCGCGCGGCCCGGCCCGGCGTCAGCGGCTGGAGGAGCTGGCAGGAGACGTTCGTACGCTGATTTTCTATGAGGCGCCGCACCGCCTGCAGGAAACCCTCGACGACATGGTGGCCGTCTTCGGTGCCGGGCGGCTCGCGGTGCTGGCGCGCGAACTCACCAAACTGCACGAAACCATCCGGCGCCTGCCGCTGGGCGAGTTGCGAGACTGGGTGGCCAGTGATGCCAACCAGCGGCGTGGCGAGTGCGTGCTGATTGTGCACGGCGCCACCGGGAGCGCTGATCTGGGGGCGGAGGCAGAGCGCACTCTGCGGGTGCTGCTGGAGGAGCTGCCTGTCAAACAAGCAGCAGCGCTGGCGGCGCGTCTGACCGGAGCCAGGAAGAACGAACTTTATCAGCTGGCGCTGGGCTGGAAGGAAGAATAACGGCTTGTGCCACCGGTCCCAAAAGCGTAGGCTCGCCGCCGCGAGTTGGCCAGACAGTCGCTGCTGCGCCGGTAACGGCGGAGTGGAGGAAAGTCCGGGCTCCACAGGGCAAGGCGCCAGGTAACGCCTGGGAGGCGTGAGCCTACGGAAAGTGCAACAGAAAGGACACCGCCTAAGTCGTCTCTTCGGAGCGACCGGTAAGGGTGAAAAGGTGCGGTAAGAGCGCACCGCGCATCTGGTAACAGATGTGGCGATGGTAAACCCCGCCTGGAGCAAGGCCAAATAGGGATCCGGTGCCGTGGCCCGCGGTGGATCCGGGTAGGCTGCTTGAGGCCTGCGGTGACGCAGGTCCCAGATGAATGACTGTCCACGACAGAACCCGGCTTATCGGCCGACTCGCACCTCTTTTTTACGCTGCTGTCACCAGATCACTGATGCACAGCCAGCGCGGCCCCGCAACACATTGCAACCATGTCCGCTGGGCCGGTCTAAGCCTCTGTTTCCTGCCCGAGGCTGTTATGAGACCTGCGTCTGCCGTCCATCTGATCATCAACTGTGCGTCCGGCTCGGGTACGGGCCGCGAGCTGGCCGAGCTGGCCGAGCGACGCTGCGCCGAAGCGGGAAGGCAGCTCACCATCCATATGCCATCGCGCCCGGGGCAGCTCGATCAGCTGGTGCCGGGGGTGGTGGCAGATGCGGCCGCGGCAGGCGCGGTAATTGCGGCTGCCGGCGGTGACGGCACGGTGCGCACGGTGGCGCATCATGTCGCCGGTACGGGCGCGCCGCTGGCGGTGATTCCGCTGGGGACCTTCAATTTCTTCGCCCGCAATTTCGCCATTCCCGAGGAGCTGGAGGCAGCGGTTGAGGTCATGCTCGAGGGCGAACCGCGGCCGGTGGATCTGGGCGAGATCAATGACCAGCTGTTTCTGATCAATGCCAGCTTTGGACTCTACAGTGCGCTGATCAAGGCCCGTGAACGTAACGCATCGCGTTTTGGGCGTAACCGGCTGGTGGCCACGGCGACAACCCTGCTGACACTGATGCGGGGCTATCCGGCGCTCGATATTGAGCTGGCGACAGGTGCGATGAATCAGCGGCTGCGTACGCCAATGGTTTTTGTCGGCAACAATGCACTGCAGCTGCGCGCCGTGGCGCTCGACGTGGCGAGCTGTGCCCGTCACGGGCAGCTGGCGGTGGTGGTCATGGATCCGCTGGGGCGCTGGGGCCTGCTGCGACTGGCATTGCACGGTCTGTTCCGGATGCTGGAACGGGAAGATGCGCTGCACAGCTTCTGTGCCGACAGTGTGACGATCCGGTATCGCCGCCGCCGTGTGGAGGTAGTGATGGATGGCGAACGACTGCAGCTGACCACGCCGCTGCGCTTCGCGATCCGGCGTGAGGCGCTATCCTTGCTGGTACCGCCAGCGAAACGCGATATGCCACCCGGCGAGGAGGAATGATCATGGCAGCCGGGCCAGGCCGGCCGTCCGGGCAGGCGCTGCGCATTGTCCATCTGTCCGACCCTCACTTCGGAACCGTGGTACCGGCAGTCGAGGAGGCGCTGCTGGCAACCATTCAGAGTCTGGCACCGTCGCTGATCATTATTTCGGGCGATATCACCCAGCGTGCACGGCGCGCGCAGTTTGCAGCCGCCGGCCGGTTTGTTGCTGCGCTGGCGCCGCTGCCCGTGCTCGCCATTCCGGGCAACCATGACATTCCGCTCTACAACGTGCTGGGGCGTCTGATGAGGCCATACAGTGGCTTTCAGCGCACCTTCGGGCCGGAGCTGGAGCCTGCGTATGAGCAAGACGGCGTGCAGGTGCTGGGCTTCGTGTCCGCGCCGCGCTGGCGCCATAAGCATGGCGACATCCGGCCGGAGCGGGTGACGGCGCGACTGCGACAGTTCGAGTCCCCAACCGCGCTATTACGCGTGGCAGTGTTCCATCATCCGTTCGACTACGTGGAGGAGCAGGACCGGCGCAATCTGATTCGCCGCCACGAGGAGCTGGCGCGGCGGCTCGCTGCCGCACGGGTTGATCTGGTACTGGGCGGGCATATCCACGATGCGCTGGCGCGCACCACCGAGCACCGGTATCCGGGGCTGGAACGTCCCTTCGTCATTGCGCAGGCAGGTACAGCGCTGTCATGGCGCATTCGCTACCGGACACCGAATACGTTCAACCTTCTTACTTTGCAGGCCGCCGCCGGTGAGATGGTGGTGGAGCGCTGGGACTGCGAGCCGACCGATGAGCGCCATCAGTTCCGGTGTGTCACGCGCGACCGCTTTGGTCGCGCAGATGACGGCTGGACGCTGCATTTCGGTCGCTGAGCGGCTGGCTCAGTCGCCCGCCATGACAACGCGATTGCGGCCCTCCCGCTTGGCCTGATAGAGGGCATCATCAGCCCGCCGCATGGCGCGCTGATAATCGGGGTGGCCGTCATGCATCGACAGCCCGATGCTGATAGTGGCCTTGACGGACTGTTCGTTCGGCAGACGGAAGGTTTCGGCCGCTACCTGCTTACGCAGTTTTTCTGCGACCTGGACGGCACTTTCGGGCGTGATGTCCACCAGGATCAGCAGAAACTCCTCGCCGCCGAGGCGGAACAGATAGTCACCACCGCGGCTATTGTTGCTCAGCAGGACCGCGAGCTGCTGCAGCACCATGTCGCCGGCTTCATGTCCAAAGCGGTCATTGAGGTTCTTGAAGTGATCGACATCGATGGCCAGCAGGGCAAACGTGGTGCTGCTCTTGCGGGCGTAGCCCACCTCTTTGGCGAGTACGGTCGGCAGAAATTTGCGGTTGAGCAGCTGGGTGAGTACATCGCGGCCGGCTTCCAGCTCGCTGTTCTGCTCGAACAGCCGTTCCAGGTGATAGGCAATGGCATGCGCCTGCTCGTGCAGCTCGCGCAGATGTTTCACGCGATGCATCCGTTCTGCCTCATCAGTGTAGGCAAAGAGTGGCAGAAGGACTTCATCAATGCGCTGCATACCCGCGAGAATCTGATCCGTCTCTTCGGTGCCGGTGAAGGCGTGGGCGCCTTTGTGGCGGAACCAGAGGCCGAACTCGGAGGCGCTGATCAGTGGCAGCTGGTCGGCATCGACGCCCACCGCCAGCTCGAACATCACCCGGTTTTCCCAGTCCAGCAGGGCGGCGCGCTGGCGCTCTTTTTCGGTGGAGAGATTCTGCGCCACTGCGAACAGCCGGTACGCTTCGCTGGCGCGTGAATTGCGGTCATGTGAGGTCGAGTAAGCCTGGCTCATCACCTCCATGGCGAGATCGATCAGGCCCGCCATCAGGCCGGTGGCCTGGATGCGCTCTGCGGTGTCGATGCGCTCATCCGCTATCAACCGGTCGGCAAGCCCGTCCTTTAAATAGCGGGCACCGCGCAGCACCAGGTGGACCGGTACGTCGATGCGGGCGTGGATGTCGCCCACCAGCACCTGCTGCGCTATGACAGCTTGCAGGTCGGCATCATCAGCGACGCTGACCAGATTGATCATCCAGCGCTGCAGCGACCCGTGCAGCTGGGTCTTCACTTTATCGTGGTTGAGGAAGGACGACGCGCCAGGATCCGCCAGCATCTGCTGGTAGAACAGATCGGCCAGGGCGCTGGAATTTTCCTGCACCACACGTTGCAGGTGCTGGGCGACGGCGGGCGGATGGTTGCCGAGCAGCTCGAGCCAAGGCTCGGTGCTGTGCTGACGAGCTGAGGATGTCACGCAAAACTCCTGTGGGCGGCGGTCGTCGACCGGCGGGTAACCGAGGTAGAGTAAAGGCAGCTAAACATCTGCAAAATACGTACTTTCGCCCTGCGAGGTACGGTCAGGCCGTCATTGCCGGGCAGTCGCGAAACAGCTGCATCGATGGGGCGCATTTTTGCGCGCCTGCAGGGCGGGGGCGCAAGTGTACGTCAGCCGGCGCGAAAGGGGCCTCTTTTGCGAACTTTCGCGGCTCTGATTGCGCCACCCACCTTCTTAAAGTTTTTCTTTAACTTTGTGTTGCATCCTCCTGAAAGCAATCCTCTGTTTTTTTATAACCTCAAATCCATGATGAGAACTATGCACGTTCGGCGGTAAATGCCTGCAAATACCGGCAATTTCGTGCGTAACGCGACCTTGACAGCGGTTCACGTGCCTACCTATAGTGCGCTCGAAGTGGCAAGATGTGGGAAAAAGTGGTTTAGGGTGGATTTGAAGCGCAGCTTCGGTGGGGAATCGTGTATCTAGGCAGCCACGCCATCAACATGGACGCCAAAGGGCGGCTGGCCATACCGGCAAAGGTCCGTGACCAGCTGGCGGCTGACTGTGGCGGCCGTCTGGTCGTGACAGCCCATCACCAGGAGCGTTGCCTGCTCATCTATCCGGAACCGCAATGGGAGCTGCTGATGCCGCAGGTGCAGAAGCTGCCCAACATGACCAAAGGGGCGCGTCTGCTGCAGCGCCTGTTGCTGGGCTATGCCACTCCGCTCGAAATGGACGCCAATGGCCGCATCCTGCTGTCCCCCACGCTGCGTGACTACGCCGGGCTGGAGAAGGCGCTGATGCTGGTGGGGCAGGGCCAGAAGCTCGAGCTCTGGAGCGAAGAGGCGTGGTTCAGGTGGCTGGATGAAGCCGGTGAGGACGAAGAGCTGCCTGCAGAGGCGCAGGCACTCAATATCTGAGTGCAGCGCACAGCAGCTGAGCCGCTGGCGCTCAACTGAGGGTGGCAAGTGGCCAACGCCGAACACCAGACGGTACTGCTTGAGGAGGCTGTTGATGCAGTGCTGACCGATCCGGAAGGCCTTTATATCGATGGCACTTTCGGACGTGGCGGACACAGCCGCCTGCTGCTCAGCCGGCTGGGGCCAGGGGGGCGGCTGATCGGTATCGACAAGGATCCCCAGGCGGTCGCAGCAGGCGAGCAGCTGGCAAACGAAGATGGACGCTTCGTCATGGTGCAGGGATCGTTCGCAGAACTCGATAACGCGCTCGCGTGTGCCGGTGAGGCACGCCAGGTGAGCGGCTTCCTGCTGGATCTCGGCGTTTCCTCGCCGCAGCTGGATCAGGCTGAGCGCGGTTTCAGTTTTACTCGCGATGGTGCCCTCGACATGCGGATGAACCCCCAGGTCGGGCAGTCGGCGGCGGAATGGCTGGCGGCGGCGGATGAAGGTGACATCGCGCGGGTGTTGAAAGAATACGGAGAGGAGCGGTTTGCCCGCCGCATTGCGCGGGCCATCGTCAAGGCGCGCGCGAGTGAGCCGCTGGCGACGACGCTGCAGCTCGCCAGAATTATTGCCGAAGCACATCCCGCGTGGGAGCGCGGGCGTCATCCGGCAACGCGCTCGTTTCAGGCGATTCGCATCTTCATCAATGACGAACTGGGCGAGCTGGAGCGTTTCCTGCCGCAGGTACCGGAAAAGCTGTGCACTTCGGGCCGGCTGGTGGTGATCAGCTTCCATTCGCTGGAGGACCGTCTGGTCAAGCGCTTTATCCGGGATCAGGCGCGGGGCCCGCAGGTCCCTTCTTATATACCTGTGACGACTCAGACCGAGCCGCGGCTGCGCGCGCTCGGTAAAGCCCGTTATCCGAGCGAGGCGGAGGTGGCGGCCAATGTCCGTGCCCGCAGTGCTGTGATGCGGGTGGCAGAAAAAGTTGCCTGACTACCGGCTTGCCCGGGCGGGCCCAGGCTGTGCTCCGGTGAGCGCGGCAGTTGAATTGGACATGTGACGACCAGACATGCAGAAGCGAACCGCCACTAACCGCACAGTGCGCCCGGGCCAGCTCGGCGTCGCCTGTGCGCTGCTTGTTGCGGTCGTGGTCAGCGCCATGGGGGTAGTTTACAGCACCTATCAGTCGCGCCAGCTGTTCAACGAAGTGCAGCAGCTGCATCGTGCCGAGTGGACCCTGGAAGAGGACTGGGAGCGCCTGCTGCTGGAGCAGAGTACCTGGGCCTCGCACGCCCGTGTCAGCAAAATTGCCGAGCGCGAGCTGGATATGATTTCGCCCGATCCGGCGACCATGCGGGTGGTGCCATGAGCAAGAGCGCGGGCGTCAAACTGCCGCTGTGGCGACTGCGGGTCATGATGCTGCTGCTGCTCGTGCTGCTGTGCGTGCTCTGCTGGCGGCTGCTCGGTCTGCAGGTGATGGATACCGAGCGCGGTTATCAGTTTCTGCAGGGGCAGGGTGATGCCCGTACGGTGCGAACCGAAATCATTCCCGCCCACCGCGGCCAGATCACCGACCGTAACGGCGAGCCACTGGCCATCAGTACCCCCGTCATCTCGCTGTGGGCCAATCCGCAGGAAGCTGCAGCCGGTCGCGAGCTATGGCCGCAGCTGGCACGGGAACTCGACATGCCGCTGCAGCAGCTGCGCGAGCGGCTCGGTCAGCCGGGGCGCCGCTTCGTGTACCTGCAGCGCCATCTGCCGCCGGCGCGAGCCGAACAGATTCTCGACCTCAAACTGCCCGGCATCTATGGCCAGCGTGAATATCGTCGCTTCTACCCGGCCGGAGAAGTGACGGCGCACCTGCTCGGCTTCACCAATATCGATGATCGTGGCCAGGAAGGTCTGGAGCTGGCCTACGACGAGTGGCTGAGCGGCAAGCCGGGCAGCAAGCGCGTACTGAAGGATCGCACCGGCAAGATCATTCGTGAAATCGACGCCGGCAAGCCGGCGGAGCCAGGTCGTGATCTGGTGCTGAGCATCGACCTGCGACTGCAGTACATGGCTTACCGCGAGCTGCGCCAGCAGCTGCAGGAGGTAGGTGCCGCCGCGGGCAGCCTGGTCATGCTGGACAGCCGCACCGGTGAAGTGCTGGCTATGGCCAATGTGCCGTCGTTCAATCCTAACAATCGCAGTGGCCTCAAAGCGTCGCACATGCGTAATCGCGCCATGATCGACCTGATGGAGCCGGGCTCGACTACCAAGCCGATCGCATTCGTGGCCGCGCTGGAAAGCGGCAAGTTCACGCCTGATACCGAGATCGACACCCGTCCAGGCTGGATGCAGGTAGGCCGCAAAACATTGAAGGACCCCATCAATTACGGGGTCATGACGCTGACATCCGTTATCACCAAATCCAGTCAGATTGGAACCACTCGGGTCGCGCTGGCATTGCCGGAGCAGGCAATCGTCGATGTCTATCGTCGCTTCGGACTGGGCCAGGGCAGTGGTACCGGTTTTCCCGGCGAGGCATATGGTCTGCTGCCGACCCGCAGCCGCTGGAGCGATATCGAACGCGCCAACTTCGCGTTCGGGTATGGCCTGCAGGTGTCGCCGCTGCAGCTCGCAAGGGCCTACAGCGTATTTGCCAATAACGGCAAGATGGTGCCCGTGACGCTGCTCAGGCGCGACGAGGTGGCAGAGGGTGAGCAAGTGATTTCACCTGCTATCGCGAAGGCCGTAGTCGATATGCTGGCCACCGTAGTTGCACCGGGCGGCACTGGCCGCCGCGCTGCAATCCCGGCTTATACCGCTGCTGGCAAGACCGGCACCGTGCACAAGGTCGGTGAAGCCGGGTACGACACCGACCGTTATCGTTCGGTTTTTGCCGGCTTTGCACCGGTCTCCAGTCCGCGGGTCGTGACGGTGGTGGTTATCGATGATCCCACCGGCAAGCGCTACCACGGCGGCGAAGTGGCCGCGCCGGTATTCGGCCGCGTTGTGGGTGGTGCGATGCGCCTGCTGAACGTGGCGCCAGATGCCGCCGCTCATATTGCACAGGAGCAGCGAGCGCGTGCCCGGGGGGCCGCCTCATGAATGCCGTAATCAGCAAATGCCTGCGCGACCTGCTGCCGGAGGTCGATGAGCACCTGGCCACGCTGGCGGTAACCGGGCTGGTGGTCGACAGTCGTCAGGTGCGTCCTGGCGACCTGTTTCTTGCTTTTCCGGGTGAAACGCAGGACGGCCGCGATCACATCCCGCACGCGATCAGCGCGGGTGCGGCTCTCATCATCGCGGAAGCCGGCGTCGGTCCGGTGGCGGGAGCGGTACCGGTGGTCGAGGTGAAGGGACTGCGGGCTCGGGTCAGTGCTATCGCCGGCCGCTTTTTCGACGAGCCGTCACGTGAGCTGCGGGTCATCGGCGTAACGGGTACCAACGGCAAAACCAGCTGCACGCAGCTGCTGGGCCAGGCGTTGCGGCTGGCCGGCCAGAGCTGTGGCGTGATCGGAACGCTGGGCGCGAGTCTCGATGGCTCCGTTGGCGGCGGCAGTCTGACAACGCCGGACCCGGTCGCCCTGCAGGCGCAGCTGTCCGCATGGCGAGACCGTGAGGTCGCCAATGTCGCGATGGAGGTCTCATCGCACGGGCTGGTTCAGGGGCGCGTCAATGGCGTTGACTTCCACGGCGCCGTATTCACCAATCTGAGCCGCGATCACCTCGATTATCACGGCGATATGGTCAGCTACGGGCGCGCCAAGAAACTATTGTTCGAACGGCCCGGGCTGGCGTTCGCCGTGCTCAATGAAGATGACCCGTTCGCCGCTGAACTCGCCCGTGACCTGCGGGAGCGGCGGCTGTTGCGGGTCGTGACCTTTGGCACCAGCGCGCATGCCGATGTGCATGCCGTGGCGGTCGAATACACCGCGTCCGGGATGCAGTTTGAACTCAGTGTTGATGGTGAGCGAACTGCGATGAGCAGTCAGCTGCTTGGCCCGTTCAATCTGAGCAATCTGCTGGCAGTCATTGCAGTGTTGCGGGAACTGGGGCTGGATCTTGCGACCATCGCCGCACTGGTGCCGCGCCTGAAGCCGATCGCCGGACGCATGGAGCGGGTGCCGGTCGACAGCGAAATCGACGTGGTGGTCGACTACGCCCATACCCCTGACGCGCTGGCTCAGGCGTTGCGGGCGCTTCGTGGCCACTGTCACGGCAGGCTCTGGTGTGTGTTCGGCTGTGGTGGCGACCGCGATCAGGGTAAGCGTCCTCTGATGGGCCGCGTCGCGGAGACGGAGGCCGACGTAGTGGTGCTGACCAGTGACAACCCGCGCGGCGAAGCGCCGGATCAGATTCTGGCGCAGATTGCCGCCGGCATGAGCCGGAACGCGGTGACGCTGGCAGATCGCGCAGCAGCCATCGACTATGCCGTGGCGGAAGCGCAGCCGGGTGATGTGATCCTGCTGGCCGGCAAGGGCCATGAGGCGTATCAGCTGATCGATGGACAGCGCCGGCCATTCAGTGACAGTGCTGCAGCGCGAGCCGCGCTGCTGGCGCGAAAACAGCGGGGAGCCAGCGCATGATGCCACTGACTCTGGCCGAGATTGCCAGCGCACTCAGCATCACGCCGCCGGCGGCCGAAACGGCGGCACAGGTGGTCGGGCAAGTCTCTACTGACAGTCGCCAGATTGGTGCGGGTGATCTGTTCGTGGCGCTGCGCGGCGAGCGCTACGACGGGCATGAATTCATCGCGGAAGTCGCCGCCAAAGGAGCGGTGGCAGCCATCGTCGAGGCCGCTGTCGACTGTGCGCTGCCACAACTGGTGGTGCCGGACAGTCGTCTGGCGCTCGGTATCGTGGCGCGCCTCAATCGCCGCCGTTTCAATGGTCCCGTCATCGCTATCACCGGCAGCGCTGGCAAAACCACCTGCAAAGAGATGCTGGCCGCCATACTTGCCGGTTACGGCGATACGCTGGCGACCACCGGCAATCTGAATAATGAGATTGGCGTGCCGCTGACCCTGCTGCGGCTTGCCGAACATCATCAGTATGGCGTGATCGAAATGGGCGCCGGGCGCGCCGGCGACATTCGCTATCTCTGCCGTTTCGTCGAGCCAGATATCGGCATTGTCACCTCCGCGCTGCCGGCGCATCTCGAAGGATTTGGTGATCTCGACACCATCGCGCAGACCAAAGGCGAGCTGTTCAGCTGCCTGTCCTCTGATGGTGTGGCTGTGATCAATGGCGACGATCCGTACCGCGAGCTCTGGTGTAGTCAGGCTGCCGGTCATCGCATCATCACGTTCGGTCTTGAGGCCGGCAATGACATCCGCGCCTCAGCAATGTCGTCAGCCGGTGGTCAGCAGTTTTTCACGCTGAACACGCCGGCTGGTTCTGTCCAGGTGACGCTGGCGCTGCTGGGCCGCCACAACCTGCGCAACGCGCTGGCGGCGGCGGGTGCTGCCTTTGCCGCTGGCATCAGCCTCGACAAAATTGCTTCTGGTCTCGGGCGCCTGGACGCGGTGGCTGGACGGCTGCAGAGCCGGCCGGGGCGTGATGGCGGTGTCGTTATCGACGACAGCTACAACGCCAATCCCGGCGCCGTGCAGGCGGCGATCGATGTGCTGGCCGGTTTCGGTGGCCGCCGCCGTCTCATCCTCGGCCACATGGCAGAACTCGGTGCCAGCTCCGAGCAGCTGCATTGCGAGGTGGCTGAATACGCGAGAAATGCAGGTATTGATGAACTCTGGTGCGTCGGTCCGCACGCGCCAGCGATGGTCCGGGTATTCGGCAGCGGTGCCTGGGCATTCCATAGTAATGAGGGGTTGCTCGAGGCGCTGCCGCGTGCCGTTCCCGCTGGGGTCACGCTGGTGAAAGGTTCACGCAGTGCCGGCATGGAAACGGTGGTGGCTGCGCTCTGCGACGACGCACCACCGCCCCAGGCTGCCGGAGATCACTAAGATGCTGTACTGGCTTACCACCCAACTTGCTACCCAGATCAGCGCCTTCGGCGTTTTCCAGTATCTGACCTTTCGCGGCATTCTGGGGGTTCTCACCGCGTTGATCATTTCGCTGCTGGTGGGGCCGTGGATGATCCGCAAGCTCAATTACCACCAGATTGGTCAGGCCGTGCGGGACGATGGCCCGCAGTCGCACCTGAGCAAATCCGGTACACCGACGATGGGAGGCGCGCTGATCCTGGTGGCAATCGGCACCAGCACGCTGCTGTGGGCCGATCTCACCAATGCTTACGTCTGGACCGTACTGCTGGTGACTGCCCTGTTTGGCGCGATCGGCTGGGTTGACGATTATCGCAAAGTCATTCAGAAAAACTCGCGCGGCCTGCCGGCCCGCTGGAAGTATTTCTGGCAATCCATCGGCGGTCTCGGTGCTGCGCTCTTTCTCTATTGGCACGCCAGCACCCCCGCCGAGACCAGTCTCTACATCCCATTCTTCAAGGATGTGGCGATCCCGCTGGGCCTGTTCTTCGTAATACTGACCTACTTCGTGATCGTCGGCAGCAGCAACGCCGTGAATCTGACCGACGGACTGGACGGTCTCGCCATCATGCCGACCGTTATGGTTGGTGGGGCGCTCGGCATTTTCGCTTATGCCACCGGCCACGCCAGATTTGCTGAATACCTGTTGATTCCCTACATCCCGGGTGCCGGTGAGCTGATTGTGTTCAGCGGCGCGCTGGTGGGGGCGGGTCTTGGCTTTCTCTGGTTCAACACCTATCCGGCTCAGGTCTTCATGGGTGACGTTGGCGCGCTGGCGCTGGGAGCGGCGCTTGGCACCGTGGCAGTCATTACGCGCCACGAAATCGTCTTTTTCGTGATGGGTGGCATTTTTGTGGTGGAGACCATCTCCGTCATCCTGCAGGTGGCTTCGTTCAAGCTGACCGGGCGCCGCATTTTCCGGATGGCGCCGATTCATCACCACTTCGAGCTTAAGGGCTGGCCCGAGCCCCGCGTCATCGTCCGTTTCTGGATCATCACGGTGATGCTGGTGCTGTTCGGCCTGGCGACGCTGAAACTGCGGTGACGACATGACGCTGATTGCTTCGGACAAGCGCATCACGATCGTCGGCCTGGGGGCGACCGGGCTGTCGTGCGCGCGTTTCCTGCGCCGTCGCGGTCAGCCGTTCCGGGTGATTGACAGCCGGCTGGAGCCGCCGATGCTGGCGCAGTTTCGCGCCGAGTTCAGCGACGTGCCGCTCCATCTCGGTTCGTTTGACACAGACCTGATGTGCGCTGCCAGCGAACTGGTGGTCAGCCCCGGGGTCGCGCTCGCGGAGCCGGCCATTGCGGCCGCGCAGCGCGCCGGTGTCAGCGTGATCGGCGATATCGATCTGTTTGTGCGCGAAGCAGCGGCGCCGATCGTGGCGGTGACCGGCTCCAACGGCAAGAGCACGGTCACCACGCTGGTGGGCGAAATGGCGCAGGCTGCGGGCCGCCGGGTGGCCGTGGGTGGCAATCTCGGCACCCCGGCGCTCGATCTGCTGGCTGACGATATCGAGCTTTATGTGCTGGAGCTGTCGAGCTTCCAGCTGGAACGCGCTGCGCCGCTCAATGCGGCAGTCGCCACCGTGCTGAATGTCAGCCCTGACCACATGGATCGGTATGCAACAGTGCTGGCCTATCACCAGGCCAAACACCGGATCTACCGGGGCGCGCGTCACTGCGTGTTCAACCGTGACGATTCGCTGTCGGAGCCGCTGCTGGCGCGTGATGTGAAGGCCACCAGCTTCGGGCTCGACCGGCCCGATCTGAACGCGTTCGGCGTCATCACAGATGGCAATGCACGCTGGCTGGCATTCGGCGCTGAGCAGCTGCTGCGCTGCGACGAGCTGAAAATGGCTGGCGAACACAATGTCGCCAATGCGCTGGCGGCGCTGGCGCTGGGACAGGCGGCTGGGCTGCCGATGCCGCCCATGCTGACGGTGCTGCGCTCTTTCACAGGACTCGCGCACCGCTGCCAGCATGTGGCCGACATCGACGGTGTGCACTTTTACGACGACTCTAAAGGCACTAACGTCGGGGCGACAGTGGCGGCAGTCACCGGGCTGGCGGCCGGTCGCGACCGGCGCATCGTACTGATCGCTGGTGGCGTGGGCAAGGACGCAGAATTCGAGCCGCTGGCACCCGTGCTGAAACAATACGGGCGCGCCGTCGTGCTTATCGGTGACGCGGCGCCGGCCTTGCATGCCGTGCTGGCTGCTGCGCTGCCCTGTCGCCATGCCAGCTCAATGGAAGAAGCGGTGGCGCTGGCAGCCGAGCTGGCCGAGCCTGACGACTGTGTATTGCTGTCGCCGGCGTGCGCCAGCTTCGACATGTTCCGGGACTATAACGAGCGCGGCGATGTATTCACTGCCGCGGTGCTGGCACGGAGGGCGGCAGCATGCTGACCGCAGCCGAGCACCGTATCTCGTGGCCGCTGCACGGCGATGCCACCCGGCTTGCCCTCAGTGCACTGGCGCTGCTGGTGATTGGCCTGCTGGCCATGGCTTCGGCATCGATCGAGTTTTCGGCGCGCACCTATGGCAACCCGTTCTTCCATGTGCAGCGTTACGGTTTCCACCTGGCGCTGGGGCTGTTCGCTGCATTTCTTACCTGGCGCATGCCGATCGCTTTCTGGGAGCGAACCAGCTGGATCTGGCTGATGATCGGGCTGACGCTGCTGGCGGTGGTGCTGATTCCGGGCATTGGCCGTTCAGTGAATGGCGCGCGGCGCTGGCTGTCGCTGGGTCCGGTATCGTTGCAGGTGTCGGAGCTGGCGAAGCTCTTCGTCATTATTTATCTGGCCGGTTATCTGGTGCGGCGCCACGATGAAGTGCGCAGCCGCTGGAGCGGTTTCGCCAAACCGATGGTGGTGGTGTTTCTGGTGACGCTGCTGCTGATGCTGGAGCCGGATTTCGGTGCCACCGTGGTCACGGCAGGTACTGCCTTCGGGATGGTTTTCCTCGCAGGCGTCAAGCTGGGACAGTTCCTGCTGGTAATTCTTAGCTGCGCTGCGGCATTCGGCATGCTGGTGATTTTTGAGCCCTATCGCATGAAGCGGCTGACGGCGTTCATGGATCCGTGGCAGGACCAGTTCGGCTCAGGATATCAGCTGGTGCAGTCGCTGATTGCGTTCGGGCGCGGTGAATGGTTTGGCGTCGGCCTCGGCAACAGTATCCAGAAGCTGTTTTATCTGCCCGAGGCGCATACCGACTTCGTCTTCGCGATCTGGGCAGAAGAGTTCGGCGCAGTCGGAGCGCTGGCGGTGATCGCACTGTTTGCCACGCTGATCGTGAGCATGCTGCGCATTGGTCGTCGCGCCGAGCGCAGCGGCCGGCTGTTTGGTGCCTTTGTCTGCTATGGCGGGGCGCTGATGTGCAGCGCGCAGGTCTTCATCAATATCGGCGTCAATATCGGTCTGCTGCCGACCAAGGGCCTGACGCTGCCATTCATGAGCTATGGCGGTAGCAGTCTGATCGTGACACTGATGATGCTGGCTCTGGTGTTCCGCGTTGATCGGGAGCAGCACCATGGCTGAGCGCGTCCTGATCATGGCCGGCGGCACCGGCGGGCATGTGTTTCCCGCACTGGCGGTGGCCAACGAGCTGTTGCGGCGCGGTGTTGAGGTGCACTGGCTGGGCACCGCGCGCGGCATCGAGGCAGAGGTGGTGCCGCAAGCTGGAATCCCGCTCCATTTCATCCGTGTGACCGGGCTGCGCGGCAAACAGCTGCGCACCGTGCTCGCCGCTCCGGTACGACTGGTGCGCGCTCTGTTCGAAGCGATTCGGGTGATCCGTACCGTGCGGCCCGCCTGCGTGGTGGGCTTTGGTGGCTTTGCGTCCGGGCCGGGCGGGCTGGCTGCCTGGCTGCTGCGCAGGCCGCTGCTGATTCACGAACAGAACGCAGTCGCCGGCACCACCAACCGTCTGCTGGCGCTGTTTGCCCGTCGCATTCTGCTGGGCTTTCCGGATGCGCTGGAAAGTGAACAGGCGCTGCAGGTAGGCAACCCGGTGCGACGGGAAATCGCCCAGCTGCCAGCGCCTGAACTGCGCTGGCAGGAACGGGCCGGCCCGCTGCGCCTGCTGGTGCTCGGTGGCAGCCTGGGCGCCCGCGCCATCAACGAGCGGGTGCCGGCAGCAGTCGCTGCCATGCCGCCGGCGCTGCGTCCCGAAATATGGCACCAGACGGGGCGCGAGCATGTCGCCGATGTCACGGCAGACTACGCGGCGCATGGCATCGAAGCACGGGTGGTGCCATTCATCGCGGACATGGCAGAAGCCTACGGCTGGGCGGATGTCGCGCTGTGCCGTGCGGGCGCGCTGACAGTGGCGGAGCTGGCGGCTGCCGGCCTTGGCGCACTGCTGGTGCCGCTGCCGCATGCGATCGACGATCACCAGCGCCATAACGCGCTGTGGCTGGTTGCTCAGGGTGGTGCGCGGCTGTTGCCGCAGTCAGAACTGACCGCACCCGCGCTGGCGCAGCTGTTGACTGAACTTGCCACCAAACCGCAGCAGCTGCTCGGCTGGGCCTGCGCGGCGCGCGCCGCCGCTACGCCGGATGCAGCGCAGGTCGTAGCTGATCACTGTATGGAGGTCGCTGATGCCAGAGCAGCCTGACTCTGCAGAACGGCGCCGTTTCGTTGTGCCTGAGATGCGCCGCGTCAAGCGCATTCATTTTGTTGGTATCGGTGGTACCGGCATGTGCGGCATTGCCGAGGTGCTGCTCAACCTGGGCTATCAGGTGACTGGTTCCGACCTGCGTGGCAGTGCGGTGACGGCGCGGCTGGAGCGGCTCGGCGCACAGGTGTTCATCGGTCATGCCGCGGATCATGTGCGCGGCGCCGATGTGGTGGTCTCTTCCAGTGCCGTGCGCTCCGAGAATCCGGAAATCACTGGCGCGCGTGAAATGCGGATTCCGGTGGTACGCCGGGCGGAAATGCTGGCCGAACTGATGCGCTATCGCCACGGCATTGCGGTGGCGGGCACACATGGCAAGACCACCACGACCACCATGATTGCGACCATCTTCGCTGAAGCCGGCCTCGATCCTACGTTCGTCATCGGTGGCCTGGTCAACAGCGCTGGCAGTAATGCACGTCTGGGCGCCAGCCGGTACCTGATCGCGGAAGCGGATGAGAGCGACGCGTCCTTCCTGCATCTGCAGCCGCTGATCAGCGTGGTGACCAATATAGAAGCGGATCACATGGATACCTATGGCGGCGACTTTGGCAGACTGCGCCGCGTGTTCGATGAGTTCCTGCACAACCTGCCGTTTTACGGCGTGGCGGTGATGTGCCTCGACGACCCGGTGGTACGGGAACTCATTCCCGCCATCAGCCGTAGCGTGCTCACCTACGGCTTCGACGAAGCAGCGGATTTCCGGATCACGCAGTGGGAGCGCGACGGCATGAACAGCCGTTTTACCGTCACGCGGCCGCAGGGTGAACCGCTGTCGCTGGAGCTGCGCATTCCGGGCCGCCACAACGTTCTGAATGCGACGGCGGCGATCGCGGTGGCATCCGACGAAGGCATCGACGATGAAGCCATCGTGCGCGGTATCGAGCGTTACCAGGGCGTCGGTCGGCGGTTCCAGATTTACGGTGATATTCCGGTAGCCGGCGGTAGTGCATTGCTGGTCGATGACTACGGCCACCACCCCACCGAAGTAGGGGCGACCATTGAGGCTGTACGCCAGGCGTGGCCCGACCGGCGCCTTGTGATGGTGTATCAGCCGCATCGCTACACCCGCACGCGCGATCTTTATGAAGACTTTTCGATGGTGCTGTCGACCGTCGACGTGCTGCTGATGCTCGATGTTTATGCAGCGGGAGAGGAGCCGATTGCGGGCGCTGATGGCCGCAGTCTGTGCCGTACGATCCGCGCGCGCGGACAGGTCGATCCGATTTTCGTAGAGCGGCCTGAGCAGGTCGCGGCAGCATTGAAAACACAGCTGCGGCCGGGCGACGTGCTGCTCACCCAGGGAGCGGGCAACATCGGCGCACTGGCCGCGGAGTTGGCAAAAGTGGATCTCCGGCAATGACCACGACTGATGTAAGACAGCTGACAGCAACCCTGCGTGGCGAGGTGGCCGTGCTCTACGGTGGCACCTCCGCCGAGCGCAAAGTCTCGCTCGAAAGTGGCGCGGCGGTGCATGCGGCTCTGCAGCGGCAGGGTGTGGCGGCGCAGCTGATCGACACGGCGGAGGCAGGCTGGTGGCGGCAGCTGGTGCAGTTTCCGCACGTATTTATCGCGCTGCATGGGCCGGGCGGCGAAGACGGCACTGTGCAGGGACTGCTGGAGCAGCTCGGCGTGACCTACACCGGCAGTGGCGTGCTGGCTTCGGCACTCGCCATGGACAAGCTGCGCACCAAGCAGCTCTGGCGTGGCATTGGCCTGGCCACACCCGATTTTGCCGTGGCCGGCGACCACACTGATTTCGAGGCGCTCATCCGGCAGTGGGGCAGCGTCATGGTGAAGCCGGCGCACGAAGGCTCGAGCATCGGCATGGCCAAGGTCGATAACGCTGCCGACCTGGCGAAGGCGTGCAATGAAGCACGGCGTTATGACAGCAGCGTGTTGCTGGAGCGCTGTGTGACGGGTGCCGAGTTCACGGTGGCCATTGTAGGGGCTGAGGCACTGCCGCCGATCCGGCTCGAGACGGATAACCGTTTCTATGACTACGACGCCAAATACCTGCGCAACGACACACGCTATCTCTGTCCCTGCGGGCTGGGTGCAACAGAGGAGCAGCGCCTGATTGCACTGGCGCGCGCCGCGTTCGACTCGCTGGGCTGCCGCGGCTGGGGCCGGGTCGATGTGATGCAGGACGCCGATGGTTCCTTCCAGCTGCTGGAAGTAAACACCGTGCCGGGCATGACCAGTCACAGTCTGGTGCCGATGGCGGCGCAGGCGGCAGGCATGAATTTCGATGCGCTGGTAGCGCGGCTGCTGGCATTGAGTCTCGAGGAGGAGCGTCACTGATGGCCCTGTTCGGCGCGAAGAAAAAGCGCTCGGGCGCCAGCCCGCTGCCGCGTCAGCGCGCCGCCCGCAAACCGGTGCGGGAGCGGGCACCAGCGCGCCGCGCCGCGGTGCCGGCCAGACGAGCCAGCGGTCGGGTGGAACAGGGCTGGGGTGCTTTTCAGGCATTGCAGGCGGCGGCAGCGTCGCTGCGATCTGCCGGTGGTAGCAAGAGTGCCGAACGCGAGCCGTTTGCCTGGGCGTTGCTGG
Organism: Gammaproteobacteria bacterium; assembly: GCA_029265075.1. Classification (GTDB taxonomy): domain Bacteria; phylum Pseudomonadota; class Gammaproteobacteria; order Pseudomonadales; family CAMLJR01; genus CAMLJR01. Next base: position 3,177 of record JAJUJZ010000021.1, on the reverse strand, counting down.
GACAGCGGCTGCTGCCGCTAGCGGCGCTGATGCTGATTGCCAGTCTGGGGTATGGCGGCTGGCTGTTGCTGGACCACGTCGGGTCAGTGCCAGTATCGCGCGTGGTGTTTACCGGCAAGCTGCAGCATGTCGATCGGCAGGAAATGGTGGAGCGTGTGCAGCCGCTTCTGGTCGGCGAAGGATTTCTCACGGCCGATATCGATGCAATGCGCAGCAGTTTGCTGGAGCTGCCCTGGGTCGCTGATGCGGCTGTGCAGCGGCGCTGGCCTGACGAGCTGGTGGTGAAAATAACGGAGCAGCATCCGGTAGCGCGCTGGGGCGAAGACGGGCTGCTGAACCGGCGCGGTGAGGTATTTCGTCCGCAACCACTGACGGTCGGCAGTGATCTGCCCGCGCTGTTCGGTCCGGATGAGATGGCGGCTGAAGTGATCAGCCGGTATGTGGAATTCAATGACCTGCTGGCGGCGCGCGGACTGCGGCTGGCGCGGCTCGGTGCGGATCAGCGCGGCAGCTGGCGGCTGGAGCTTGAAGGCGGCGTCACGCTGCGACTGGGAACCAGCAATACATTGAAACGGATGCGGCGATTCCTCAGCGCTTACGACTACGAGTTGAAGGACGCGATGGACCGGATTGCCTACATCGATTTGCGCTACAGCAACGGTCTGGCGGTGGGCTGGAAAGATCCGTCGTTCGCTGGCGCAACAATTTCAGATAAGCAGGCAGTACCTGCGGGAGTAGCAAAGCATGGCTAACGGACACGACGGCAAGATGATTGTCGGGCTCGATATCGGGACGTCAAAGGTCGTTGCTATCGTCGGTTCGGTAACGGACGAAGGTGAACTCGAGATTGTCGGCATCGGTTCGCATCCCTCGCGCGGCATGAAGAAAGGCGTCGTCGTCAATATCGAATCCACGGTGCAGTCGATCCAGCGTGCGGTGGAAGAAGCTGAGCTGATGGCCGGCTGCCAGATTCATTCCGTATATGCGGGCATTGCCGGCAGCCATATCCGCAGCCTCAACAGTCACGGCATCGTTGCCGTGCGCGACCGCGAGGTCTATCCGCTGGATCTCGAGCGAGTCATTGACGCTGCTCAGGCAGTTGCCATTCCCGCTGATCAGAAAGTTCTGCATGTGCTGCCTCAGGAATACATCCTTGACAGCCAGGAAGGCATCAAGGAACCGCTCGGCATGTCCGGCGTGCGGCTTGAGGCCAAAGTCCATCTGGTCACCTGTGCTGTCAACGCCGCGCAGAATATCGAGAAGTGCATCCGGCGCTGCGGACTGGAGGTCGAGGACGTCATTCTCGAGCAGCTCGCCTCCAGCTACGCGGTGCTGACCGACGACGAGCGCGAGCTTGGTGTCTGTCTGGTCGATATCGGCGGCGGCACCACCGATATTGCCATCTTTACTGAAGGCGCCATTCGCCACACCGGAGTCATTCCGATCGCGGGTGATCAGGTTACTAATGACATCGCAATGGCGCTGCGCACGCCGACGCAGTTCGCCGAAGAGATCAAGATCAAATATGCCTGCGCGCTCACGCAGCTGGCCCGCCCTGACGAGACCATCAAGGTGCCGAGCGTTGGTGATCGGCCGCCGCGCGATCTGGGGCGCCAGGCGCTGGCTGAAGTGGTAGAGCCGCGCTACGACGAGCTGTTTACGCTGGTGCAGGCGGAGCTGCGCCGCAGCGGTTATGAAGATCTCATCCCCGCCGGCATTGTGCTGACCGGCGGTACCGCGCGCATGGAGGGCGCTGTGGAACTGGCTGAAGAAATTTTCCACATGCCGGTGCGAATCGGTGTGCCGCATGACGTTGCCGGCCTGACCGATATCGTGCGCAATCCGATTTATTCAACCGGCGTCGGACTGCTTCATTACGGCATGAAGAGGCAGCACGGCAGTGCGCGCCCCGGCGCGCGGCAGCGGCCGCAAAGCAGTGGACCGGGATTGGTGACGCGGATGCGTCAGTGGATACAGAACAATTTTTGATGCTTGAAAGTAACGAAAATTTTTGCGGTTTTTATTGTTCAACAGGTTGTAACTCGAATTTGAATCGTTCAAATTCATGCAACGATAACGGAGACTTTCACTATGTTCGAACTGGTCGACAGCACACCCCAAAATGCAGTCATCAAAGTCATTGGCGTGGGTGGTGGCGGTGGTAATGCCGTCAAGCACATGATCGCCAGTTCGGTTGAGGGTGTGGATTTTATCTGCGCCAACACCGACGCTCAGGCGCTCACCGACATCGCCTCGAAGACGGTGCTGCAAATTGGTTCCGGCATCACCAAGGGGCTGGGCGCGGGTGCCAACCCTGAGGTGGGCCGTCAGGCTGCCCTGGAGGACCGTGATCGCATCGCGGAGACGCTGCGCGGTGCCGACATGGTGTTCATTACGGCAGGTATGGGCGGCGGTACCGGTACCGGTGGCGCGCCCGTCGTGGCGGAGGTGGCGAAAGAGCTCGGCATCCTGACCGTCGCGGTGGTGACCAAGCCGTTCCCGTTCGAAGGCAAAAAGCGAATGACGCTCGCTGACCAGGGCATCGTCGAGCTGGCCCAGCACGTCGATTCGCTGATCACCATCCCGAACGAGAAGCTGCTGGCTGTGCTCGGCAAGAATGCCAGTCTGATGAATGCATTCAAGGCGGCGAACGATGTGCTGCTGGGCGCTGTGCAGGGCATCGCTGATCTCATCATCCGGCCCGGCATGATCAACGTCGACTTTGCCGACGTACGCACGGTGATGTCGGAGATGGGTGCTGCCATGATGGGCACCGGTGTGGCGCGCGGCGACAACCGTGCCCGCGAGGCGGCTGAAGCGGCCATTCGCAGCCCGCTGCTGGAAGATGTCAACCTGCAGGGTGCGCGCGGCATTCTGGTCAACATCACTGCAGGCCTCGACCTGTCGCTGGGCGAGTTCTCCGAAGTAGGTGACACCATTGAGGAGTTCGCATCTGAAGACGCGACCGTGGTGGTCGGTACCGTTATCGACCCCGAGATGCGTGACGAGCTCAAGGTGACGGTGGTGGCCACCGGTCTGGGCAACCGTTCAGCCAAGGTTCAGGAAACTACACTTAAGGTAGTGGAAAGCAAGAAAACGGTAGAGCACGCACATCTGAGCTACCGTGATCTGGAGCGCCCCACTGTAATGCGGCATCAGCAGGCGGCGGTGGCGGCG
>JAJUJZ010000187.1 GCA_029265075.1 Gammaproteobacteria bacterium | reverse complement strand
GCGTCCAGCGCGGGCGGGGCCGGGTTGCCATTCTTGTCCTCGTAGGCAACACAGATCTTCACGACATCAAGACCATCCAGCACATCGAGCTTGGTGAGACAGATGCCGGAGACGCTGTTGATGCGGACGGCCTGACGCAGCGCCATCGCATCGAACCAGCCGCAGCGACGCGCCCGGCCGGTAGTCGCGCCGAACTCGTGGCCACGCTCGGCCAGGCGACGACCGACATCACAGAACAACTCGGTCGGGAATGGACCGGAGCCAACCCGCGTCGTGTACGCTTTGGTGATGCCCAGCACGTAATCAAGATAGAGCGGACCGAACCCGGAGCCGGTTGCCGTGCCCCCGGCCGTAGTGTTGGACGAGGTGACAAACGGGTAGGTGCCGTGATCGATGTCGAGCAGCGAGCCCTGCGCGCCCTCGAACATGATGCGCTTGCCCTGCTCGCGATAGCTGTGCAGCGTGCCCGTTACATCGGTGACCAGCGGGCGCAGCTGTTCGGCCATGGCCAGCAGCTGATCCAGCACGGTCTGGTAATCGACCGCGGTCGTCTTGTAGAAGTCGGTCAGCAGGAAGTTGTGGTACTCGAGTACTTCGCGCAGCTTGGTGGAGAGCCGGTCGGGACAGAGCATATCGGCCACGCGCAGACCGCGGCGGGCCACCTTGTCTTCATAGGCCGGGCCAATGCCGCGGCCGGTGGTGCCGATTTTGGCGTCGCCACGGGCCAGCTCACGCGCCTGGTCAAGCGCGACATGCGACGGCAGAATCAGCGGACAGGCAGCGCTGATGCGCAGCCGTTCACGTACCGGGATACCGCTCTCCTCGAGCTTGGCGATCTCTGTCAGCAGTGCGTCGGGTGCCAGCACCACGCCGTTGCCGATCAGACAGAGCACGCCTTCGCGCAGAATGCCCGAGGGGATAAGGTGCAGCACCGTCTTCTTGCCTTCAATCACGAGGGTGTGACCGGCATTGTGACCACCCTGGAAACGCACGACGGCATCGGCCTGATCGGTCAGCAGATCGACGATCTTGCCCTTACCCTCATCGCCCCACTGGGTACCCAACACTACGACGTTCTTGTTCATTCCAGACTCTCTGGTTCTGCCGCGCAGGGCGGCCGGGAGTGACTTGTTCCGTGATCAGTGCGCAGGCAGTGCAACGACTTCCCAGCCACTGGTGCCAGGCACCAGCTGTCGGTCGCACCCGTCCGGCAGCTCCTGGCCGGACAGCGCAAAAACAACCCGCTCACCGCGGGCACGCAGCGCCTGGGCTGCTTCCCAGAGCGACGCATCGCCCGTGGCGGGCGCAAGGATGGCGCCGGGACGTGCCGTCTGTTCGTCACGCCCCAGCGCAATAAGTGCTTTGAGATCGGTACTGAATCCGGTAGCCGGGCGCGCGCGCCCGAACACTGCACCAACCCGGTCGTAACGACCACCGTTGGCAACCGGCTCTCCCCACTCCGGCACGAGCGCCGCAAACAGCAGGCCGGTGTGATAGTGGTAGCCGCGCAATTCGCCCAGGTCGAAGTAGATGCGCACCGAGGGCAGCCGTGCACGCACCGCCCGCGCCACGGCGGCCAGCTCGTCAATGGCTGCGACCACTGCGGCGGGAGCACCTTGCAACCGCTCGCGCGCGGTCGCCAGCACCGACTCGTCGCCATGCAGTTCACTCAGGGCCTGCAGCCAGTCGCGTACCCTGGCGTCCGGTACGACACTGAGAATCTCTGTCAGATCGGCACTGGCCTTGCGCTGCAGCGCGTCAAACACCTCCTGTTCGGAGGTGCTGTCGAGGCCGGCCAGATCGATGATGGCGCGGTAGATCGCCACATGTCCGAGATCGAGCGTGACATTGTCGAGCTTCGCCACGCGCAGGGTCTCGAGCATCAGCAACACAATCTCGGTATCGCTGTCGATGCCGGTATCGCCGTACAGCTCAGCGCCCACCTGAATGGGGGAGCGCGAGGCGAGCAGCGATTTGGCGCGCGTGTGCAGGACGCTGCCGGCATAGCAGAGTCGCACGGGGCTGTCGCGGTGGAGACTGTGGGCATCAATCCGCGCGACCTGTGGCGTGATGTCGGCGCGGATGGCGAGCGCGCGGCCGCTCAGCTGGTCAGTAACCTTGTAGGTGAGCAGATCGAGATCGCGGCCGGAGGTGATCAGCAGGGAGTCCGTGAACTCCAGCAGTGGCGGCATCACGAACTCGTAGCCCCAGCTGTCGTAAAGATCGAGCAGACAGCGCCGCAACTGTTCGGCGTAGCCTGCACGGGGTGGCAACAGCTCTTCCACGCCGTCAGGTAACAACCATCGATCAGCCTTGCTCATCAGCCACGCCTTGTCTGGTCTGGTTTGTCGCGCCTGGTTGGACCACCGGCGGACAGGAATAGCGCCCACAAAAAACCCGGGCTGGTGGCCCGGGTGCGTGATGATACCACAGCGTCCGCCGCTAGCGGTTGCCGGATGATTGTTTGAGATAGCGGAAAAAGGCGCTATCGGGGTCAACCACAAGCAGGTCCGACGAATCGCTGAAGGTCTTGCGATAGGCCTCCAGGCTGCGCACGAAGGCGAAGAATTCCGC
>JAJUJZ010000052.1 GCA_029265075.1 Gammaproteobacteria bacterium | reverse complement strand
GCCCATGAGCATGGGATCGGCAAGCGTGGGTGACTCGTTGCAGCCAGCCTGGCTGCTGCATGCGCGCCCGTGGCGCGATACCAGCCTGCTGATCGATCTGTTCGCGCCGGACCACGGCCATGTGCGGGCCATCGCGCGCGGTGCCCGGCGCCAGCGCAAGGGCGGTTCCGCCCGCGCCTTGCTGCAGCCGTTCCAGCCGTTATGGGCGAACTGGAGCGGACGCGGTGATCTGCATACGCTGCAGAGTGTGGAGTCTCGCGGCCATCCGCTGATACTGACGGGACGCGTTCTGTTCAGCGGCCTCTATGTCAATGAGCTGCTCGAACGACTGCTGCCGCGCGATGATCCGCAGCCTGAACTGTTCGACCGTTATGAAGCGCTGCTGGCGGCTTTCACTGCAGCCGACGCACCGCTGGATATTCTACTGCGCAGCTTCGAGATGGCATTACTGGATGCGCTCGGATACGGCTTGTCGCTGGCAGTGGACGCCAGTGGCGAGCCGCTGCACCCTGACCACCATTATCGCTTCGACCCTGAGACCGGGTTGCTGCCCGCTTATGATCAGGGAGGAGACCTGTTCAGCGGTGCCCATTTGCTGGCCTTTGCCGCGGCTGACTATCAGCCAGCGGCACGCCAGACGATGAAGCGGCTCTGTCGTCGTGCGTTGCTGCCCCACCTGGGGCCGCGCCCGCTGGTCAGCCGCTCGCTCTTTGGTGGGGACAGTAACCAGCAGCGTTGAGACTGCAGCAGGCTGGCCTGATCAGACCGGCTGATCCTCAAACAACATCGCAGTATCGTGGTTCTCATACCAGACCAGCAGGGTATCGATGGCGGCGTTGAGGGCGGCATGTACCTCTGCACATTGCTGGCTGGTGTGCGGGCTTTGCTTGAGACAGTGCTCGAGATCATAAGCAGCCTTCTGCAGGTGCGGCAGCCCGGTATAACAGGTGGCGCCGTGCAGCTTGTGCACCAGATCGAGCAGCTGCTCGTAGTCTTCTGCCTCGGCGGCAGCGGTGATCTGCTGGCGGGTTGCGCGCAGCTCGCTGAGCACGCTCTCCAGCATTTCGGCGGCAAGGTCGGGTTTCTGCTGCGCACGTTGCAGACAGAGGGTGATATCGACGGGGCCCCGTTGTCCGGCTGGCGGGGTCCGGTCGCCGAACAGGCGGTCTCGCTCGTTATGGTCTGCATCGCTTTCACTGATCTGTCGCAGCAGGCGTTGCAGCTGCTCATCAGTGAGCGGCTTGGTGAGGCAGAGGTCGAAGCCTTGGCTTAACAGCTGCCGCTGCTCCTCGGCCAGCAGATGGGCGGTGAGTGCCACGATGCGCGTGTTGCGATTCGGTGAATTGCCTTCGCGAATCAGTTGCGTAACCTGTGCCCCACTCAGTTCCGGCATTTGCAGGTCCATGAATATCAGATCGAAGGGGCGCTGGTCGCACAGTCCCAGCGCCTGGCGCCCGCTGCTTGCCACGGTTGCTTGTGCGCCCAGTTCCTCAAGCATGATGGCAAGCAGCTTGAGGTTGGCAATGTTGTCATCTACCGCCAGCACCTGCACCGAGCGACGAAGGTGGCGAGCGGAGGTCGCGGGCAGTGGCTGAACTGACGGTTCGAGCAGTGTGCAGAGCGCGTCGTAGAACTCCAGGTGCCCGATGGGCTTGGTCACAAGACGACGGCCTGGTTCATCGCGGTTATTACTGGTCAGGGCAGGAATCAGGATGAGCTGCGGCTCCTCCCGGACAGCAATTTCGTCGGTGCAGTCAGCGGCCAGCTCAGCGGCGTTCAGGCTGATCACGGCGGCATCGGCGGGAGCGGCCAGTGCCAGTTGCTGCGGGGTATCGAGCGTGATGACGACGACATCCCAGCTCTCCAGCAGCTGTCGCAGTGCCAGTTGGGACAGCGGACTGTTGTCGTACAGCAGGATGCGTCGCCCCTTCAGCAGATCAAAGCTGCGCTGCCGCAGCGGATTGGCCTGCACCGGCAGTCGTACTGAAAACCAGAAAGTCGAGCCCTGGCCGAGCTGACTGTCGACACCGATTTCACCGCCCATCTGTTCGATCAGCTTCTTGCTGATCGCCAGGCCGAGGCCGGTGCCGCCGAACAGCCGCGAGGTGGAAGCATCCGCCTGGGCGAAGGCGCGGAACAGCTGTTTCTGCTGTGCATCGCTGAGACCGATACCGGTGTCGGTGACACTGATTTTGATGGGTGCGCGGGGGCCGGGTGCACCGCTGAGCGAGACGCGCACGGCGATGTGGCCACTGTTGGTGAACTTGATTCCGTTACTGATCAGGTTGGTGAGGATCTGTCGCAGCCGTAGCGGGTCGCCAACCAGATCGGCCGGCACGTCGTTGTCATAGAGCAGAACGAGATCAAGTCGCTTCTCAAAGGCGCTGGGCGCGAGCATCGACAGAGTTTCTTCGATCAGATCGCGCAGATTGAGCGGAACATTGTCCAGCACCAGTTTGCCGGCTTCGATTTTCGAGAAATCGAGAATGTCGTTGATGATGTTGAGCAGGTTTTCCGCTGAGTACCGGATGGTTTCAAGGTACTCGCGCTGCCGGGTGTCGAGCGAGCTTTTGAGCAGTAGTTTGGTGAAGCCGATAATGCCATTGAGCGGCGTGCGCAGCTCGTGGCTGGTGTTGGCAAGAAACTCCGATTTGATCCGGCTGGCTTCGAGCGCCTCGCGCCGGGCCAGGTCGAGTTCGATGTTCTGGACTTCGACGGTTTCCAGCGATTCACGCAGATCGCGGTTGGTCTGTTCGAGGGTGCGCTGCAGCTCGATGGAGGCGCGCTGCATGGTCTGCGCCATGCGGTTGATCTGTTGCGCCAGCGTGAACAGCTCATTCTCCTCGGGCATCACGATCGGCGAGTCGAAGCGGCCTGACTCGAAGCGGGCGATGCCCTGGCGCAGCAGGGCGAAGCTGCGGTCGAGGCGGGCGCTGGTAAACACCGCGAAGGTGATCATGCCGATCAGCGTGGCACTGATGATCAGGCCAGCTACCAGTAACGACTGATAGCTTTGCACCAAATAAGGGGCGTGCGAATGCTGCAGGATCACCCAGCCGATGGGCTCTTCCGCGGCCGAGGCGCCCGGCACCAGCGTTGAGGTGTAGCGTGCCCCGCCGAAGATCGGCTGAGCGATTTCGATGTGATCGGCGGCTTGTCCGAAACGGGTGGTGGCAGCCAGTTCGGGGTGTACCAGGACACTGCGAGGGCCAGCGCTGACCAGCAGGCGCTGGTCGGCATCGAGGATGGCAGCCGCGCGCACCCCGCGCTCCTCGAGCGCCAGGGTTACCAGCTCCTGCAGGGTGTCGGTATCGCGGCTCTGAAGGGCGCGATGTGCGAGCACAGCGAGCTGCTGCGCGCCCGCCTCGCCGCGCTCGCGCGCCATATCGCGCAGATCGAGCACGCGGGACAGCGCCAGATAACTGCCGAGCAGCAGCGCGATCACCAGCGACGGCACCAGTGCCGTTCCGATAATCAGCGTTTTGAGAGCGCGATTCTGCATGCTCGGAGTCCTGTCCGCGATCGGCCCATTATCGGCGCCGATCAGCTCACCGGCTACCCCACGCCGGGCTGGCCAGTGCGACGACCTCCGGCATCACGCCGTCTGACGGGGGAAAACGACCAGATGGCGCTGATCAAGGCGCAGGGCCATCCGCTCACCCGGCGCAACGTCATCGTGGCTGGGAGTAAGGCAGAGCAGCTGCTGACCACTGCCAAGCTGTACCGTGTAGAGGTATTCGGCGCCCCGGAAGACGCGGTTAATCACAGTCGCCGTTACTAGCGCGCCACTCGCTGAGCTGTCGCCGGAGCGCACATGAACCAGATCGTCCGGGCGCACCAGCACGTCGACCTCGGCCCCTGGCGTCCCCTCAGCATCGCTGCGCAGGATGCCCAGCGGCGTTTCCACACGCGTCGTATCCAGCCAGCGCCCCGGCACCATCTGACCCTGACCGACGAACTGCGCCACGGTGCGGCTGGCAGGACGGTGGTAGAGGTTGTAGCCGCTGTCCCACTGCAGCAGCCGGCCACCGGCCATTACACCGATCTCATCGGCAAAGGCGAATGCTTCCTGCTGATCGTGGGTAACCAGGATGGCGCTGGTGCCCTCCTGGCTGAGGATTTCACGCACTTCACGAGCGAGCCCTTCACGCAGCGTCACGTCCAGGCTCGAGAACGGTTCGTCCAGTAGCAGCAGACGGGGCCGGGGTGCCAGCGCGCGGGCCAGCGCCACCCGCTGTTGCTGGCCACCGGACAGCTGATGCGGATAGTGCCGGCCATAGCCCGACAGGCCGACCAGTCTCAGCAGCGCTTCAACACGCTGACGCCGGTCGCTGGCGGACCAGCCACGCAGGCCGAAAGCGATGTTGTCGGCGATCGACAGATGCGGGAACAGCGCAAAATCCTGAAACACCATGCCGATCTGCCGCCGCTCGGGGGGCAGAGTACGACCGGGCGCACTCACTACCTGTCCTTCGAGGGCGATGCTGCCGGCCGATATTGGTTCGAAGCCGGCAATGGCGCGCAGCAGCGTGGTCTTGCCGCAGCCGCTGGGGCCCAGCAGGCAGCCGATCGAACCGTGGCTCAGGGTCAGCGCGATCTGATGCAGAACCTGGGTACTGCCATACGCGACTGAGACAGCATCAATGGCCAGTAAGGGCGGCATCGACTTCTCCAGTAGCAGGGCGCCGGATGGCGCGGCTGAGCAGAATGACGGGCAACAGACCGATGGCCACGATGGCCAGTGCGGGTAGCGAGGCCTCGGCGAGGCGCTCGTCGGACGCCAGTTCATAGGTGCGCACGGCCAGCGTGTTGAAATTGAACGGGCGCAGAATGAGGGTGGCCGGCAGCTCCTTCAGAACATCGACGAAGACCAGCACGATGGCTGTCAGCAGCGAGCCCCGCAGCAGCGGCAGGTGGATGCGGCGCAGCACGCTGCCCGGACTCAGGCCGAGACTGCGGGCCGCGTCGTCGGTGGATGGCCTGATTCGCCCCAGACCGGCTTCGACCGTCTGCAGCGCCACCGCCAGGAACCGCACCGCATAGGCAAACAGCAGCGCCACCAGCGTGCCGCTCAGCAGCAGGCCCGTGGAGATGCCCCAGTAGCGGCTCATGAACGCATCCACCGTATGGTCGAAGGCGGCGAACGGCAGCATCACGCCTACCGCGATCACGGTGCCCGGGACGGCATAGCCGATGCCTGCAATCTGCACTGCCGAGCGCAGCAGACGCGAGCTGTGCAGCCGCTTGCCATAACCGAGCAGCAGCGCAATGGCGAGCACCAGCAGCGCCGCGGTGCCGGCCAGCAGCAGGGTCTGCAGGGCAATGGTGACGAAGGTGGCATTCAGGCTCTGCTCGTAGGTGAGGAGTGCCCACTGTCCCAGCTGCAGCACCGGCACCACGAAACCCAGCAGCAGCGGCAGCAAACAGACGCAACTGGCCAGCACCGCTTGCCAGCCGCGCAGACGGTGGCGGGCCAGTGCGCGGAACCGGGCACTGCCGTGGTGGTAACGCTGGCGCCGGCGCGACCAGCGCTCGCTGATGATGAGCACGAACACAAACAGCATCAGCGCCGCTGCCAGCTGGGCTGCGGCGGCGGCGTTACCGAGCCCGTACCAGGTGCGGAAAATCCCGGTGGTAAAGGTAGTAACCCCGAAATACACCACGGTGCCGTAGTCGGCGAGCGTTTCCATCAGGGCCAGCGACACGCCGGCAATCACCGCCGGCCGCGCCAGCGGCAGCGCCACCGTGAAAAAGCCGCGCCAGGGACCGGCGCCGAGTGTGCGGCTCACTTCGAGGGCGCAGCGTGACTGGGACAGGAAGGCAGCCCGCGCCAGCATGTAGACGTACGGATAGAGCACCAGCACGAACATCGCGCAGGCGCCACCCAGTGAACGAATGGGTGGAAACCAGTAATCGCCGTAGGACCAGTCGAAGGTCGTGCGCAAGGCGGTCTGGACCGGTCCGGCAAAGTCGAGCAGGCCGGTGTAGGTGTAGGCGATGATGTAGGCGGGCATTGCCAGCGGCAGCAGCAGCGCCCACTCCAGCCAGCGGCGGCCGGGGAAATCGCAGACGCTGGTCAGCCAGGCACAAGGCACGCCGATGGCGACCACACCGATGGTCACCCACAGCATCAGCCAGAGAGAGTTGGCGATGTAGTCGCCCAGCACGGTGGCGCCCAGATGACGCCAGACTGATGCAGCGGGGTCCAGCACGAAGCTGAACACGGCGAGCACCGGCAGGGCCACCAGCAGTGCGACCAGCAGCGCGCTGGCGAGCCAGCCATCGAACAGCCGGCGCCGCTGCCGCCGCGGTGGCGTCAGCGGCAGGGCGGCGGCTGAGGGGGTGTCATTCACAACCGTGGTTCGCGGCGTTACTTCCAGCCGGCCCGGTCCATCAGACGCAGAGCGGCGGCGTTGTTCTCACCAAGCACGTTCATGGGCAGCTCGTCAGCTTTGAACTCGCCCCAGCGCTTCAGCACCTCGCTCCACTCCACGCCAGCCTTGACGGGATATTCGGAGTTGCCCTCGGCGTACCACTGCTGCGCCTCGTCGCTCACCATGAACTCGATTAATCTGATGGCATTGTCTCGGTTGCGGGCGGCTTTGGTGACGCCGGCGCCGGTGATGTTGACGTGGGTGCCGGTGCCATCCTGATTCGGCCAGAACACCGCGACTTTCTCGGCTGCCTGCCGGTCGGCCGCATTGGGCGATTTCAGCATGCCTCCGAGATAGTAGGTATTGGCGATAGCGATGTCGCACACGCCGGCGGCAACTGCGGAAATCTGCTCCCGATCGCCACCTGCCGGCGGCCGCGCGAAATTGGCGACCAGGCCGCGGGTCCAGGCTTCGGTGCGCTCCTCACCGAGATGCTCGATCATGGCGGCGACCAGCGACTGGTTGTAGATATTGTCCGACGAGCGCACACAGATCCGGCGCTTCCATTTCGGATCGGCCAGCGCTTCGTAGGTCGACAGCTCGGCCGGATCGACGCGGTCGCGTGCGTACATGATGGGACGCGCGCGGGTGGTCAGCCCGAACCACTGCTGGTCGGCATCGCGCAGGTGCGCCGGGATGACCGCCTCCAGCACCTCAGATTCGATCGGTTGCAGCAGACCCTGACTCTTGGCACGGTGCAGGCGGCCGGCGTCGGCGGTCCACAGCAGGTCGGCGGGGCTGTTGCGCCCTTCAATGCGCAGCCGTTCGATCAGAGCATCATCCTTGCCAGTGACGACGTTGACGACGATGCCGGTTTGCTTGCTGAACTGTTCGATCAGGGGGGCGATCAGCTGCTCCTGGCGCGATGAATACACATTGAGCTCGCCAGAGGCGAAGGCTGAGCAGCTCAGCAGTGTCGCGGTCAACAGCAGGGTCAGGCGTTGGAACATGTAAGAACTCCTTGCCGCGATGGGGGAGAGATTAAAGAAAACGCGGCCTGAGGCAGACGCGCGAAAAAGAAGAACCATTATCATTTACGGTGAACAGCAGTTCAACAGGAATAGCGGCGTCAGTCGGTGGTCGCTCGTCCTTGCCGGGTGGTATCATCGCCCGCCATTGATCCACGTCAACCCGGCTGGGCTCGCCGGCCATATAACAAGAACAGGTCGACGGAACGTTCGGACGTCGGGAAGGCCAGCACCAGGTTCAGAAGATGTCGTTTCCTACCGTAGAAGAGACCATCGGCAACACGCCGCTGGTGCGTTTGCAGCGCCTGCCGGGCGCCACGACCAACACTATTCTGGTCAAGCTCGAAGGCAATAATCCGGCTGGGTCGGTCAAGGACCGGCCCGCGCTCAATATGATCAGGCAGGCTGAGGCGCGCGGCGAGATCCGGCCCGGCGACACCCTGATCGAGGCGACCAGCGGCAACACCGGCATTGCGCTGGCGATGGCCGCGGCCATCCGCGGTTACCGCCTGAAGCTGATCATGCCGGCCAACAGCAGTGAAGAACGCAAGCTGGCGATGGCCGCGTACGGGGCCGAGCTGATCGAAGTAAGTCGTGAAGAAGGGATGGAAGGTGCCCGCGATCTGGCATTGAAAATGCAGGCCGATGGCCTCGGGAAGGTGCTGGACCAGTTTGGCAACCCCGACAACTCGGGCGCGCATTACGCCACCACAGGTCCCGAAATCTGGGAGCAGACCGGTGGCCGCATCACCCATTTCGTCTCGTCGATGGGCACGACCGGCACCATCATGGGCGTGTCACGCTATCTGAAGGAGCGCAATCCGGCGGTGCGCATTGTCGGGCTGCAGCCTACCGAAGGCGCTGCCATTCCGGGTATCCGGCGCTGGCCAGAGGCGTATCTGCCTTCTATTTTTGATCGGGCGGCCGTTGATGAAGTGATTGATATGGGGCAGGAGACTGCCGAACGCACCATGCGGGAGCTCGCCGCCCGGGAAGGGATTCTCTGTGGCGTATCTTCCGGTGGCGCTGTCGCTGCTGCCTTGCAGATTTCCGAGCGGGTTGAGAATGCCGTCATCGTCGCCATTATCTGCGATCGGGGCGATCGCTATCTTTCGACCGGCGTATTTGATGCAGCGCTGAAAGCGCACCAGTAGTAGCCCGCCACACGGCGCGGCAGGGAGCCAGAATGGTCAAGGTCCGCGAAGATCATCCCGCGAAAGCGGACGGGTCAATCGACCTCGAGCGGTGGGTGGAGCGCCTGGCGGTACCTGCGCACATCGATCGCAGCGAGCTGCTGCGCGCCTGCCGCGCTGCGCGTGATGCGGCTGAGCGCGCACAGGCCGACCCGCAGCACGCCTGGGGCCACGACGCCTCCAGCCTGCGCACCGGCCTGGAAATGGCCGAGATCCTCGCCGACCTCCATCTCGATCAGGGTGGCCTGATCGCCGCCATCCTCTATCGTGCAGTGCGCGAGGGCACGCTCGACCTGAAGACGGTGGAAGCACAGTTCGGTGCTCCTATCGCCAAGCTGATCGAAGGCGTGCTGCGCATGGCGGCCATCAGCCGCGTCAATACGGGTCAGAGCGGCCCGATTCTTGGTCAGGTGGAAACGCAGAGCGACACCGTGCGCAAGATGCTGGTGGCGCTGATCGATGACGTCCGCGTGGCGTTGATCAAACTGGCTGAGCGTACCTGTGCCATCCGCGCCGTGGGCGGCGACCAGGTCAAGCGCGAGCGGGTGGCCCGCGAAGTCGCGGATATCTACGCGCCGCTGGCCCATCGGCTGGGGATCGGCCATATCAAGTGGGAGCTGGAAGACCTCGCCTTCCGGTACCTGCGCCCGGATGCCTACAAGAAGATCGCGCGGCTGCTGGATGAGCGGCGGCTGGATCGTCAGGACTATATTGCCGATGTCCAGCAGCAGCTCTCTGAAGCCCTGCAGGCGGCCGGCATCGAAGCCGAGCTGTCAGGGCGTGCCAAGCACATCTACAGCATCTGGCGAAAGATGCAGCGCAAGGGCATAGGCTTCTCGCAGGTCTACGACATCCGCGCGGTGCGCATCCTGGTGCACTCCATCAAGGATTGCTACGCGGCGCTCGGCGTCGTGCACGGCCTCTGGCGTAACGTTCCCAACGAGTTTGACGACTATATCGCTAACCCGAAAGACAACGGTTACCGCTCGCTGCACACCGCCGTGATCGGCCCGGGCGGCAAGGTACTGGAAGTGCAGATCCGCACCTTAGAAATGCACGAAGAAGCGGAACTCGGGGTCTGTGCTCACTGGCGTTACAAAGGCGCCGACAACCAGCGCCGCGCAGTGGCTTCCTATGAAGAGAAGATTGCCTGGCTGCGACAGGTACTGGAGTGGCACGAAGAGGCTGGCGGCAGCGCTGATGTGGCTGAACAGTTCAGCCGCGCGCAGGACCGCGTCTATGTCTTCACGCCCGATGGCCACGTGGTCAATCTGGCGCAGGGCTCGACGCCGCTCGATTTTGCCTATCACATCCATACCCAGGTCGGGCACCGCTGCCGGGGCGCCAAGGTCAACGGGCGGATCGTGCCGCTGTCCTACCAGCTGCGTACTGGTGAGCAGGTCGAAATCCTCACCGGCAAAGAGGACGCACCGCGCCGTGACTGGCTGCAGCCCAACCTCGGGTATCTGAAAAGTGCGCGGGCGCGGGCCAAGGTGCAGGCCTGGTTCCGGCAGCAGAAGCGCGAAGACAATATCGCTGCCGGCCGCGCGCTGATTGAGCGTGAATTCAGACGGCTGGCGCTCACCAGTCTCGATTACAAGGCGGTGGCCGAGCGCGTGCGCTGTGCCACCGTGGAAGAGATGTACGCCGCGCTCGGCTCGGGGGAGGTGAGTGCCGCGCAAGTGCTGAATGCGGCCCAGGCGCTGGTCGGCATCGAGCGGCCGGAACCACAACCGGTGCCTGCCACGCGGCGGCGCACCAGTACCGATCGGGAGGGCGATGTACGCATCTCCGGCGTCGGCAATCTGCTGACCCATATCGCCGGCTGCTGCAAGCCGGTACCGGGTGACGCCATCGTCGGCTACATCACCGTGGGGCGCGGCGTCAGCGTCCACCGGCAGGACTGCGCCAAGTTGCTGCAGCTCAGCTACAGCGAGCCGGAGCGCATCGTCGAAGTCAGCTGGGGCGATGCCGAACAGACCACCTACCCGGTCGACGTGGTGCTGGTGGCCTACGACCGGCAGGGGCTGCTGCGTGATATCACTCAGCTGCTGGCGGTCAACAAGGTCAACGTGCTCGCCATGAACACCCAGACCAATCGTGCCGACAGCACTGCCACCATGCGCCTGACGGTGGAAATCACCAGCCTGCAGGCGCTGGCGGACCTGCTGGTGCGGCTCAACGGACTGCCCAACGTGATCTCGGCGCGCCGGGTGCGGGAGGGCGAGCATGCCGAGTGAACCGGAGCACCCGATCGAGCGGTTGCGAGCTGTCATGGCGCGGCTGCGCGATCCCGAGCGCGGTTGTCCCTGGGATCTGGCGCAGCGCTACGAGACCATCGCGCCGCACACGCTCGAGGAGTGCTATGAGCTGATCGATGCGATCGAGCGTGGTGACATTGATCAGTTCCGGGATGAGCTGGGCGATGTGCTGTTTCAGGTCATCTTCTATTGCCGGATTGCAGAGGAGCAGGGCGACTTCACCTTCGCGACGGTGGTGGAAGGGCTGGTCGAAAAGCTGATTCGCCGGCATCCTCATGTTTTCGGAGAGATGGATGCCTGCGACGCAATCGATGCCGCTCAGGTAACGCAGAACTGGGAGCAGATCAAGCAGCAGGAGCGCGAGCAGAAAGCTCTTGCCAGCGTGCTGGATGACATCCCGGCGACACTGCCGGCACTGAGTCGGGCGGCCAAACTGCAGCGGCGCGCAGCGCGTGTCGGTTTTGACTGGACCGAGTGTGAACAGATCCTCGACAAGCTGGACGAGGAACGCACGGAGGTCGCCGAGGCGTTGATCAGCGGTGATCGGGAGGCGATTACCGATGAAATCGGCGACTTGCTGTTTGTCTGCGTCAATCTCGCCCGTTATCTCGATATCGATCCCGAGGCGGCACTGCGCGGCTGTAATCGCAAGTTCGAGCGGCGCTTCCGGCATATTGAAGCCGAGCTGCAACGGGAAGGGCGCGCGCCCGCCGATGCTTCGCTCGCTGAAATGGATGCATTGTGGGAGGCTGCCAAGCTGCTCGAACGCGGCGCCTGACCGTTTCGGCACGCTGCTTCTCCAGCATTTTCCCAGCCTGCACAACCATGGTGCGACATAAGGCAGCACGGCCTTGTGCTGCTCTGCCGACCTGTGTATGTTTGGTGCCTTTCTTTGTGGACCGGTGGCGTTGCGCCGCGGGCCTCGCCGATTTTCTGGTGCTGCTTCAAACGCGCCAGCGCATGCTGCTCAAGTCAGTATTGCCACCGCGCCGATTGGATCAGCATTGCAGTCAGCACCAACCGAGAACGGGGATTTCACCCAATGAAAATCATTCTGCTGGGGCCGCCAGGGGCGGGCAAAGGAACTCAGGCGCAGTTCATCATGAAGCGCTATGGGATTCCGCAGATTGCAACGGGCGACATGCTGCGCGCTGCCGTCAAGGCGGGCACGGAGCTCGGCCTGCAGGCCAAGGAAGTGATGGAAGCAGGGGGCCTCGTCTCTGACGATCTGATCATCGCACTGGTACGCGAGCGTATCGCGCAGCCCGATTGTGCTAACGGCTTTCTGTTCGATGGTTTTCCGCGCACCATTCCGCAGGCGGAAGCGCTGAAAGACGCACAGGTCGCGCTGGATCATGTGGTCGAGATCGCTATTGACGATGAAGAGATCGTAGGCCGCATGAGCGGCCGGCGGGTGCATGAAGCGTCAGGCCGGGTGTACCACATCGTCAACAACCCGCCGCAACAGGAAGGGCTGGACGATGTGACGGGCGAGCCGCTGGTGCAGCGCGCCGACGACACCGAAGCGACCGTGCGCAAACGGCTGCAGGTCTATCATCAGCAGACCCGCCCGCTGGTTGATTATTACTCCAGTCAGACCGGCCCCGATGCGCCGCGCTACCACCGCATCGAAGGCATTGGCAGCGTGGAAGAGGTGCGCGATCGCATCGTGCAGGCACTCGAATCGTAATTTCCGCCGAATGACCCAACAAAGCCCTGCAAAAGCAGGGCTTTGTTGTTTCTGGACCGGGTAAACTGACGCCGCGCCTGCGGGCGGTCTCATTCAACCTGATCGATGTGAGGAGTTAGCGTGAAGCACGGTGTCATTCTGATGAATCTGGGAACCCCCGATGATCCGACGCCCGCTGCAATCCGGTGCTACCTGCAGCAGTTTCTGTCCGATCAGCGTGTGGTGGAGCTGCCGCGCCTGCTCTGGTTCCCCATTCTGTTTGGCCCGCTGTCGATGTTTCGCCCGCGCAAGATTGCGCCCGGCTATCAGATGATCTGGGAGCTATATGGCGATTCGCCGTTGCGCGTTATCAGTCGACGCCAGGAGAGCGCACTGCGCGAACGTCTCACTGCGCTGCTGGGAGAGAGCGCACCGGCCGTCGCGCTTGCCATGAGCTATGGTCAGCCGACCCTGCGCGGCGCACTGGATGAGCTACGGGCGCAGGGTGTCGGACAGGTATTACTGATTCCGCTCTACCCGCAGTATTCAGCGACCACCACAGGCGCGGTCTACGACCAGGTGGCCGATATTGTGCGCAGCGCGCGCAATGTACCGTCGATTCATGTCGTGAAATCCTATTACCAGTACCCGGGTTTTATTGCAGCGCTTGCAGAGTCGGTGCAACGATTCTGGCAGGAGCATGGCAAGGGGAAAAAACTGCTGCTTTCTTACCACGGCATTCCGCAGCGGTTTGTTGATCTGGGTGATCCCTATTACGAGCAATGTGTCGAAACTTCGCGTGCGCTGGCGGCGGCACTTGGCCTCGACAAGGCTGAGTGGGCAATCAGCTTTCAATCGAGACTCGGTCGGGCGCAGTGGTTGCAGCCTTATACCAGTCAGCTGCTGAGCGAGTGGGGCAAGCAGGGTGTGACCGATGTCGACGTCATCTGCCCGGCATTCTCTGCGGACTGTCTCGAAACACTGGAAGAGATTGCCGTGGAGAATCGCGAAATTTTCGAGCAGAACGGCGGCCGCAACTATCGTTATATTCCTTGTCTCAATGACTCGGCGGAGCAGATCGATCTGTTGCTGGAAATTATTGCCGATCAGATGCCAGGGCTCTCGCTTGAAACCAGAAAAAGACTAGCCGGTAATAGCTGATTAATAGCTGAACTGCTTGTTGCAAAACGCGACGAACGTCGTCAATCGCGCAGATTTTTGTAGATGTTCCGGGGCTGTGCTATGTTTCCGCGCACATTCTGCGCTGTCGGAGGAAAACATGGCAAAAGCACCAGCGAGAAAAAAAGCAACTGCGAAAAAAACGGCTGCATCTGCAACGCGTGCAACACGCCGCGCGCCGACCCGTGCGACCAGCGCACGCGGCGCTGGCGTTGCATCGATTGTTGCCCGTGCTGAGCAGCAGGTTGCAAAGCTGAAAGAGCAGCTGGCGGCCGAGCGAAAGAACACCGTCACTCTGCGTGAGAAAGTGGCGCAGGCGCGCACTAAAGCTCGTGCAAGTGGCAAAGCAGCTGACAAGAATGCGGTGAAGCGTGCAGTCGCTGCGGTGGAAAAGTCACAGGAGAAAACTCGCGAACTTCGCCAGCGTGTGAAGCAGGCCGAGCTCCAGGTGATGGCTGCCCGGGTGGAAGCGCTGGTTAAGTCGAGCGAAGACACCGTCAAGGAAAAGGTGGGGGTTCGGGCCGAGGCGCTGGCTCAGAAAGCCGAAGCCGACCTGGTCAGTGCCGTTGCCAAATTCGAAGCCAAGTGGCGCAAGCAGCGAGCTGCTGCCGATGCGCGCAAACTGAAAGCTGCTGAAAAGAAAGTGCGTGCTCAGGTGGAAACTGCCGTGCGCAAAGCGCAGATGAAACTGCGTCAGGAAGAGCGCAAGGCAGCTCTGAAAGAGCGGACAGTTGCGCGTCGTGCGGCTGCCCAGAGCGCACCCAAACGCAAAGTGGGTCGTCCTCGCAAGACCGAGTGATGAACTGAAACACGCGTGCCTGCCAGTACGCGTGTTTCGCTGCTGTTCTCCACGGCGCCGGTTGGTATTCAGTTGTCTTCCAGCGCCTCAAGCTCGACGCGGGTGTTGATATTGCGAAAGGCACTGGGTGCCATGTCATCGAATGCGACGGCGACGCTGTCTCGCGTTGCATACCAGCGATGCGGCGCGCGTCCGCCCGCCTGCCAGAATTTTTCCAGTTCGTCCCAAACCTGTGTGCGTACCAGGGCATAAAGCCAGTGATGGTCGCCGCCATAGCTGGCATAGGCAATCTCATGATCGTTCAGAGCGGCGAGAAGCCGTTCGGCCAGCGCCGCGGATGGCGTTGGGTTGTCGCACGGCACAAACAGGGTCAGCGGCGTCTCGCTTATGCGCAGAGCAGCGAGCATTCCGCCCAGCGGTCCTTCGCCGGGGTCTGTAACGGTTTCATAGCCGGCGTAGTTTCGGGATGAGGCGCTGCGTACGCTGAGCAGCAGCCGGCTCACCTGAGGTCGCAAACGGTCGGCGATATGCTCCAGAAAGCGCTTGCCATGCCAGGTCAGCATGGCTTTGTCGACACCACCCAGACGCTGCCCGCGGCCGCCAGCCAGAATGACACCAGTGATCTGTTGCTGCATCGTGCTTCAGTTCCTCGATCCAGTCGCTGACATTGCCGCCGGGGGCTCGGGTCGTTAACATCTGCGCTCGTTTCAGCGGCAGGTGGGGCAATGGCCAGAATCCTGGCACTCGATACATCGACAGAGGCTTGCTCCGTCGCGCTCATAGATGGCGAGCATATCGAAGAACGGTTCGTGGAAGCACCGCGCGAGCATATGCTGCGCCTGCTGCCCATGGTCGATGAGCTGCTTGCCGCGCATCAGCTGTCACTCTCCCAGCTCGATGCCATCGCTTTCGGCCGGGGGCCCGGCTCTTTTACCGGCTTACGTATCTGCCTTGCCGTTGTGCAGGGGCTGGCATTTGGCGCCGATCTGCCCGTGCTGCCGGTCTCCACACTGGCGGCGCTGGCGCAGGGTGCGTCAGCCGAGCCCGACGCCATCATTCTTGCTGCCATCGATGCGCGTATGGATGAGGTCTATTGCGGCTGGTTCCGGGCCGGTGCCGAAGGTCTGGTCCACGCGGTGGGTGAGGAGGCGGTTCTGCCTCCCGAGCAAGTGGTCGCGCCGACTGTAGCGGGCACGGCGCCCCGTCTGCTGGGCGTGGGAACGGGGTTTACCTATGGCGACCGGTTGCGGCCGTGCGCCTTCCAGCACATTGATGCGGCAGCGCTGCCACGGGCGCGAGATGTGCTGACGCTGGCGCTCCCCGCCTGGCAGCAAGGGGTAACAGTAAGCGCAGAGGAAGCGGTGCCCGTCTATCTGCGTGATCAGGTGGCCTGGAAAAAACAGGGATAACAAGCAGCAAGGGGCACGCTGACACGCACATGGCGCGCACGCTCCCTGCTTTATGGAGAGCAGAGTTGGATATTTTTCAGGCCGTGATCCTGGCCGCGATTCAGGGCATCACCGAGTTCCTGCCGATCTCCAGTTCGGGGCATCTGATCCTGCCGTCGGTGCTGCTGGGCTGGAGCGATCAGGGACTGGCGTTTGATGTGGCACTGCACGTCGGTTCTCTGGTCGCCGTGCTCTGGTATTTTCGACGCGATATTCGCGAACTGGTGGTGGGGTGGCTGCGTTCCGTCACGGGTGGCGGTGCCAGTGATCAGAGCCGGCTCGCCTGGTATATCGTGCTGGCGACCATTCCCGCCTGTCTGGCGGCGCTGGTGGTCGACGATCTGGTTGAACAGTACACCCGTAATGCGCTGGTGCTGGGGGCAACCAGCATCATCTTCGGCCTGCTGCTGGGTGTGGCCGACTGGCGTGGCCGCCGGGATCGCGATCTGCTGACGATGACCTGGCAGTTTGCGCTGTTCATTGGCCTGATGCAGGCGCTGGCACTGATTCCCGGCACCTCGCGGTCGGGCATCACCATGACGGCCGCACTGCTGCTGGGCTTCAATCGGGAAGCATCGGCCCGTTTCTCATTTCTGCTCTCCATCCCGCTGATCATCGCCGCCGGCGTGTTCAAGGGCGCTGAGCTGGCCGAGCAGGGATTGGAGGAGCCGTGGAGCATTGTACTGCTGGCAGTTCTGGTGTCGGCCGTGACCGCCTATCTCTGTATCAGTCTCTTCCTCGGCTTCATCAACCGCATCGGCATGCAGTCGTTCGTCATCTACCGGCTGCTCCTCGGTGGTGTGCTGATCGCGCTCTGGGCGGGTGCTTTTGCCTGAACCGGGCGGTGCTATACTTTCGCGGTCAATTGATGGGATGACAGCGTGCGCATCGGCTCCAGTCAGATAATCCAGATTGCTCCGCGTGGCGACGAGTACGCCGCGCGGCGCAATGCCTGGCGCGACACCGGCGACGGGTCGGCCGCGGCCGGCAGTGACGCCCCGCGCCCACGTCCCGTCACCGCGCGACCCGACCTCTCGTTCACGGCCGAACTGTCCGATGCGCTGTCAGCGCGCAGCCGCATGGCCTTGCATACCTATCTGAGTAACGGCCCGTCCATGGCCGAGCGACTGGGCGTAGAGCTGGCCGGGGTCGACATCTACGTCTGATAATTGACCGACGATCCTGTGCGCTCCCGGCACTTCCGCATTTGCCAGTGCCACGGCCCGTCGGTACATTGACGCCAGCTGACGACGCACCTTAGCAGTGCGTGCCGAGTCTGATATCTGCCCCCGGAGATGGTAATGACCGATCCGCAACACCCCTCGTTGATCGAGGGCTTTCTCGATTTTCTGCAACGCTCGCCAACCCCCTTCCATGCCACTGCCAATGCCGTCGCTGCGCTGCAGCAGCGCGGTTTCCAGCTGCTGCGAGAGAGCGACAGCTGGCAGCTGGAGCAGGGCGGGCGCTATATCGTCACCCGCAACGATTCCGCACTGCTGGCCTTTACCTTGCCAGCAGGGACTGAGGGTGCGGTGACCAGCGGTTTTCATCTGGCCGGTGCCCATACCGACAGCCCCTGCCTGAAGGTCAAGCCGAGCCCCGAGCTGCCCCGCTTCGGCTGTTTCCAGCTGGGCGTCGAGGTTTACGGCGGCGTGCTGCTGAACCCGTGGTTCGATCGGGACCTGTCGCTTGCCGGCCGGGTGACCTACGTCGATGGCAGCGGCCAGCTCGGCAG
>JAJUJZ010000067.1 GCA_029265075.1 Gammaproteobacteria bacterium | reverse complement strand
GTGTCGCCATGGTAGCCCGACAGTGGCGCGAGAATGCGGTACTTCCCGGACTTGCCACGCCCCATCCAGTATTGCTGGGCCATCTTCACGGCCACTTCCACCGCCACCGAGCCAGAATCACTGAAGAAAACGCGCTCCAGTTCGGCTGGCGTGATCCGGGCCAGCAGCGTCGCAAGTTTCACTGCCGGTTCGTGGGTGAGTCCGCCAAACATCACATGCGCCATGCGCCCCAGCTGCTCCGTGACGGCGGCATTGAGCACCGGATGGTTATAGCCGTGAATGGCCGACCACCAGGAGGAGACGCCATCGATCAGCTCGCGCCCATCGGTCAGACGCAGCCGTACGCCGTGCGCTGACTCGACCGGGAACAGCAGCGGCGGCTCGGTAGCGGAGGCGTAGGGATGCCAGATGTGCTGGTGATCGCGCTGCAGCAGGGCAGCAGTGGCGTGCGCTGACTTTTCCATTGGAACAACCTTCAGTGCAGGGCGAACCTGAGCGGGTTTCGCGGTCGAAGCAGGTCGGTCATTCTAAGCAAGCAGCGGGACACCGCCAAACCGAGGCCGTCGTAGCGGAGACCCGCCGGCGGCAAATCCGTGCCTTTGGACGGAGCGGTTCGATATACTATATACTCGAGTCGCTGTATAGTTGTGTTGGCTGATTCCGGATCGAACCGCACAGGCGGGCGTCACAGTCCGAGCTTGCGAATATTTTTCTGCACTCAACGAGGTGAATCCATGGCTAAGCAAGTCAAAGCTCCGTCCATCAATATCGGTATCGACGAGAAGGATCGCGCGAAGATCTCCGAAGGGCTGAGCAAGTTGCTGGCGGACACGTATACGCTCTACCTGACCACTCACAACTTCCACTGGAATGTCACCGGGCCGATGTTCAATACGCTGCACACAATGTTCCAGGAGCAGTACACCGAGCTCTGGAATGCGGTCGACCCGATCGCGGAACGCATCCGTTCGCTGGGACACCACGCCCCGGGTTCGTACGCGCAGTTCAGCAAGCTGAGCAGCATCAAGGATGCGCCGGAAACCTCCCCGAAGGCGCTGGAAATGGTCGCCATCCTGGTGGAAGGCCATCAGGCCGTGGCGCGCACCGCACGGGAAGTTTTCCCGCTGGCAGAAAAGGCAGGCGACGAGCCCACTGCCGACCTGCTGACCCAGCGGCTGTCAGTGCACGAGCAGACCGCCTGGATGCTGCGCTCGCTGCTCGAAGAGTAATTGTTCTGATCGGCACGGGAGCCGGCTGTTGCCCGCTCCCGTCGCAGTAGCCTTGCCCTGCCGGCGAATTCATCTCACTCCGCCCGCTCAGCCTCCCGACAGGTTGCCAGCAGTGCTTCGGCCAGCGCCCGGGTGGCCAGACCAGCACCGTCGCGATCCGCGAATACCAGATAGAGCTGTGCCTGACGGCTGCCACCTTCGCGTAGCGGCAGTGGCTTGAGCCTGCCCGCTGCCAGCTCCGGCCGGATGTGTTCGCGCGGTAGCCAGGCGAAGCCTAGTCCGTGCCCCACGGCATCGATCGAAGTGCGGAGATTGGAGACTGTCCAGCGCTGCTCGGCACCCAGCCAGCCGGCGTCGACCTTGCGCTTCAGTCCGCTGTCACGGATCACCAGCTGGCGATGACCCTGCAGGTCGTGGCCGGTCAGTTCGCGTCCGAGCTGGTGCAGCGGGTGTTCAGGGTGGGCAACAGCGATGAACTCGATGGCCAGCAGCGGCTGGCCCAGAAACCCGGGCGGAATATTCGCGATGATCGCCAGGTCAGCCTCGCGCCTGAGCAGCGCCTCATGCGTGCCCGACAGCACCGTTTCGAGCAGTTGCACCCGGGTGCTGCGGCTCTCCGGCGCGAACCGTGCCAGCGCGTCCAGCAGTACACAGGTCGGAAAGATGATTTCGACTGCCAGCCGGACTTCCGCCTCCCAGCCCTGCGCGAGATTGGTGGCCAGGGCGTCGAGGTTGCAGGCTTCTTCCAGCAGGACTCCGGCACGCCGCAGCAGCACGGCACCGGCTTCGGTGAGCTGTGCCTTGCGTCCCTCCAGTCTCAGCATTTTGACCGGCAGCTGCTCCTGCAAAGCGCGCAGCGTATAGCTCACCGAGGACTGACTGCGGTTGAGTGCCTCCGCCGCCCTGGCATAACTCCCTTCCTCGACGACGGCTTTCAGTACTGCCCATTGCTCCAGCGTGACTCTGGGGATCTGCATCGCATCCTCAAACCATCGAAAAATCAGATTGATCTGACCTGAATTTTGCACCAATAGATCGGTTTTCTGTAGGTATCATTGCTGCAATGCCTACTACACTTCAGGGAGTCTTTAGCATGGCCACACTTCTTCAGATCAATAGCAGCATCTTTGGCGGTCAGGGCGTCTCGACGACCCTCGCTGATCGCTTTGTATCCCACTGGCAAGCGGCCAACCCGAATGGACAGATTATTCGTCGCGATGTCGCCGCGGAGCCACTGCCGCACCTCGACAGCGCCACAGTGGCAGCGCTGATGACCCCTGCCGGGCAGCGCACGCCGGCACAGGCAGAGCGCGTGACCCTGGCTGAC
This sequence comes from Gammaproteobacteria bacterium, assembly GCA_029265075.1. Taxonomy (GTDB): domain Bacteria; phylum Pseudomonadota; class Gammaproteobacteria; order Pseudomonadales; family CAMLJR01; genus CAMLJR01. The sequence continues at coordinate 11,805 of JAJUJZ010000067.1, read as the reverse complement.
ACGCTGATCGACGAGATTCAGCGGGCCGACGTCCTGGTGATTGGCGCGCCGATGTACAACTTCACCATCCCGTCGCAGCTCAAGAGCTGGTTCGACTACATCGCGCGAGCACGCGTCACGTTCCGCTATACCGAGCATGGACCGGAAGGCCTGCTGACGGGCAAGAAAGCCTATGTGTTCGCTACCCGCGGCAGTGTGTATGGCGAGGCGCCAGCGGATGGTGTGACCACCTATGTCAGACAGATGCTGGCGTTTCTCGGCATTGTGGATGTCGAATTCATTTATGCCGATGGTCTCAATATGGGGGACGAGCCCCGCACGGCGGCAATTGCCGGTGCAGAACAGGCCATCGCTGCACTGACGGCGGCCTGAGGTGAATGCCATGCAAACGCGTCATGTGAAGCAGCAGCTCGGCGGGCGTCCGACGGCTGATGGCGCGGGCGTCCGGCTGACCCGCGTCATCAATCCGCAGCGGCCACTCGATCCGTTTCTGATGCTCGACCAGTTTGATTCGGACCGGGCCGATGACTATATCGCCGGCTTCCCGGCCCACCCGCACCGCGGGTTCGAGACAGTCACCTATATCATCGACGGCCATATGCTGCATGAAGATCATCTCGGAAATCGGGGTGATCTGAAAAGCGGGGGTGTGCAGTGGATGACCGCCGGGCGCGGCATCATTCATTCGGAGATGCCGCAGCAGGTCGATGGACGGCTGCGTGGCTTTCAGCTCTGGCTCAATCTGCCGGCGGCAGAAAAGATGAAACCGGCGAACTATCGCGACATTGCTGCAGAAGAGATACCGGAAGTGTCACTGCCGGGTGCGCGCGTCAAAGTCATCGCCGGCGCATTTCGCCATGGAATTGGAGCTGACGGGCAGGTCACTGCCGGTCCGCCAATCGACAGTCCCACTGATCCGCTCTATCTCGATGTACAGGTTGATCCCGGTGGTGAACTGGCGGTACCGGTCGATCCCACGTATACGGCGCTGGTCTATGTGTTCGAAGGTAGTCTGCTGGTTGGCAGTGAGCCGGTTGCGACCGGGCGGCTTGCCATCCTCGATGCCGGCGACACCATCACCCTCGGCAGCGAGGCGGGCGGCCGTGCGCTGGTGCTGGCAGCGCGGCCACTGCGCGAACCAATTGTGCAGTACGGTCCGTTTGTGATGAACACAGTGGAAGAGGTGGAGCAGGCGCTGCGCGATTATCGTGACGGCACGCTGACCGGCTGAATCAATGTGCTGACTCGTTCGGCTGCAGTCGCCGGTTGCGGCAATCCGCCGGCGCGGCCGGCTCTGCAGAAGCCGCTCTCGCTCTCCATCGCAGGGACGCAGTTCGCAGCTGCCGGAGAGCATCCGCCCGCGATCAGGGGCGATCTGTATAATGCGCCGATGCTTGACCGTGCCCTCGACCTTCTCCATTCCATTTACGGCTATTCCGCTTTTCGTGGCGAGCAGGCTGCCATCATCGAAACGGTGGCAAAGGGCAATGACGCGCTTGTCCTGATGCCCACCGGCGGCGGTAAATCGCTCTGCTACCAGCTGCCGGCGCTGCTGCGCGATGGCGTTGGCATCGTGGTGTCACCGCTGATTGCGCTGATGCAGGACCAGGTCGAGGCGCTGCTACAGCTCGGCGTGAAAGCTGCCTATCTCAACTCGACGCTCGACCTCGAGCAGCAGCGCGAGATCGAACAGCAGATTCGCCGGGGTGAGCTTGATCTGCTTTACGTCGCGCCCGAGCGGCTCACCCAGGAGCGCATGCTGCAGTTCCTGGAGCGGATTGAGATTGCCTTGTTTGCGATCGATGAGGCGCACTGCGTCAGTCAGTGGGGGCACGATTTCCGCAAGGACTATCTGGCGCTCAGTCTGCTGGCCGAGCGTTTCCCGCAGGTGCCGCGGGTGGCACTTACCGCGACCGCTGATCCGCGCACCCGGCTGGAAATCGCCGAACGGCTGGGCCTGACCGAGGCGCGCTGCTTCGTCAGCAGCTTCGATCGTCCCAATATCCGTTACCAGGTCGCGGCCAAGGTCGATGCCCGTAAGCAGCTGCTGGGCTTCATGCAGAGTTATCGCGGGCAGGCGGGCGTGATTTACTGCCTGTCACGCAAGAAGGTCGAAGCGACTGCCGACTGGCTGTCGTCGCAGGGCTGGGTCGCATTGCCTTATCACGCCGGGCTTTCGCCCCAGCTGCGCGAGCACCATCAGCGCCGTTTTTTGCGCGAGGACGGCATTGTGATGGTTGCCACCATCGCCTTCGGCATGGGCATCGATAAACCGGATGTGCGGTTTGTGGCACACCTCGATCTGCCCAAAAGCATCGAAGCCTATTATCAGGAGACAGGGCGGGCCGGCCGTGACGGTGAGCCCGCCGCCACCCTGATGCTCTACGGCCTGCAGGACGTCATGCGGATGCAGGAGATGCTGGCAGCCGGCGATGCGCCGGAGGCGTTTAAGCGTCAGGAGCGTCTCAAGCTTGATACGTTGCTGGGCTGGTGCGAGACCACTGACTGCCGACGTCAGTCACTGCTGGCCTATTTCGGCGAGCACATGGAGCAGCCGTGCGGCAACTGCGACACCTGCCTGATGCCGCCGCAGACCTGGGATGCCAGTGAGGCTGCGCAGAAGCTCCTCTCCTGCATCTACCGTAGCGGTCAGCGGTTCGGCGCCGGCCATATCATTGATGTGCTGCGGGGCCGGGAAACCGATAAAGTGCTGCAGCGCGGTCACCAGCATCTCACCACCTTCGGCATCGGCAAGGAGCTGACAGATCAGCAGTGGCGCTCGCTGGTGCGGCAACTGCTGACCCGCGGTCTGCTGGAGATGGATGTCCAGGGATACGGCGGCCTGCGCCTGACCGAGCGCTGCCGGCCGGTCCTGCGCGGCGAAGAACGGCTGCTGCTGCGCGTCGATACTGTTGTCTCTTCCCGCGATGAACGCGCTCGCGCGGCGCGCGCCGAGTTGCCGGCCAGCCTCGAGCCGCTCTGGAATGCATTGCGGGACTGTCGCAAACAGCTGGCCGAAGAACAGGGCATAGCGCCCTTTATGGTGTTTCACGATGCGACATTGCGTGAAATGGCTTTGCGGCGACCTCGCAGTCTGGCAGCTATGCTTGATATCAGCGGCATCGGTCAGAGCAAGCTGAACAATTACGGCGCAGCTTTTCTGAAAGTCATCCGCGAATTTAATGATCAGGTTTTCGCCTGAGGCTCTTTATATCTGATACATGCTGGGGGCTCCTTACCCATGACTGCTGTTCTTCGCCGTCGCCGCCGCATCGAACCTGCGCCCATTCCGACAGAGCCGACAGAACGTAGCTGCGCAGCTTTTAGCTATACCGTCCGTTTCCAGCGTCGCAAGACCATCTCATTGCACGTGCTGAATGACGGTGCTTTCGAGGTGCGGGCGCCGGTGGGTTATCACGACGAGTGGATCAATGAGTTCGTCAATTCACGCACGGTATGGGCACTGGGCGCGCGCGAGCGTCAGCTGCAGCGCCAGCAATGGCGCCAGCCCGTAGCGCAGGGCGCTGAGAGCTGGTTTCTGGGCGAGGCGCTGACGCTGCAGATCGAGCGGGGCGAGCGGTTTGTGGCAGCGGTCGACGGCGAGTTGCTGCGCGTCCGAGCGCCTGATCCGGAGGACTACGCCGCGGTCGACCGGCGGCTGCGGCTCTGGTACCGCGCGCAGGCGGCGCATATTTTCGCCGAGCGGCTGGCGGACTGCTGTAAGCGATTCCCGAGGCCGGTAGCGGTGCCACCGCTGGCGCTGCGCAAGATGCGACGCCGCTGGGGTAGCTGCAGTCGCGATGGGCGGATCACGCTCAATGTGGACATGGTCAGGCTGCCGCCCGAACTGATCGATTACGTGATCATGCACGAGCTCTGTCATCTGTTTGAATTCAATCACGGCCCGCGCTTCTATCGGCTGCAGAGTGAAGCCGTGCCGAACTGGCGTGCGCTGGAAGAGCGCCTGCGGCGCTTTTGACGCGGCAGGGCCTGCAGGAACCTGCCTTGCAGGCGAACCGGGCTGGCACCGCTCGTCAGGAGGACGGTGCCTTCAGCAGCGCTTCGAGCTGCGGCAGCATATTCTCCAGCAATCGTTGCTGTGCTGCGGCCGTCGGATGGATGCCGTCGTCCTGCATCATGCCCGGCTCGGCCGCCACTCTCTCCAGAAAAAAGGGCACCAGTGCTGTCTCATACTGAGCGGCGGTGTCGATGAACGCCTGCTCGAACCCTGATGTGTAGCGCGGACCGTAGTTGGGGGGTATTTTCATGCCCACCAGCAGCACGCGTGCGCCGGCTGCCTGTCCCAGTTCCGTCATGCTGCTCAGATTGGCCCGTAACCGTTGCAGCGGAAAGCCGCGCAGGCCGTCGTTGCCACCCAGTTCGATGATCAGCACGTCCGGCTGATGACGTTCGAGCAGCTGGGGCAGGCGCTGCAGGCCGCCTTCAGTCGTCTCGCCGCTGATACTGGCGTTGACGATGGTATGCTCCGGCATCTGTTGCGCCAGCAGTGCGACCCAGCCCTGCTCGCGAGGAAGGCCGTAAGCGGCGCTGATACTGTCGCCGAGGACGAGGATGGTGTCGGCAGCTGCTGCCGTCACCGACGCCGCCAGCAGCGGGGCCAGCGCCCAGCGCAACCGCCAGCGACAGGATGAACCGGTAAGAGGAATCAGCTTGAACAAGGCGCTAACGAGCGACACAGTGACAACCACTCCAATGATTCAGGCGACAGCGCTGCAGAAGCGTGTCGCTACCAGCGAAGGACCGCTGACGATACTGCAGGGTATTGATGTGTCGATCAAGGCGGGCGAAAGCGTCGCCATCATCGGTGCTTCCGGCTCGGGCAAATCAACGCTGCTGGCGCTGCTGGCCGGGCTCGATCTGCCCAGCAGTGGTCGTGTCTGGCTCGAGGGGCATGAGCTGACGGCGCTGGATGAGGACGGTCGGGCAGCCCTGCGCGGCGAGCTGGTCGGCTTTGTGTTCCAGTCGTTTCAGCTGTTGCCCAGCCTGACTGCGCTGGAGAACGTCATGCTGACGCTTGAGCTGCGGGGTGAATCCAGCCCTCGCGAAGCAGCCGCCGCCCAGCTGCAACGGGTCGGTCTTGGGCAGCGTCAGCATCACTATCCACGCCAGCTCTCCGGCGGCGAACAGCAGCGCGTCGCAATCGCACGCGCCTTCGCCGGCCGCCCGCGCATCCTGTTCGCAGATGAGCCGACCGGTAACCTCGACAGCCATACTGGCGCCAATGTCATCGACCTGCTGTTTGAGCTCAACCGCGAAGCGGGCTCGACACTGGTGCTCGTCACCCATGAGCAGCGTCTGGCAGAACGCTGCGGCCGCCATCTCACTATTGATGCCGGCGAGCTGGTGGCTGACAGTGCCACCGGGCTGGACCGGCGCCGCTCGGCGTCGCGGCAGGTCGCAGGGGGCGGCGCATGAAGTTTCGGCTGGCGTGGCGGCTGCTGTGGCGTGACTGGCGCGGCGGCGAACTCGGCCTGCTGCTGGTGGCGCTGACCATGGCGGTCACCATCGTGGTCGGCATCGCTGCCTTCGCTGACCGTCTGCAGCAGGGTATTGCCGCGCGCAGCAACGATCTTCTGGCAGCGGACCGGGTTATCCGGAGTGCCCACCCGCTGTCGCCGCAGTGGCTGGCGGAGGCCCGGGGGCTGGGGCTGGAGACGGCACAGACCGTTCATTTCCAGTCGATGGCAGTGGCGGGTGAGGCAATGGAACTGGTGTCGGTGCGCGCTGCATCGAGCGCCTGGCCACTGCGTGGTGAGCTGAAGATCTCGCACAAGCCGTTCGGAACTGGTGAACCAGCTCCCGGCGCGCCGCCGGCAGGTTCGGTCTGGGTGGACTCCCGACTGCTGGCGCTGCTGGATATCGAGCTGGGGGATCGCATCGAAATCGGTTTTGCAGCGCTCACGGTCGACGCCGTGCTGGTGAGCGAGCCCGACGCCGGCGGTGGGGGCTTCAGCCAGTTTGCGCCGCGCGTGCTGATGGCGCTCGACGATCTCGATGCAACCGGCGTGGTGCAGCCCGGCAGCCGGGTCAGCTATCGCCAGTTATATGCGGGTGATGAAGCAGCCCTGCAGGCACTGCACGACAAGCTGCGGCCACAGCTGCGGCCGGGTGATCAGTGGCAGAGCGTCAAGGACGCACAGCCGCGCATTGGTGATGCGCTGACGCGCGCCGAGCGGTTTCTGCTGCTGGCCGGCGCGCTTGGGGTGGCCCTGGCGGGACTTGCGATTGCACTGGCGGCACGCCGCTACAGTGAGCGTCACTTCGATTACGTCGCCATGATGAAGTGTCTGGGCGCGCGTGGTGGTGAGGTTATCGGCCTCTATCTGTTCAATCTTGCGGCCATCGGTCTGATGGGACTGCTGCTCGGCTGTGTACTGGGACTGGGGGTCCAGCAGCTGTTCGCCCAATTGCTGGCGAGTTACCTGGAGTCTGCCAGCCTGCAGGAAGCGGGGCTTAGCTGGCGCCCCTTTGTCATCGGCATCGTCACTGCACTGGTGTGTTTGCTGGCGTTCGCGCTGCCACCCTTGTCGGCGCTGGCAGAGGTGCCACCGCTGCGCGTGCTGCGCCGAGAGCTTGGCAGTCAGCGCGGCCAGGGCTGGGGCAGCGTGATGCTGGGTGTCATCAGCGTCACGGGTCTGATGTGGTTTTACAGCGGCAACGGGCGGCTGACGCTGAGTGTCGTGGCCGGCGGCGTGGTACTGATGGCGACCGTGGGTGTGATCGCGGGCATTCTGCTGCGGGGCGTACGCCGCGTTGGCATGCAGGCGGGCAATCGCTGGCGGCTGGCTGTCGCCGCACTGCAGCGCCGGCGGCAGCAGACCACGGCACAGGTGGTGATTTTCGGTCTCGCCATTATGCTGCTGCTGGTACTGGGTCTGGTGCGGACCTCGCTGCTTTCCGAATGGCGCATGCAGCTGCCGCCGGATGCTCCCAACCACTTTCTGATCAATGTCGCGCCGGCAGAAGTTGGGCCGTTACAGGCCATGCTCGCAGAGCGAGATATCGCTGACGCCGGGCTCTATCCGATGGTGCGCGGGCGCCTGATCAGTATCAACGGATCGCCGGTGCGGACGCAGGTCACCAAGGAGGACGACCGGCCGCTGGAGCTGGACCGCGAACTCAACCTCACCTGGAGTGACCAGTTACCGGACGGTAACCGGCTTACTGCTGGTCGCTGGTGGCAGCGGGCCGATGCCACCGAAGTGTCGGTAGAAAGTGAGCTGGCGACGCGGCTGGGTCTGAACCTGGGGGATGAGCTGGTGTTTCAGATCGGCAGCGAGCCGCTGGCGGTCAGTGTCACCAGTTTGCGCGAAGTTAACTGGGACAGCATGCGCCCCAACTTCTACATGATCATGCCGCCGGCGCTGCTGGAACGGTTCCCGGCGACCTATATCACCAGCTTCCACCTGCCGGCCGATCAGAAACTGTTCCTGAACGAACTGCTGCGCAGCTTCCCGACTGTGACGGTGCTGGAGATGGATAACATCATCAATCAGATCCGTTCCATCGTGGATCAGGTGACGCTGGCCATCGAGCTGGTACTGTGGCTGATTCTGGGCTGCGGACTGCTGGTGCTGCTGGCCAGTGTGCAATCTACGCTGGATGTGCGCATGCACGAGAGCGCGGTGTTGCGGGCGCTCGGGGGCAGCAGCCGGCTGATTATGGGCAGCCTGATTCTGGAATTTGCGATCCTCGGCGGCCTGGCAGGCTTGCTGGGCGCCATCTCGGCTGAGGTGGCCGTCTGGCTGTTCCAGACCCGGCTGCTCGACATGCAGTTCCAGCTCCATCCCATGCTCTGGCTGATCGGGCCGGTCAGCGGTGCCGTTCTGATTGGTGCCGCCGGTTACTGGGGGTGTCGCCGGGTGGTAGCGGCGCCGCCCATGCAGGTGCTCAATGCAATCTGATGAACCTGTCCGCGGCAGGACTGGCCTGCTGCCGCTGCGTGATCGGATATTCGTGGTGGTTACCGCCGCCGCGCTGCTGGTCGGTGCGCTGCTGGTACAGCGGCCGATGGTCGACGAGGATGCGGAGGTTGCAGCTGCTGAGATAGTGCCGGAGCCGGTCGCGCACGACGAACCGCTGCCCGACTTTTCCGCCTTCCGCGATGCGCGCGAAAAGAAACAGGCGTTCTTTGATTACCTCAGGCCGATGGTGGAAGCACATAATCAGAGGCTGCTGGAAGAGCGGGAGAGCGTGCAGAGCCTCGCGGAAGCACTGACTAAGGACGGCAGACTGACACCGGCGCAGCAGGAGACACTGGCGGAGCTTGCCGAACGCTACCGGATCGACGTCGCGCCGGGCGAGGAACAGCGCGCCATCGAGCTGCTGCTGCAGCGGGTCGACATCATCCCGGTATCGCTGGCGCTGATCCAGTCGGCCAACGAATCCGGCTGGGGGACCAGTCGTTTCGCTCGCGAAGCCAATAACCTGTTCGGCGAAAAGTGCTTCCGTAAAGGATGCGGCATTGCGCCGGCGCAGCGGCCGGGTGCAGTGGAATATGCGCGCTTTGACCGCCCTGACGACGCTGTTGCCAGTTACATGCATAACCTCAACACCCACCCGGCCTATCGTGATTTCCGCAAGCTGCGCTCCCGCCTGCGCGAGCGGGACGAGCCGCTGACGGGGCCGGTGCTGGCGGATGGCCTGCATCGCTACTCCGAACGTGGCAAGCAATACGTGCAGGAGCTGCGGGGCATGATTTGGCGCAACAAATTGCAGCGCCTCGATGAAGCGTCGTCCTCGTCGGCGGAAGCGACTGACCGTCAGGCGACGCCGCTGGCGCGCCGGCGCTGACGGCGCTGCAATGCGGCCAGATACTGCTCCAGCCGCGTGCGATGGACCGCCGAAGCGATGGTGAGCTTGCCGCCAGCGAGCAGCAGAGGGCGCGGTGAGCGGAGCGGGTACAGGTTCAGCAGTTCGATGGCGACATCGAGCTGGTAGCCGCCGGGCAGGGTAATGACTGCGGGGTCGAAATGATGGTGGGGTGCCGCCCAGCGCTGGGCGACGGCCGGCAGGCTGAGTTTCACCCCGTCGGCTGACAGGTTGACCAGCTGCGCTGATATCGGTTCGCCCTCGGGATCGTTTACGCTCAGCCGCAGGCCGTGTTCGAGTTCGACGTAGACGCGGTAGCTGCGGCGGCGATGGGCCGCGCCAATCTCGTCCGGAAGCTCCAGCACGTAGACGGTCGTGTTCAGGGTTGGCCGGCGTTCCAGCAGACGCGAATAGAAACGCAGCGAGCAGTCGCCGCGGGCGATCACCTCCAGCGTGTCCCCGGGTACCAGCAGATTACGTCCTTCGGCAGGAAACAGCTCATCGATAATGAGGGTGCTGGCGTCGGCTTCCAGCTGCAGGATGATGCTCTGGTAGCTCCGCGCCAGGCGGGGCGCGTGCACCGTGATCAGCGTGTGCTCGCGGCGCAGGCTGTCGAGCACGTCGTAGCGATCGTCAGCCACCGCATCGGAGTGGGCCGAAGGCTGCAGAAAGCGTCGAAAGATGCCGAGAACCCTGCTCATGGTGCGATGCTTGGTTTACTGGTGAGCGCTGATGGTAGGCGAGCGGGGCGAGCGGAACAATGTTGATTAACAAATCGTAGTTGTGACGTTCCTGGCACGGCGGCCGGGCGCAGCGTCACTATCCACTGAGCAGTTTGCATAAACAGCAAAGGGCGCCGCAGCGCCCCTTGCTGATGTCGGCCGCGATTTACGGCAGCAGGTGCTGGACGCCGTCGCGTTCTTCGGCGAGTTCCTGTTCGGTCACCTTCATCTTTTCCTGACTGAACGCGTCGATTTCAAGGCCCTGGACGATTTCCCACTGGCCATTGCTGCAGCGGCACGGGAAGGAGTAGATCAGGCCTTCCTGGATGCCGTAGCTGCCATCGCTGTAGACGCCCATGCTCACCCAGCTGTCACTCGGCGTGCCGAGTGCCCAGCTGCGCATGTGGTCGATAGCAGCGTTGGCAGCGGACGCAGCCGACGAGGCGCCGCGAGCAGCAATGATGGCCGCGCCGCGCTGCTGAACGGTCGGAATGAAGGTCTCTTTGTACCAGGCGTCATCCACCAGTTCGAGCGCCGCTTTGCCGTCGACCTTGGCGTGGAACAGGTCGGGGTACTGTGTCGAACTGTGGTTGCCCCAGATCGTCATATCGGTGACTGCGGTGATCGGCTTGCCAACTTTCTGAGCCAGCTGGGTGACCGCGCGATTGTGGTCGAGACGCGTCATCGCAGTGAAGTTGCGCGGATCGATGCTCGGCGCGTTGCGCTGAGCGATGAGCGCATTGGTGTTGGCCGGGTTGCCCACTACCAGCACCTTGATGTTCTTGCTGGCGTGCTGATCGATTGCCTTGCCCTGCACCGAGAAGATGGCGGCGTTGGCTTCGAGCAGGTCTTTGCGCTCCATGCCCGGACCGCGCGGACGGGCGCCAACCAGCAGAGCGTAGTCGGCATCTTTGAAGGCGACATTGGGGTCATCGGTGCAGATGACGTCAGCGAGCAGCGGGAAGGCGCAGTCGTCGAGCTCCATTTTTACCCCGTTCAGAGCGTTGAGCGCCGGGGTGATATCGAGCAGCTGGAGGATCACGGGCTGATCGTCACCCAGCATGGCACCGGATGCGATGCGGAACAGCAGGGCATAACCGATCTGGCCGGCGGCGCCGGTAACGGTAACGCGAACGGGTTGCTTCATGGTCGACTTCCTGTGGAGTGGTTTCTTGAACAGCCGGATTCGCCGCGGATCGCACGACGGCCGGCCTGGCCAGAGTGGCCATCGGCTGGCAACGGGTGAGTTGACAAGCGTGATGGCAGGAAAACGGGCACCAATTCTAGAGCCCCGGGCTGGGAAATACCACCGCGGCCACAGTACAAGCGCGGTTCGGAGCGGGTACAATGGCTGCCCATTTTTTCACCATCCAGCGTTCGCCATGTCTGAAGTGATTTTTGATCCCGCCCGCCAGCCAGCTGCTGCTCCCGACACTGCCGGGGCGGCGGCCAGGGCCGAGCTCTCCAAGAAAGAGAAGACCGAGTTCAATAAGCTGCAGAAGCGGCTGCGGCGGCTGGCCGGCGAGGCGATCCGGGATTACAACATGATCGAGGCGGGCGACAAGGTGATGGTCTGCCTGTCGGGTGGCAAGGACAGCTACGGCATGCTCGACATTCTGATGAGCCTGCAGCGCAGCGCGCCGGTGGAGTTCTCACTGGTCGCGGTCAATCTCGACCAGAAGCAGCCCGGCTTCCCGGAGGATGTACTGCCGAGTTACCTGGACCAGCTCGGCATCGAGTACTACATCCTCGAGAAGGACACCTATTCGATCGTCAAATCGGTGATTCCGGAAGGCAAGACCACCTGTGGTCTCTGTTCACGGCTGCGGCGGGGTACGCTCTACGGCTTCGCCGAGGAGATCGGCGCCACCAAGATTGCGCTCGGCCATCACCGCGACGACATCATTGAAACGCTCTTCCTTAACATGTTCTTCGGCGGTGCGCTGAAGGCGATGCCACCCAAGCTGCTGTCAGACGACAAGCGAAACGTCATTATCCGGCCGCTGGCCTATTGCGAAGAGAAGGATCTGGAAGCCTACGCCACCTTTAAACAGTTTCCGATCATCCCCTGCAACCTCTGTGGCTCGCAGGAGAACCTGCAGCGGCAGAACATCAAAGCGATGCTGCGCGAGTGGGAACGGAAGCATCCCGGCCGCGTCGACTCCATTTTTGCCGCGGTGAAGAACGTTGCGCCTTCTCAGCTGGCCGATACGTCGCTGTTCGATTTCACCAGCCTGCGCGTGGAGCGGGG
>JAJUJZ010000169.1 GCA_029265075.1 Gammaproteobacteria bacterium | reverse complement strand
TACCTGACACCGTCCAGGTAGAAATCGAGCAACACAGACAACCCGCTGGCAGAGGCAGCGCAATCACCCCTCTGCTCGCGAAACTGCCGGAGGCCGGCTATCTTTGCCCGGCCCCAGGGGACAAGCCCCCAGCTTCCGGTGCCCGGCACCAGAACGGGCGGGGCTTTCGAAGGACATCGCCGTCAGGCGTACAGAGCTGTAGAGATGCGAAACAATCAGCCCGTAACTCAGCAGGAATACGACTACTCATCTGATATCCGCATCGTGTCGACGACGGATACCCGCGGCATCATCCAGTACGCCAACCCCGACTTTCTGGAGGTGAGCGGCTACTCGTTCGAGGAGCTGGAAGGCAAGCCGCACAACATCGTCCGCCACCCGGACATGCCGCCGGCGGCGTTTGCCGATCTCTGGTCCCACCTCAAGCAGGGCAAGCCGTGGCTGGGCATCGTCAAGAACCGCTGCAAGAACGGCGACCACTACTGGGTCGACGCGCTGTTCACGCCGGTGCTGGAAGGTAACCAGACGGTCGGTTTCCAGTCGGTGCGGGTGCGCCCGGAGCGCAAATACATTGCGCGCGCGGAAGCGCTCTACAAGAAGCTGTGGAAACCGATCGGTCTGGCACGCCGGATACTGGAGTGGCGGCCCGGCGTGACCGGCGTGATGTTCGGCGCCCTGCTCATTGCCGCGCTGCTGGGCACGGCCACCGGGGCGCTGCTGGGTGCGCCGGCGCTGGCGCTGCTGGCAGCGCTGGGCGTGATGGCAGCGGCCGGTTATGGCCTCTGCTGGTGGCTGGCCAGCCCCTGGCGACGCGCGGCGGCCGAAGCTCGCAACATCATCCACAACCCGCTGATGCAGTGGGTTTATACCGGTCGCAAGGATGAACTGGGCCAGCTGCAGTTCACCAGCAAGTTCCTGGAGTCACAGCTCAACACCGTGGTGTGGCGCATCAGCGATGCCAGCAACAACCTGCAGACGGTAGCCAGCAAGGCGGCCGATGCCACGGTGGTTACGGAGCGTGACATGCAGGCGCAGAAGGCCGAACTCGACCAGCTCGCCACCGCCATGCATGAGATGACCGCCACCGTGCAGGACGTGGCACGCAACGCGGCACACGCCGCTGACGCGACCCGCACGGCACACGCCGAGGTCGATCAGGGGAAACAGGTGGTGGACGCCAGCGCGGAAGGTATTCGTGACCTTGCCGCCCGTATCGAGGATGCAGTGGCAGTCATCGACAAACTGGCAGAAGACACGGTCAATATCGGCCGCGTGGTCGATGTCATCGGCAGTGTCGCCGAGCAGACCAACCTGCTGGCGCTCAATGCCGCTATCGAAGCGGCGCGTGCCGGCGATGCAGGTCGCGGTTTTGCGGTGGTCGCCGATGAAGTGCGCTCGCTCGCCCAGAGCACCCAGCGCTCCACTGGTGATATCCACGAACTGATTCAGCGCCTGCAACAGGCGGCCGAGCAGGCAGTCGGCATGATGAACGAAGGTCAGCAGAGCGCCAAAGATGCCGTGGCGCAGGCTGAACTGGCCGACCAGTCGCTGCAGTCGATCGCTGCAGCGGCGCAGACGCTGAGCGACATGATCACGCAGATCGCCACTGCTGCCGAAGAACAGAGTGCGGTGTCGGAGGAGATCAACCGCAACGTGGTCAATATCAACGGCGTCACCGAGCAGACGCTCGATTCCACGCGTCACAGCCGTCTCAGTAACCAGGCTCTGGTTGACGAGATCGAGCGGCTGCAGACGATGGTGCGTCAGTTCGGTCGCTGACCGCCGAAATCTTTCCCGGTATCATACGCCGGCAGCCGCAGCGCCTCCTCCAGCGCGCGGCTGCCACAGGTTCGACCCTGATGGAATTAGGGGATTAGTGTTGCCGACGCGGCATGGCGCTGTCGCGGGCAGTAAGAGCAGGGGTCGCGCCACCCCGGAGTTTTTGCATGTCGCCCGCCGACCTGCAGCATGTTCTCGACCTTATCCCCCTCCCCGCTTTTTTCTGCACCCTGCAGGGTGAGGTGCTGATCCGCAACCGCGACCTGCTGCAGTGGGTTGGCACCTCTGAGCCGGATGGCGCGGACTGGCTTGATACCCTGCCGGAAGAATCGCGCACGCAGATTCTGGCATGGCTGGCAACGGGTGCCGCGGAGCCGCTGGAAAGCACTGCCACTCTGGAATTTCGCGGTGACCGGCGGCTGGTGCAGGTCCGCATGACACGGCTTGCCAGCCCTGCCCTGTGCGGCGCCATCGGCACCTTCACCGACATTACCGAGCTGACCAGCCAGCGCGAATCGCTCCAGCAGATGGCTACGGTGTTCGCCAGCGCGACCGAGGGCGTGCTGATCACCGACGCCCGCATGAACATCCTCAACATCAATGCGGCATTCAGTCAGGTCACCGGTTACAGCCTGGAAGATGTCGCTGGTCAGACGCCGCGCATTCTCAGCTCGGGGCGTCACTCGGCTGCCTTCTACCGGGATATGTGGGCCGCGGTAAACCGGGACGGTTACTGGCGCGGTGAAATCTGGAACCGCCGCAAGAACGGCGAACTCTATCCCGAGGAGCTGTCGATCACCGCGTTGCACGATGCCAGCGGCAAGGTGACGCACTATGTAGGCGTTTTCAGTGATCTGTCGATGCTGCACGCCACGCAGGAGCGGGCCGATTTTCTGGCCAGCCACGATCAGATCACCGAGCTGGCCAACCGCCGCGTATTCGAGCAGGCGCTGGCAGAAGCTGTGGCACAGCATCAATGGCAGCAGGCGCGACCGGCGCTGGTACTGATCAACATCAGGCGCTTCCGCGAGATCAACCATAGCTACGGTCACCGCGCCGGTGATGCCATGCTGAAGGAGATTGCGCGACGGCTGGTGGCCTGGAAAAGCGAGGACGCGAAGGTAGCGCGCCTTGGCGGTGCCAACTTCGGACTGATTCTGCCGGACGCGGCTGGCGTCAGAGGCGTGAGTCAGCAGATCGAGGCGCTGCTGCGCGAACTGCGCCAGCCGCTGCTGGTGGAAAACGGTATTGAACTGATGGTCGATGCCACCGCCGGTATCGCACTCTGCCCCGAGCACGGCCGCAATGTCGGCGACCTGCTGCGCTTCGCCGACAGCGCGGTGGCTGCGGCCCGCAGCGAAGGCAGTCACGGCTATCGCTTCTACGAAGCCGGTTTCACCGACGCAGTCCACACCCGCCTCAGCCATGAGGCGCGTCTGCGCCGCGCCATTGATAACGGCGACATCGATGTGCATTTTCAGCCCCAGGTCGATGTGCGCTCCGGCGTCGTGATTGGTGCCGAGGCACTGGCGCGCTGGCACGATGCCGAACTGGGTCCCGTCGCACCCGACCGCTTCATCGGACTGGCGGAGGAGTCGGGACTGATTCTGCCGCTGGGGGAAGT
>JAJUJZ010000153.1 GCA_029265075.1 Gammaproteobacteria bacterium | reverse complement strand
TGCTGCGCTCATTGCTGTGCTCTCCGTGGCTGCATGGCTGCGCTGGTTGACACCCCTGATAGCAGGGGCATTAAATGCGTCTATCTTTTTTACGAATAGTACATTTAGTAGATAGTTTGTCAATTAAACTAATTAGTGAGTTTTGAGCAAATGGCAGATGTTAAAACCACCGCGCGTGCCAGACGGCAGCATGGGGACGATAGTGCGCGGCTGGAACTGGGCCGTCTCGGTGACTTCATCGGCTTTCGTCTGCGCCGCATTCAGAACCGGCTGGCCAAGGATTTCGAAGCCGCTACGCGCGAGTATGATCTGCGCTCGGGGCTGTTCTCGTCACTGGCCCTCATTGCCGCCAATCCCGGTGTCTCTCAGAACGAAGTGGCGCAGACCGTCGGTCTCGATAAATCGGTTGCCGTGCAGATTATCGACGAGCTCGAACGGCGCGGCCTGGCGCGGCGTGAGCGCTCGACCGTTGATCGGCGGCGCCACGCCCTGTTCTGCACGGACGAGGGCGAAGCGTTCCTCTCCAACCTCTTCAGAATTCTCGGCGAGACCGAGCAGAAGGCATTGCACCAGATGAGTGCCAGCGAGCTTGATCTCCTCAAGGCGCTCCTCGACCGTATCTACGACGTGCTCTGAGTTTCGTTCCTCCGCAATAACTGCAGGTGACATGCCCGCTGGCGGGGCGTGACAGCGGGCCTGTTGCTTCCAGCACTGGCTATCCCCATGCAGTAAATGCGTTTTGTTATGGATCAGTACAGTTTTTTAAAAAGATAGTTGACTGTTACCACTAAATAGCGTTGTACTGTGCGCCGTGCGGCAATTGACCGCCGGTCGATTGCTCTTCTGATAACAATAAAGGACGCCACAGACGTCCGGTAAGGAGGCTGCAATGTCAACGATGCACTGGAAGCGTCGCTCATACCTGGCGGCGTTGGTCGGGATTCTTTCAGCACCAGGCGCAGTGGCCCAGCAGCAAGCTGCCAGCGATGCGCCCAGGCTGGAAGAGGTCGAAGTTACCGGAACCCGTCTGCGGGGCGCGGTGGCGCCGGTAGGGTCGACGGTGATCAGTCTGGACCGGGAATATATCGAGCGGTCGAGCGCGGTTTCACTCGACAAGCTGGTTCAGGAAACGCCGCAAATCTTTGATCTCGGCGTCTCGGAGGGGTCGCGCGGGCAGGCTGGCGGCTCTGGCAATATTGTTTACGGCAATGCAATCAACCTGCGCGGTATCGGTCCGTTCTCGACGCTGGTACTGCTCGATGGACACCGTGCCGTTACTAACGGTCGCAACATCGAACCCTCGATTATCCCAACCCTGGCGCTGGAACGACTGGAGGTCGTGCCGGATGGCGCATCCGCCATCTATGGTTCCGATGCGATCGCCGGTGTCGTGAACATGGTGCTGCGGCGCAATGTAGACGGCGGCAAAGTTACGGTTCAGTACGGTGTCGGCGATGACTATGAAGAAAACCGGCTCGGTGCGGCCTGGGGCACGACCTGGGAAAGCGGCCAGTTCTTCGGCGCCATCGAGAAGGCTCATCGCAGCAACCTCAATGGTCTGGACCGTGATTTTTTCACCTCGAACCAGCGCGGCGCCGATTACCGCACCAATCAATGTAACCCGGGCAACATCATTGCCAACGGCACCAGCTATGCCATTCCGCCGGGTGGGGTTATGCCGGGCACTGCCGGCAGCCTGGTACCCGGCAGCGAGAATCTGTGCGAAGCGCAGCTGGGTCAGGATCTGCTGCCGGAACAGGATTATCAGAGCGCGGCATTTACCTTCAACCAGCGCCTGACCGATCGGATCGAGTTTCTCGCCGACGGTTTCTGGTCGCAGCGCGACTTCAAGCGGTTGCCGCCTTATGAGCGCGGCATTCTCCAGGTGCCGTCCAGCAATGCATTTTTTGTTGATCCGACCGGCACCGGACTTTCCAGCGTCGCCGTGCCGTACAACTTCAACAAAGACTTCGCGCGCGATGTCGCCGAGGGCTTCAGCCGCTCGTGGGAGCTGACGGGTGGCTTCAAGTTCGAGCTGCCCGCCGACTGGCGACTCGAAGTACTGGCCACCTATGGCGAAAACCGCATCGTCTCGGAAAGCTTCCACGGCATCGATTCGCGTGATCTGAATGCCGCCCTGGCCAGTTCCGATCCGGCGCTGGCATTCGATCCGTTTGGCGGCAACCGGACCAGCCAGAGCGTGCGCGATCGCATTACCGACCAGATCTATCTGATCGATACCACCTCCGATTTCACCGGCTCGGAAATCCGCCTGGATGGGCCGCTGTTCGCGCTGCCCGGCGGTGACGTGTTGCTGGCGGCAGGCTACGAGTACCAGGAGATTGATTACCTGCCGCGCATGGCACGGGGAAATCCCGGCACTCCCTATGGCTGTGTGCAGTGCGATATTGCCGGCAGCTCATCGCTGAAACGGGAAGTCGATTCCTATTACGCGGAGCTGCTGGTTCCCATCGTTGGCAGTTCAAATCGCATTCCCGGAATCGAAAGCCTGCAATTGAAGGCTGCCGTGCGGCACGACAAATACAGTGATGTCGGCAATACCACCAACCCGCAGTTCGGGATCGACTGGCAACCGATCGAGTCGCTGCGCGTTCGCGCGAGCTACGGTGAATCGTTTCGCGCTCCCCTGATCACGGATCTGTACGGCAACTCGTCGGCAATGTTCGTGGAACTGTTTCCCGATCCGGAACTGGGCGGAGCGCCGCGGGTGGGTGTGTTCCAGTCGGGCGGCAACCTGGATCTCGAACCCGAAACAGCGACCACCAAAACGCTGGGTTTTGACTGGCAGCCGGAGCAATTGCCGGGAGCGAGCCTGAGCCTAACCTGGTTCGATATCGAATATGAAAAGCAGATCGCTGCGTATCTCGGTGACAACAATATCCTCAACCGCGAGGACGCCTTCGCCGGCGCGGGCATCATCCTGCGAGATGCTGCCGCGGCGGCACGCGTGGACGAGCTGTTCGCTCAGGGGCTGACGGTCGCTCGCGGTGTGTTGCCTGCCCAGGTGACGCTGTTTGTCGATGGCCGTCCCAACAACTTGGGTGTCTCGCGCATGAAGGGGCTGGATTTCCTGCTCAGCTACGGCTGGGAAAGTACAGCAGGCAGCTGGCTGTTCAGCCTGAACGGGATGTATGTCGATCACTATGAAGTGGCGCTGACCGCAGCGGGTGCCATGGAGGACAGGCGCAATACGATCTTCCACCCCAACCGCATCCGCATGCGGGCGTCGCTCGCCTGGGAGCGTAACAATTATGGTGCCCGCGTGGTGTTCAACCATATCGGCAGCTACACCAATAACCTGGTTGAACCCAGCGAAACGGTGGAATCCTATCAGCCGGTCGATCTCAGTGCGTGGATTGACCTCGGCAGGGATGAGCGCGGCTGGGCCGGGGGCTGGCTGCTGAGCATGGAGCTCCGCAACGCTTTCGACGAAGATCCGCCCTACGTCAATATTGCGCCGACCAACAACGGTAGCGGTGGTTACGACGCGGCGGCGGCCAGTCCGATCGGCAGAGTGCTTAGCATGAGCATCTCGAAGAGCTTCTGATGCGAACAGCATATTTCCCGATCACGGGCATTGTGCTGGCAGGGCTGCTGCTGATGGGTGAGGCAGCAGGTGCGGCCGGGTTTGGTGACTACCAGCCTGAGCCGCAGTACACGGAGACCATCACCAGCTCCTTCTATCTGCCGATGCGAGACGGAGTCGCGTTGGCAGTAGAGCTGGAGCGACCCGCAGAAAACGGTCAGCCGGCAGCAGGCCGCTTTCCGGTGATCTGGCACCACACCCTGTCGATCTCACGAGCAGCGGCGGACGGTGCCGGCTTTGCCGGTCGGGCGCCGGGTTTCTGGCAGCTTCCTTCGCTGGCGCAGCATGGCTACATCGTAGCGCAGGTGGCGCGTCGCGGCAGCGGGCAGTCGTTCGGCATTCGGCGCGGTTATCACGACCGAACGGAAGCGGATGATGCCTATGAGCTGACCCAGTGGTTTGCCGCGCAACCGTGGTCGAGCGGCGCGGTGGGCATCTACGGCTGTTCCAATACGGGTGATGCCGCAATGCACGCGCTCGCCGCACGGCCGCCGGCGCTTCGCGCAGTGTTCGCCGGCTGTTTCTCGTGGCACAAGTACGATGTCTTCCGGCGCGGCGGCATTTTTGCGCAGTGGGGCACCGGCCCCGCTCGCAGCATCGAGGAGGACCTCAGCTTTCCGCCGGTGGCCGGCGATGAGAATAAGCAACTCCTGCGTCAGGCGGCCGAACAGCACCAGTACTCGACGCCGTTGCTGGAACTCTGGCAAGGC
>JAJUJZ010000002.1 GCA_029265075.1 Gammaproteobacteria bacterium | reverse complement strand
GTATTGGTGATGTTGTTGGTGCTCGGCTTGTGCGCGTTCACCGAATGAAAAAACTCCCAGTAACGCGGCGACAGACCGCCCCCGGACCAGGCCATCCAGGCGGCCTGATGTTTCTTCTCCATGATCTGCTTGAACGCAGCCGAGGGGTCGAGCAGCTGCAGGGTCAGCTCGAGTCCGGCGCGGCGCGCCTCCTCTTTCAGAACCACCAGTCGCGCGGTGTGCTCGTCGCTGTAGTAGGTGATGCGTACGGCGAGGCGCTCGCCGGCGGCGTTGCGGCGGATGCCGTCGGCACCACGCCGGTCGAAACCCGCCTGAGTGAAGTAGTGATCAGCCCGCTGCAGATCGAAGGCGCGTGCCCGGATGGTGTTGTTAGTGTAGTCGCCGTAGCCTTCGTGCATGGTGTGCATGCGTTCGTAGTCACCACGCAGTACCCGCTCGATGACCCGGTCGATATTGAGCGAATGGGCAATGCCGTACCGCACATCGCGATTGGCGAGCAGCGGATCATCCTCGTTCAGGTAGAGCCCCTGCTTGGGCTGCGGGACATCGTTGTAAAACTTGATGCGCCCAATGTAGCCGGCGTCGTACTCCCGTCCCTGAGCTTTGCGATGCCAGAAGCGCGGCATGATCAGCGAGAAGGTGTCGAGCTCGCCCTTGCGAAAATAGTTGTACGCCATGTTGGCGTCGCGGATGACCTTGACGCGCACATAGTCGGGATTGAATCGATGGCGGAAGTAGCGCTTGTCATTGCCCCACCAGTCCTGTTTGCGGACGAATTCAACCCATTTGCCTTTACGCAGGTCACCAATGATGTAGGGGCCGGTGTTCGGCTCGATTTTCCAATTGTACTCCTTCACCCAGTTTTCATCGAGACGATGGAAGTGACGTGGCGTCGGGCTGATGCCAACGGTGGCCAGCAGCTCGTCCTCCGGTTTGGCGTCCGCGGCGTGAACCGAAATGGTGTAGTCATCGTACTTCACGACATGCGTGACAATTTCGCTGTAGTAGTTGTTGTACCACGGCTCAAGGATGTACCGGGACTGCATGAACTCCATGGTGAAAAGGTAGTCGTCCGCAGTGACCGGCGTGCCATCCGACCAGCGGGCATCGGGGTCAAGTCTGAAGTAGACGCTCTTGCGATCCGGCCCGAACGCCCAGTGTGTAGCCAGCTCCGGAATCGGATTGAGTGTGTCGGGATGGAAGTTGATCAGCCCGAGATTATTGGCACGCAGAAAGCTGGCGAATCCGGAGTTAGCGTCGGGTCCGACCAGTCTCAGCGTCAGCGGAAAGCTGGTGACATAGGTGCGAAAGCGGCCGCCACGTCTGGCATTGGGATCGCCATAGATCGGATCGGTGAGATTGGTCTGCCATTCGAGTCCTTCCGGTAGGGCGGGTGCGGCCACATCCCCGGTGACAGCAGCAGCCTGCTCGGTCTCCGGTAGTGGCGTCTCTGCTGCCATGGCTGCCGGCAGCAGCGCCCACAGCAACACGCTGGCAAGCCAGTTCAGTCGCAGTCGAGCGTCACTCATAGCGCTGGAAAACCCTTGGGTCGAATGCTTCGCGGATCGCTTCACCGATAAAGGTGGCCAGCAGCAGCACCGTCGTCATCGCGATCACCACGCTGCCGACAATCCATGGTGATTCGAGGTTGTCGGTACCTTGCTTGAGCAGCTCGCCCCAGCTCGGCGTGGGTGGCGGCAGCCCGAAACCAAGGTAATCGAGCGCGGTGAGGGCGGTGATGCCGGCCGTGATGGAAAAGGGAATGAATGTCACGATGGTCGATACGGTGTTGGGCAGGATGTGACGAAACACAATGCGTCTGCCGCTGGCACCGACCGCACGCGCCGCGGTGACATAGTCACGGGCGTTCTCCTTGTAGGTAGCCGTACGCATATACCAGGTCATGCCGGTCCAGCCGAACGCGATCATGATCAGCAGCAGTGACCAGAAGCTGGGCGTCACTACCGATGCCACAATCATGATGACGTAGAGAAACGGTACGTTCGACCAGATCTCGATCAGGCGCTGCAATATCAGGTCGAAGGCACCACCGAGAAATCCCATCAGGCAGCCGATGCAGACGCCGATGACGTACTCGAAGGCGAGCAGCAGCAGCGAGAAAGCGATGGCGATGCGGAAACCATACAGCAGACGCGCCAGTACATCGCGTCCCGTAGTGTCGGTGCCCAGCAGATGACCGCTGCTCAGCGACGGTGGCAAAGGCGGAAATTCGTCGCTTTCCAGGTCGGTCTCATAAGGGCTGTACGGCACCGGTGGCAGCAGCACCCAGTTACCGCTGTCGTCCTCGGCAAACTGCCGCGCCAGCGCCTTGTAATCGGTCTCGTAGCTGTAATCGAGGCCAAAGGTGGTACCCGGCAGCACCTGAGTGTAGGTGGGAAAGAACCACTGGCCCTCGTAATGGACCACGATGGCGCGGTGATTGACCAGCAGCTCCGCGCACAGACTGAGCAGGATCAGCAGGCCGAACAGCCAGGCGGAACAGTAGCCGCGACGGATTTCACGAAACCGCTGCCAGCGGCGGCGGGTGATAGGGTTGAGACGCAGCAGAGCCATGGTCATGACGCCCCGAACCGGATACGTGGATCGACCAGCGCCACGCAGAGATCGGAAAGAATGTTGCCGATCAGGTAGAGCAGTGAGCTGATCACCAGAATGCCCATGACGACCGGGTAGTCGCGCTCCAGCAGTGACTCGTAGCCGAGCAGCCCGATGCCGTCGATGTTAAAGATGATCTCGATCAGGAAGGAGCCGCCCAGCACCAGCGAGATGTTGTTGCCAAACGAGGTCGCAATGGGAATCAGGCTGTTGCGGAAACCGTGGCGCAGCACCGCTCTGCGGAAGCTGTTGCCTTTGGCCATCGCGGTGCGCATGTAGTCGGCGGACAGGTTGTCCATCAGCGCGTTTTTCATCATCAGCGTGGTGAGGGCAAACGCGCCCGAGAGGTAGGCAATCAGGGGCAGGGTGGCGTGGTGAATGACATCAATGATCTTGCCGCCGGTCGACAGCTGCTCAAAGTCATCGCTGATGAACCCGCCGAGCGGCGCCCAGTCCAGCCAGGAGGCAAATACTGTCAGCAACCCGATGCCGACCACATAACTTGGCACCGCGTAGCCCAGAAACACGAGTGCGGACGACACGTGGTCCAGCCTTGAGCCATGGCGCACCGCCTTCGCAATCCCCAGTGGAATGCATACGAGATAGGTGATCACCAGTGTGGTGGCACCGTAGAAAATCGATATTGGAAAGCGTTCCCTGACCAGATTCCAGACCGGGTCCTGGTAGCGGCTGGAGTTGCCCAGATCGAACTGCAGCACCCGCCAGAGCCAGCGTCCGTAAGCCACCAGCGTCGGCTGGTCGAAGCCGTAATAGGCTTCGAGCTGGGCGAGCTGTTCGGCCGAAAGCGTATGGCCGGTGCGCGTGGCGGCCGCGCTGCTGCCGGCTGCCTGCATCACATTCTGCTGAATGAGTCGCTCGATGGGACCGCCCGGCACCACCCGGGTGACGGCAAACACCAGCAGCGTGATGCCAATGAATGTCGGAATGACCAGCAGCAGGCGCCGTATGAAATAGGCTGTCATCGGGCTCTATCCGGATCAGGACCGGCTACGGTAGCAAGATGGCGCGATGCCGGAAAGGGGAGGCAGCGGACGCTGCAGCGCCGGGCCGGTGACGGCAGGCCACGCGTTCAATTGAGCTTAGTGCCCGGCGCCACATAGAGCGTCAGCTTCTGTCCGGGAAACAGCATATGACTGTTGACCCGGTTCCAGCGAACAATGTCTTCCACACCCACCTTGAAGCGGGTCGCGATGGCATAGAGCGAATCGCCCGGCCGCACGGTATATCCGACTTTGTGGTTGCCACTGGTGTCTGCTACCGGCGTGTTCGTCGCGACAGTCGCTGCCACCGCGGTGCCGTGCCGGGTCCAGATGCTGAGGCGCTCGCCGGCACGCAGCCCGTCGTCGGGATCCAGACCATTCCAGCGCTGGATTTCCTGCGGCGTGACGCCGTACTGGCGGGCGATACGCCACAGCACTTCACCGGCTTTGACCGTATGCAGCACCTGGCGCGCGTTGGCCGGCGGCGTCAGGTTCGCTACCGCGGCGGGTGTACCACCCGGGATAATGAGCTGCTGACCAATCCGGATACTCGCTGAATCGAGCCCGTTGGCAGCCTGCAATGCCGATACTGGGACCTTGAAGCGGCGGCCGATGGCGCTCAGCGTATCGCCCTTGACCACGGTATAACGCTGCGCGCTGGCGATGGTGGTGTCGAGCGCTTTAGGCAGCTCGCGCCGGAAGCGGGCTGCTGCTTCGACCGGCACCGCCAGCTGATGACTGGCGCCGGGGTCGGTTACCCCGTGGGTGTAACCAGCGTTGAGGCGAAAGATTTCGTCGGCGCTGAGACCCGCCAGCGCCGAGGCCCGGGAAAGGTCGATCTGACCTTCCGCCGTGACAATGGTGAAGTAGGGGCGGTCAGGAATCGGGTAGAAACTGACGCCGTAGCGCTGTGGCTCCTGGACCAGCCGGCCGAGCGCCAGCAGCTTGGGCACATAGGCGCGAGTCTCGGCGCGCAGGGTGAGATGCCAGAAGTCGGTTGGCTTCCCGCGTTCCCGGTTGGCGTTGATGGCACGCTGGATGCTGCCTTCGCCGAAGTTGTAAGCCGCGACGGCAAGTAGCCAGTCGTCGAACTTGTTGTGCAGGTATTGCAGATAGTCGAGCGCGGCAGCGGTCGAGGCGACCACATCCTTGCGCCCGTCATACCACCAGTTGCGGCGCAGATTGAAACGGTCGGCGGTGGGCGGCATGAACTGCCAGGCGCCGGCGGCACCACTGCGTGAATAGGCGAAGGGGTTGTAACCACTTTCCACCAGGGGCAGCAGCGCCAGCTCGCTGGGCATGCCGCGCTGCTCAACCTCGCTGAGCACATGGTGCAGATAGCGCTGGGCGCGCGTGGTAGTGCGGTAGAGATAGGCCGGATGCTGCCGGTACCAGGTCAGCTCCTGGTCGATCCACTGGTGGCGGTACTGCGTCAGCTGCAGGCCGTTGCGCAACCGCGGCCAGACCGTGTCGTGTTCCAGGGGAAAGGGCACTTTGGCCTGCGCGCGCGGTGTGCTGTCGGTGTCGTCTTCGAACCAGGCGTCGGTGTCGCCCGGAAGTGCGCTGCCGTTGCTGCCCGATGTGCTGACGCCGCTTTCCGGCGGCCGCTCATCGGAAGTCGAACAGCCGGCGAGGACCAGTGCAAACAGAAGCAGCAGCGCTGAGAAAAAAGAACACCGGTGACGAGTCAGTCGGGGTGGAAAAGAGGGCTGCATCGATCCGCTCGCTGGCTCAAATGGCGCAAGTGTATGAGCCAGCGCGAGAATCGTCAAAGCAGAGTCATCAGAACTGATCTTTCCAGAGCCGAATCGTGGCGAACACCTCAACCGGCTCGCGACCCGCGCCACGCTCTGCCGCGGCGGCGACCACCGCTGGCTGGTCCCAGCGCAGGAACGGGTTGGTGGCCAGCTCGCGCTCCACTGTGGTCGGCACCGTCGGCTCACCAGCGGCCCGCGCCGCCGCCACTTCCTGGATGCGCGCCTGCAGCGCGGCGTTGTCCGGCTCGATTGCGGCCGCAAAACGCAGGTTCGCGGCAGTATATTCGTGAGCGCAGTAGACCAGCGTGTTCGCGGGCAGCGAACGCAGCCGGTCCAGACTCTGTTGCATCTGCTCGTGCGTACCTTCGAAGACCCGGCCGCACCCGCCCGCAAACAGAGTGTCACCACAGAACAGCACCGGTGGCGTCAGTGTGTCACAGAAGTAGGCGATGTGATCCAGCGTATGGCCCGGTACGCTCAGCACCTGAAAGCGGTGACCAAAGGCGGCAATGGTGTCCCCGTCAACGAGCCCCTGGTCGATACCTTCGAACCGGCCGCCCTGCGGGCCGGCTACACTTAGCTCGGGAAACAGTTCCTGCAGGCGCGCGACGCCACCGACGTGGTCGGGGTGGTGGTGCGTCACCCAGATGCCTTCAATCGTGACACCGTTGCGGCGACACCATTCGAGTACGGGCTCGGCATCGCCGGGGTCGACCACAATGGCTCGAGCACCCTCCCTGATGGCCCAGATGTAGTTGTCACGGAAGGCGGCAATCGGCTCGATATTCATGGTCGGGCCTCTCCTCATATATCTTGCTGCAGTAGTTTGACTGGATGGTCGTTGGGAATGTCCCGGCGAGAGGGTACTATAGCCGCCTTGCCGACCGTCAATGCCGGAGGTGATCAGTCGGCTATGTCAGCCTGGAGAAAAGTACCATCCGCCGCGGTTTCGGCGCGCGCCCTGCAGGACTGGTTCACCACGCCGCTGGGTGCTGCTGTGCTTGCTGCCGAGCGGCGGCTGCTGATGCGACAGCTGGACGAATGTTTCGGCTACCACCTGCTGCAGCTGAGCGTGGACGATTCGCTGACGCTGTTTGACGGCAGCCGGGTTCAGCGCTGCTTCAGGGCGGGACCGGTATTCCGGGCCGATGGTCAGCCTTTTATCCAGTGCGACTACCAGTCCTTGCCTTTTGACTGTGACAGTCTGGATGTTGTGATCGTGCACCACAGTCTGGAGTTCTGCGTCAGCCCTCATGCGGTACTGCGCGAGCTGCACAGGGTGCTCGTTCCGCACGGGCGGCTGCTGCTGATGGGTTTCAACCCCTGGTCGCTGCTGGGCGCACGGCTCAGGCTCGCCGCGGACTTTGGGCGGAGTGTGGCGTGGCAGCGGCATAGTCTGACGGTCCCCCGGCTACGCGACTGGCTGGCGCTGCTGGGGTTCGGCTGCGAGCGGGTGGAGTACGGGTTTTCGCAGCTGCCGTTGCATCGCACGGCGCGCCAGCCGGCAGCGGATGAGGGGCCGCTGTGGCGAGATTACTGGCCCCTGGGCGGGATTTATCTGCTGTCCGCCCGCAAAGAAGTGGCCGCAGGCATTCCTCTGAAGCCACGCTGGACCAAAGGGCGGCCACGGCTGGTAGCGCTGCCGGTGGCGAAGCCGACCGGGCGCGCAGCCGGCTGATACCGGCCCGACATGTAACTGACCTGAACTGACCGCGGCCCGCGAGGCGCCGCCTCTGCCGGACGCGACGCGATACCGATGAAAGTGGTTGAAATTTTTACCGACGGAGCCTGCAAGGGTAATCCCGGGCCCGGCGGCTGGGGCGCGGTCTTGCGCTACGGCACAGTCGAGAAGAGTCTATACGGCAGCGAGCCGCTGACCACCAATAATCGTATGGAGCTGATGGCTGCAATTGAGGCACTCGCCGCACTGCGAGAGCCTTGTCACGTAAAGCTCACGACGGATTCCCAGTATGTCCGCAAGGGCATCACGGAGTGGCTCGCCAACTGGAAGCGGCGCGGCTGGAAGACGGCCGGCAAACAGCCTGTTAAGAACGTTGATCTCTGGCAGCGGCTCGATCAGGAAGCGGCCCGCCACAAGATTGAGTGGCACTGGATCAAGGGGCACAGTGGCCATCGCGAAAACGAGATGGCGGACGCGCTGGCCAATCGCGCCATTGATGAAATGCGGGCCGGGCTCGCGACAGGAGTGAAGTAATGCGTCAGGTGGTACTGGATACCGAAACCACTGGGCTGGAAGTCACACAGGGACATCGCCTGATTGAAATAGGGTGTGTTGAGATCATCAATCGCCGGCTGACCGGCCGCCACTACCACGTCTACCTCAACCCCGACCGTGAAGTCGAGGCGGGTGCGATGGAGGTCCACGGCATCACGGACGAATTCCTGCGCGACAAGCCCCGCTTCGGCGACGTGGTCGACGAGTTTCTGGAGTTTATCCGCGGCGCCGAACTGGTCATCCACAACGCTGCATTCGATATCGGCTTCATCAACGCCGAGCTGCAGATGCTGGGTCGCGATCTGCCAGCGGTAGAGTCAATCTGCCGTGTCACCGATACGCTGGCGATGGCACGTCAGCGCCACCCCGGACAGCGCAATAACCTCGATGCGCTCTGTCAGCGCTACGGCGTCGACAACTCTCATCGCGAACTGCACGGCGCGCTGCTCGACGCGGAAATTCTCGCAGATGTTTATCTTGCCCTCACAGGCGGTCAGACTGCGCTCGCCCTGGCAGGTGAGGACGGTGGTGCGCAGGACGGAGGCCAGAGCGGCTATCAGATTCGCCGGCTGCCGGCCGATCGGCTGCCGCTGCGAGTGATCCGGGCCAGTGCGGCGGAACTGGCGGCGCACGAACAGCGGCTGCAGGAGATCGACAAGGCCAGTGGCGGCGCCACGCTGTTTCGGAAGCTCGAAACGGACGAGATCGCGAACGCCTGACCGGCGCTACTTCGACCGTGCTCGCAAAGCAGTCTGCCGCTCCGTCACGGTTGCGATCTTTGTGCTATAACCCATGGGCTTTTCCAGAAGCGCCTGGCGGCTGACAGGCAGCTGCCCCGGGAGCGTTTTCTGCTCTGCGTCGGCACCGATAGAAAGGGAGTTGTCGTGACCCACCACCCCAACGTGAATCTCAATTCGCTGGCGCTGATTCGGGAGGAGCTGGAGGCGACCATCCAGCGCGCAGCCGGTGAGTTCGAGGTGTTTCTGCTCGACGGAGCCAATACCGAAGCGTTGGAGAACTGCCGTACTGACATGGCACAGATCGGCGGCACATTGCGGATGATCCAGTTTCCGGGCGCCGCCCTGCTGGCCGATGAAATCAGCGCTGCCGCAACCGATATTGCCAGCGCCGGTGGCGCCTCGGCCGAAGCCCTGGCAGGGGCACTGAGCCACGCCTTCTTTGCGTTGCCGCGCTACATCGAACTGGTTGCGACCCGTCAGACTGGCCACCCGATGCTGGTTATCCCGTACGTCAACGAGCTGCGGGTGGCGCGGCGTCAGCCACTTATTCCCGAATACCACTTCTCTGGCGAGCCGCCGCTGCAGCCGCTCACCGACACGTTACCGGCACCCGCTGTCGCCAGCCGGCCGCAGGAGCTGGCGCGGTTGCAGCAGATGTTCCAGGTCGGCTTGCTGGCCATCCTCAAGCAGCAGAACGAAGCACTCAACCTGCGGCTCATCGCGCGCGCCTGTCAGCGGTTTGCGGCGCTCACCGAGCCGCAGGCCAGTAACGGCTTCTGGTGGCTGGCCGCGGCCGTGACTGAGCGGCTGGCCAATGGTGGCCTGACGCTTAACCTGAATCGCCGGCGCACGCTCGGTGCTATCGAACGACTAATGGCACGTTACGTCCGCCAGGGTGAACAGGCACTGTCAGGGAACGACACCACATTGCGCATGGAGCTGCAGTTCCTGCTGGCCCTGTCCACACCGAGACCGGGCCTGGCTGAGCAGGTGGCCGCTGCCTTCGGGCTCTCGCCAGGGCCAGTTGATGATCGCGAGCTGGCGCGGCAGCGCGAGCTGATGCGGGGTCCGGGCACCGCGGCGATCGACTCCATCGTGAAGGCTGTGAAGGAAGAGCTGCGTCAGGCCAAGGAGATTCTGGAGGTCGGATCGCTCCACCAGAGCCTGCCGGCCGAAGAGCTTGCCAGTCTGCGCGACATTCTGGAACGGGTCGCCGATACCCTTCAGGTGCTGAACCTGAACGCTGCCAGCGATATTCTGCGCAACCAGCTCGGTCGCATCGAACAGTGGACTGCCCAGAGCAGCGACTTTTCGACGGAGCAGTTTCTGGCAGTGGCCGATGCACTGCTGTTTATAGAAAGTTCGCTGCTGGGTCTCTACCGCCAGTCACCCGATGCGGAAAACCTCGGCCAGGTCTCGGAAAACATGCGCCGGCTGGTGATTGCAGAGAGCCAGCTGGCAGAAGCGATGCGTATTGTCATCGAAGAGTCACAGGCGGGGCTGACGCTCGCCAAACGGGCCGTCACCACCTACCTCGAATCGGGCTTCGACCCGATCCATATTGGCAATGTCGGTACCACTCTCGATACGGTGCGCGGTGCCATGCAGATGCTCGGGCAGGAGCGCCCGGCCGGGTTGCTGCGGGGCTGCGTCGGCTTTGTCGAAAGCTGCAGTCGCAGCCGCGATTACACCGACCAGCAGCGTCAGCAGCTGGTCGAGACGCTTGCCGACGCCCTGATCAGCCTCGAATACTACCTCAGCGAACTGGCTGCTCAGCGTACCCCCGACGAGCGCATTCTCAACGTCGCTGAAGAGAGTCTCGGCGCGCTTGGCGTTCGCACCTGAAGAACCGCAGCACCTGTCCCAGCCTTTCACCCTTGACGTGTGACCGGGTGGCGGTAAGTATGGCCGCCCGGATCCAGCGCACTGCCAGTGTCGGAGCCGTCTCGTCGATCTAGGTGGAGAGCATTTCTTGGAATTTCTGTACGACTACGGCCTGTTTCTGGCCAAGGCCATTACCCTCGTGCTGGCCATTCTAATCACCGTTGCTGGCCTCGTGGCGGTGGGGATGCGGCAGCGCCAGCGGCCGCGGCTGGGGCACATCGAAGTCACCAGCCTGAGTGAACGTCTCGAGGATTACCAGGAGACGCTGAACGCCGCCATCCTCGACGAGCATGAGTACAAGGCGCTGGAAAAGGCTGAGCGCAAGCGGCGCAAGGCGGATGACAAGGCACGCCGCAAAGGCGGAGGCCACCCGCAGCGCAACCGGGTTTTCGTCCTTGAATTCGATGGTGATATCCGCGCCTCGGCCGTCGACAACCTGCGTGAGGAGATCAGCGCTGTACTGACGGTGGCCCGGGCCGGCGATCAGGTGCTGGTGCGCATCGAGAGTGGTGGCGGCATGGTCCACAGTTACGGGCTGGCGGCCTCACAGCTGCAACGTGTAGTTGATGCCGGGCTGCCGCTGATTGCAGCAGTCGATCGGGTCGCCGCCAGTGGAGGCTACATGATGGCGTGTATTGCCAACACCATCATCGCCGCGCCATTCGCGCTGATTGGCTCCATCGGAGTGATGGCGCAGGTGCCGAATTTCCATCGGCTGCTCAAAAAGCACGATGTCGATGTCGAGCTGCACACCGCCGGTGAGTTCAAACGGACGCTTACCGTACTCGGGGAAAACACCGAGAAGGGACGCCGCAAATTTCTGGAGGAGCTGGAAGAGACCCATCAGCTGTTCAAGGTGCATGTCGCCGAGCATCGTCATCAAGTGGATGTTGATCGCATCGCTACCGGCGAGGTCTGGTACGGCTCTCAGGCACTCGCGCTGAAACTGGTGGATCAGGTTCAGACCAGTGACGAGTGGCTGATGGCGCAGCGCAAGGACCACGAGCTGTATCTGGTGCAGTATCAGCAGAAGCGCTCCTGGCAGGAGCGGATGGGGCTCGCCGCTGAAGGCAGCGCGGATCGCCTGCTGCTGCGCTGGTGGCAGCGCTTCAGTCAGCGGCAGCCACTGTAACGGGACGCGCTACGGCCGATCGGGTGCTGCGAAACGCTCGAAAGGCTCCAGTTCCGGCTGCGGCTGCCGCTTTTCGGTCGTGGTGGGCGGCTGCTCGGCGGCGCGGCGCTGTTCATTGCGCATGTATTCGTAGCGGCGCTGACTGGCTTCGCTGATGCGCTCTTCGTCGTTCAGAATCACCGGCCGGATGAACACCATCAGGTTGGTTTTGGAACGTGTGGTCCCGCGGCTGCTGAACAGGCGGCCGATCAGCGGCAGGTCGCCCAGCACTGGCACTTTCTCTTCGATAGTCGTATCGGCATCACTGATCAGCCCGCCCAGCACGAGCACGCTGCCATCGCGCACCAGTGCAGTCGTTACGATCTCGCGCTTGTTGGTAACGATGTCGCGGGCGCTGGTGGACGGGTCGATATCCTCAACGGTCTGGCGGATCTCAAGCGTGATCGAGTCACCCTGATTGATGCGCGGCAGGATCTCCAGCGACGTTCCGATATCCTTGCGTTCGTAGGTGGTGAAGGGGTTTTCGACATCGGCAGCCGCGCCGGTCACTTCACCGGTCACCAGCGGCACGTTCTGACCGACCAGCAGCGATGCCGGCTGGTTGTCAATCGCGACGATGGTTGGCGTCGAGAGGATGTTAGCCTGTGTCGTTTCACTCAGTGCCCGGATCGCTGCCTGCAGGTTGCCGTTCTCGAAGTAGCCCAGCGTGATGCCTGCACCGGGCGTGATGCTGATGATGTTGCCGGCATCATCGACCTGTGCCGAGCCCATGCCGAGCCGGCCGCGCGTGTTGACGCCGACGAAGCCGCTGCTGTCGTTGAGATCGTCCGCACTGGCCGTCATCCACTGCACGCCGAGATCTTTGTCTACCACACCGCGTACTTCCACAATCAGTGCTTCGACCAGCACCTGCGCGCGCCGGACGTCGAGCTGTCCGGCAACTTCGCGTACGGTGCTCATCAGGGCAGGCGGCGCGTTGACCACCAGCGCGTTGGCGCTCTCGCTGGCTTCGATACTGACCGGTGTCTGCGTCTCGCGCTGATCCTCCAGCATGGTTGTTGCCAGCCCCTTCAGAATAGGGGCCAGCTCGGTCGCTTTGGCATACCGGA
Organism: Gammaproteobacteria bacterium; assembly: GCA_029265075.1. Classification (GTDB taxonomy): domain Bacteria; phylum Pseudomonadota; class Gammaproteobacteria; order Pseudomonadales; family CAMLJR01; genus CAMLJR01. Next base: position 52,716 of record JAJUJZ010000002.1, on the reverse strand, counting down.
GATAGATCACTTGTGCGGCGCCGCCGCCGACGATCTCGGTATCCATCTCTGTCACAAGGCGGCGAATCTGGGCGCGGCGGACCGGATCACCGCCCACCAGCAGGCTGTTCGATCGCTCATCGGCAGAAAGCGTCAGCGGGCGGCCCTGGTCACCTTCGCCGCCACGTGACTGCTCCGGAAACAAGCCCTGCAGACTCTTGACCAGATTGACGGCATTGGCGTGCCGCAGACGGATCATCTCCACCTCGGCAGTACCGGCACGGTCGAGCTGCTCGATGAGGCGCCCGAGCTCCGCGACAGTGCGGGCACGATCGGCCACCACCAGACGGTTGCTGCCGGCATCGGCCGACACAACGCCGTTTTCGCTCACCAGCGGCCGCAGCATCTGCGCCAGTTCCCGCGCCGGTACATTGCGTGTTTCAAAGAGCTGAACCACGGTATCGCCAGCACCGCTGTCGCTAAACGGCGCGCCGCTGCGACTGGCTTGCTCGGCGGGCACGATTTTCACCGCATCGCCGGTATCGATGGCGGCATAGCCGTTCACCTGCAGCATCGACAGGAACAGGCGATAGGCTTCCGCGGCCGTGACGGGGCGGGCTGAAAGCACGGTGACGCGACCAGTCACGTCACGGTGTACCACCATGTTGCGGCCAGTGAGATCAGCCACCCACTGAATGACGCTGCGAATATCGGCGTCGCGCAGGTTCATGGTGATGGTTTCCTCGCTGGCCGGCTGTGCCGCCAGTGGCAGGGCGGTGCAGACGCCAGCGACTGCCAGCCAGGTGGCAAGCGCCAGGTGACGCGACGGCGGCGCGACGCGGTTCATGAGGCTCCATCGGGTCATGGTTTCGATCCTTCCATCTAGCCGGCGCCGCGGGCGCGCAGCGCTTCGAGTCGCCGCAGAATGCTGGCCCGCTTCTGTTCTTCGGTTAACGGAGCGCTGGCTGCAGCGGGCGGGGTGGCTGCAGCAGTGGCAGGGGGAGCGGACAGCGTGGCCGCAGGTTCGCTCGGGAAGAAGAGTTGTTCGGCGCGGCCATTGCGCGTGACCACCACCCGGTCTGACCGTACTTCCGTCAGCGTAATGCCGGGCGCAATCGCACTGCCGGCGCGTATCACCTGGGCTATCCCGTCCCGGTTTTCGATGATGGCACTGCTCTGTTGCTCGCCGACGAAAACGGCGCGCAGCGTCAGCGCCAGGTCAGTTTCGGGCAGCGTCGAGAAAGATTCCGGTTGTTCCGGGGCGACGCCAAACCACTCCGCGGCCGCGATACGTCCCGCGACTTCGCCTGGCTGAGCCATCGACTGAGTGGTGGGGCGGGGTGTGGCGGGCTGATAGCTCAGCGTCTCGATGATCGAAAAGCTGTCGAGAACGAGCAGGCAGAACAGCGGAAGCGCTGCTGCCAGTGGCAGCCAGCGCTGCGACAGGCCGAGCGGTAACCGCCATTGCCATGTCTGAATCCGTCCCAAGTGCGGAGCTCCGCTTGATGAGGTGTCATTATGTCGGCCATTATAGCCGCGCTTCCAGATAGTTACGGCGCTATCCGCGAAACGGGTCCAAACGGCTCTGGCTGTTGTCACACAGCGTGAACCCGCGCACAGATGGTCGCTCCCATCACCCGCGGACGCCTGGTTCACCTATATACAGAGTCGTCTGTGTGACAGTGGTTGCCAGGAACAGTGGTCAGAATAGTGCGTCCCACTCAGCAAAAGAAGCGTTGCGCCGCCCGGGCGGCGTGGCCGGAGTAAAGGATGGATTCTCCGAACATCATGGCGACGATGACGGCCTCGCGCGTGAAACCTCTGCCGTTCAGCTTCGCGCGCCGCTACGGCGTGTTCGTCAGTTCCGGCGCGGACGGCGAAGCGGTTGTCTGTCACCGCCCCAGTGTCACGCCGCAGGTGCTCGCGGAAGTTGGGCGTATTCTGCGTCAGCGCTTCCGCTGTGAGGCAGTGCCCGAAGCGGAGTTCGACCGCCGGCTGGCGCAGGCTTACGAGCGCGACTCCAACGAAACCATGCAGATGGTAGAGGATCTCGGCGGCGAGATGGATCTCGCATCCATCGCCAATGCAGTGCCGGAGACCGAGGATCTGCTGGAGAAAGAGAACGACGCGCCGATCATCCGCCTCATCAATGCACTGCTGACAGAGGCGATCAAGCAGAACGCCTCGGACATTCATCTGGAGACCTTCGAACGCCGGCTGGTTGTACGCTACCGGGTTGACGGCGTGCTGCGCGAAGTGGTGCAGCCCAAGCGTGAGCTGGCACCGCTGCTGGTCTCCCGGATCAAGGTAATGGCGCGGCTCGATATCGCCGAGAAGCGTATTCCGCAGGATGGGCGTATCTCGCTCCGCGTCGGCGGCCGCGATGTCGATATCCGGGTGTCGACGCTGCCTTCCAGTGCGGGCGAGCGGGTGGTGCTGCGATTGCTGGACAAGGAGGCTGGCCGCCTGCGGCTCTCCAGCCTCGGCATGCCCGGCCGACTGCATGAACAGTTCCGCGAACTGCTGCTGCGACCGCACGGGATTCTGCTGGTAACAGGCCCCACCGGCTCGGGTAAAACCACCACGCTCTATGCCGGTCTCACCGAGATCAACGATCAGACGCGCAACATCCTCACGGTCGAGGACCCGATCGAATACAACATCGAGGGCATCGGTCAGACCCAGGTCAACGCCAAGGCCGACATGACTTTCGCCCGGGGTCTGCGGGCCATTCTGCGCCAGGACCCGGATGTGATCATGGTCGGTGAAATCCGCGATCGCGAGACGGCCGACATCGCTGTACAGGCGAGTCTCACCGGCCACCTGGTGCTCTCCACCCTGCACACCAATACCGCGATCGGGGCCGTGACCCGGCTGCGCGATATGGGCGTGGAACCGTTCCTGCTGGCATCGAGCCTGATCGGAGTGCTGGCGCAGCGGCTGGTGCGGGTGCTTTGCCCGCACTGCAAGCGCCCTGATGTGCCCCGCGAGATGGAGCGGATCGTCGGGCTCGCCAGTCAAGTATGGCGGCCCGCAGGGTGTGCCGAGTGTAATCAGAGTGGCTTTCGCGGTCGCACCGGGATTTATGAGCTCATCGTTGTCAACGATGAGCTGCGCCAGCTGATCCACAGCGGGGCGAGTGAGGAGCAGATGCTGCGGATTGCACGCGAGCGGCATCGCAGCATCCGCGACAGCGGGCTGGAGCGCGTGCACGAGGGCATCACCACGCTGGAAGAGGTGCTGCGTGTGACCCAGGAGGAGTGAGATGGCGGCGTTCAGTTATGCTGCGCTCGACGACCGGGGGCGGGAGCAGCGCGGTGTGCTGGAGGCGGACAGCTCGCGCCAGGTGCGGCAACTGCTGCGCGATCGAGGGCTGGCTCCGCTGCGCATCGAAGCCGCAGCGCCCAGCAGCAGTGGGCGCGGACGCGTGTTCGGCAGAGGCCCTGCGCTACGGGTGGCCGAGCTGGCACTGATCACGCGTCAGCTGGCAACGCTGCTGGCCGCCGCCATGCCGCTGGAAGAGGCGCTGGCGGCGGTCGGCCGTCAGAGCGATAAACCGCGCATCAGAACCACCGTTTCCGCCGTTCGTTCTCGCGTGCTGGAAGGTCATACACTGGCTGCCAGTCTGGCTGAGTTTCCCGCTGCGTTCCCCAGCCAGTATCGCGCCACGGTGGCTGCCGGCGAACACGCCGGGCGTCTGGATGTGGTACTGACGCGGCTGGCCGATTACACCGAGGCGAGCCACGCCGCCCGCCAGAAAGTACGGCTGGCGCTGCTTTATCCTGCACTGCTCGTGATCGTCGCCACTGCCATTGTTGCCGGGCTGATGGCATTCGTGGTGCCTGGCGTGGTGGATGTCATCAGTGGTCAGGGTCAGGCGTTGCCGCTGCTGACCCGCGCCCTGATTGCGACCAGCAACTTCGTCAGTAACTGGGGCTGGCTGGTGATGCTGCTGTTGCTGGGCGGTGGGCTCATGTTGCGCCGGGCGCTGGCGCAGCCGGCCTTTCGCCTGCAGTGGGATCGGCGGCTGCTGACTCTGCCGCTGCTGGGCCGGCTCAGTCGCGGCAATAACAGCGCGCGCTTCGCCAGTACGCTGAGCACGCTGACCGGCAGCGGTTTACCCCTGGTGGAAGCGCTGGCGATCGCCGGCGAGGTCCTGCCCAATCGCTGGCTGCGCCATGTGGTCGCCGAGGCGACGCAGCAAGTGCGTGAAGGCGGCAGCCTGAACCGCGCGCTTGAGCAGAGTGGCTATTTTCCGCCAATGATGATTTCGATGATTGCCAGTGGCGAGGCCAGCGGCGAGCTGGGCACCATGCTGGAGCGCGTCGCCCAGAGTCAGCAGAACGAATTCGACAATATCGTCAGCAGCCTGCTGGGAATTTTCGAGCCGGTGATGCTGCTGATCATGGGTGGCATCGTTCTGCTGATCGTGATCGCGATCCTGCAGCCCATCTTCAGTCTCAACCAACTGATCTGACGCCGCCTGAATTTCCGGAGAGCAGCTATGACAAATTTCCGCACCGCACCTCGCAGCCCGCGCCTGACAAGAGAGCAGCGTGGTTTCACCCTGATTGAAATCATGGTGGTCGTGGTCATCATCGGCATTCTGATCGGACTGGTCGCACCGAACATCCTGGGTCGGGTCGACAAGGCCCGGGTCACGGCTGCGAGAGCGGATATCAGTACGCTGGAGCAGGCACTGGCAATGTACCGGCTCGATAACAACCGTTACCCGACCACCGATCAGGGGCTGGAAGCGCTGGTGACCAGACCGACATCGGCACCGGAACCGCGCAACTGGAATCCGGAGGGTTACCTCAGGCAGCGGGTGCCGCTCGATCCCTGGGGCAATCCCTACAACTACATGACGCCCGGCCAGGATGGCCGTCCTTACGACCTCTGGTCGTTCGGCGCAGACGGACGTGAAGGCGGGGAGGGCTACGATGCCGACATCGGCAACTGGGCGGACGAGTAATACCGCAGGCTTCACCCTGCTCGAAGTACTGGTTGTCCTGGTCATCGTGGCCGTGGTGGCCGGCATCCTCCTCCTCAACTATGGCCGCAGCGATCGCGACCGGCTGGAGGCGGAAGCGTCGCGCCTGGCCACGCTGCTAAACCTCGCCCTGGACGAAGCCATCGTGCGCAGCAGCGATATCGGGCTGGTCATCAATGAACAGGATTACCAGTTTGTCGTATTTGAGCCGCGCGAGCGGCGCTGGCGGGTGCTGACTGAACGACCGTTTACGCCGTATGCATTTGATCCGTCGATCACGCTGGACGTGGCGCTGCCGGAGGAGGGAATGTCGGGCGAGACACTGGCTGCCATCAAGGCCCGGCGTCAGCGTGAGACCACGCTGCGTCCGCAATTGCTGCTCTTTCCCGGTGGCGAGATGACACCGTTCGAGCTGACGCTGGCACTGGCTGAATTGTCGGCGACCGTCAGCAGTGACGGCACTGGGCCGGTCCGGTGGAGCCTGGCGCCATGATCCGCCGGCGCCGTCACCCGCGCGGTTTTACGCTGCTGGAGGTGCTGGTAGCGCTGGCGGTATTTGCGGTCTCGGCGGCTGCCATCATGCGCCAGACCCATCAGGGGCTGGCCCAGCAGCTGGCGCTGGAACAGCGCACCGCGGCACTGTGGCTTGCCGAGGACCGGCTGGCCGCGCTGGCAGCCGCTCGACAGCCGCTGCCACTGGGACGCACTGTCGAGGAGATCACTGAGGGCGAGCTGCGCTGGCGCGTGGCCACCGAGGTGGGCACCACCGCAATGCCGCAGCTGCGGAAAGTGGAAGTCTCTGTCGGGCTGGCGTCCGAAGGTCGTGACGACAGCGATTATGCGCTGGTGCGACTGGTCACGTTTCAGGGGGAGACGTGAACCGCCGATCGAACAGCCGCGGCTTTACGCTGGTGGAAACGCTGGTGGCACTTGCCATCTTTGCGCTGCTGGGCGCTGCCGCCTGGCAGGTGCTCAGCAGCGTGATGACTGCCGAGGAGCGGCTCAGTGAGCGCGCTCTGGAGCTGCGCCGGCTCAACCGTACTTTTGCCCAGCTGCAGAGCGATATTGAAATGATGGTGCGACGGCCGGTGCGCGTCGGTGACAGCAGCGAGGCGTGGCTGCTGGTCGACCCCGAGGCCAGGCAGCCGCTCCGGTTTACCCGCGGTGGCCGCCTGAATCCGCTGGAGCTGCCGCGCAGCTCGCTGCAGCGGGTAGCCTACAGCCTCGGTCCCCATCCCGACCGCGAAGTTGCTGACAGTACCTGGTTTGGCGACGAGCGCACGCATCTGCTGCGCCACGTCTGGCCCGTGGTCGACCGTACAGGCATGGAAACTGCGCTGGTGCAGGTGCTGCTGGAAGACGTCGAGGCGCTGAGTTTTGCGGTGCAGGGGCCCAAAGGTCTCAGCGAACGCTGGCCCCTGCCAGCGGCTCCGGGTGACGCGTCCCGGCAGGACCGGGCAGAGTCATTGGCCGACGCGCCGCGCGCCATCATCGTACAGCTGCAGCATCCGCGTTTCGGCGAACTGCGCCGCCTGTTCCGGGTGTTCTGACTGATGGCGTCCGGACTGGCTCAGGTGCCGAGCAGCCGCGATCGTCAGCGCGGGGTAGCGCTGATTACCGTGCTGCTGGTATTCGCTCTGGTGGCGGTTCTGGCTGCCGCCATGCTGGAGCGGGCGCAGCTCAGCCAGCGCAGCGCCGCCAATCTGATCGGCAGCCGACAGGCCTGGCACTATGCACTGGGCGGTGAGGCGTACGCGCGGCAACTGCTGGCTAATGACTTGCGCGAAGGCGAGCGGGGCGTTGATCTGCTGACCGAAGCGTGGGCGCGGGTGGACGCCAGCCAGCTGTTCGAGATCGACGCTGGGGAGATGACCATTGAGATTGCCGATTTGCAGGCGCGGTTCAACCTCAACAATCTGGTGACCGGAGAGGGGGCGCCGGATGCGGCGCAGCGCGCTCAGCTCTTGCGATTGCTGACAGTGCTGGGACTGGACGCGAAGCTGGCCGATCAGTGGCAGGACTGGATCGACCCCGATCGCGAACCGCTGCCGGCGGGCGGCGAAGATGGCGCCTTCAGCGATCTGCTGGCGGCCAATCGCCCTGAGGCCCACTCCAGTGCGCTGCGTCAGATGCCGTCGCTGTCGGCAGAGCAGTATCACCGGCTGGCACCTTTTGTGACCACGCTGCCGGCGTTCGTGCCGGTCAATGTCAATACGGCACCGGCCGAGGTGCTGCGGGCGCTGTCGCCTATAATCGACGACTCCACGGCATCCCGGATCATCAGCCGGCAGCAGCGGGGCGGATTTGCCACTACCCAGGCCTTTATCGATTTCGTCGGTGCGGCTGCCACTGGCCTGGCTGGGCAGGTGAGCGTGGACTCGAGCTATTTCGAAGTGACCGTAACGGTCAATATCGGCGATTACTGGCAACGGTTGCGAACCGTCCTGCGCCGGGACAACAATGCCGGCGCCATTCATGTCGTGGCGCGGGAGCGGCTCTCCCTCAGCGAAGAGATAAGACCATGAGGCAGCAGATCGTCGTTCAGCTCGCCACCGAAACGCTGCATCCCGGCACCCCGCTGGGTTGGTGGCTGATCGGCGCGCAGGGCCAGTTACAGGAAGGAGGCAGCGCACCGCTGGCGAGTCTGGCTGCGGCATTGGCTCCCTGGCTGGGAGCAGCGCGGCTGACGCTGCTGGTGCCGGCCGAACTCACACTGCTCACCTCGGTACGCATCCCTTCCCGCCAGTTGCGCCATATCAAGCAGGCGCTGCCGTACATGGTCGAGGAGCTGATCGCCGACAATATCGAGGAAGTGCATCTCGCGCTGCCAGACCAGAAAATTGTCGGCGATGAGCCGTTGCCGGTGGCAGTGATTCATCATGAGCTGCTGATTCAGTGGCTCGACCAGCTCTACAGTCATGGCATTGAAGCGGATGCCATCGTCCCCGACCTGCTGGCCACACCCTGGCAGCTCAACAGCAGCCTGCTCTTTGTCGACGGTGAGCGGGTGCTGTACCGCAGCGACCGCTTTGCCGGTTTCGCGATTTTCAACGATCAGCTGGAACTGCAGCTCGAGCTGCTGGCTGAGCAGCGCAGCAGCGACGCGCTGGCACCGCGCTGCATCGTCGCCGGCAGTCGTGGCCAGGCTGCCGAGGTTGAGCGGCTGGCTGAACAGGTGCGCACATTGTGGCAGTGCGAGAGCGACATCCAGCTGTTTGAGGAACCCGCGGCGGAGGTTCTGGCGGTGACGGCTGCGCGCCGGCCGGAGGACCTGATCAATTTCCGGCAGGGCGGCTATCGTGTCCAGCAGCCCCGGTTCGGTCACCGTCGCTGGCGACTGGCGGCCACCGCCGCGGCGGTATCGCTGCTGGCCTACCTGCTGGTAGCGCTGACCAGCGGCTTCTGGTTTTCATGGCAGAGTGAGAACCGCCGCCAGCAGGCTACGGCGCTCTATCGCGAGCTGTTTCCACAGGATCGGCGGGTGTTCAGCCCGCAGCGGCAGATGGAGAGCCACCTGCGGAGTCAGGGCATTACCAGCGGTTCGCCCTTGCCGATGCTTGCGCGTCTGGCCGATACGCTGACGGTGGACGACGCGTTTGTTGAAGAGGTGCGCGTGGTGCGGCCCGGCGACCGTATCGAGCTGCAGTTGCGCACGCCGTCGCTGGAAGCGCTCAGTCTGCTGCAGCAGCAGCTGCGGAGTGCCGGTTTCGAGGCGGAAATCAGCGCTGCCTCCGAACAGGGCGAGCAGACTGTCGGGCGCCTGCAGATCACCGGAGGGGCGTCATGAAAGGATTGAGCGCAGTCATCGACGCGCTGCGAGAACAGGTCGCAGCCAGCCCCTCGGTGCAGCGGATCTGGGCGTGGTACGACGCCGCGTCGCCTCGCGATCAGCGCATCGTGCTGACCCTTGGCGCAGCGGTGGCAGCGCTGCTCGCGCTGTTCCTGCTGGTATTGCCCGCGTATGACTTCAGCCGCAGTGCCCAGCAGGACTATCGTGCACAGGTCGATACGCTGGCCTGGATGGAGGCGAACCGGCACCTGGCCACGGCGCGCAGTTCGGCGCCCGGGCGGGGCGACGAGACGCTGCTGACCGCCGCCACGCAGACTGCCGCGGCGATGAGCCTCACCATCCGCCGCTACGAGCCGGCGGGGGAAAATGGGCTTAATCTCTGGCTGGAAGGGGTACCGTTCGCCCAGACCATGCTCTGGCTGGAGCTCCTCGAACGCGAGCGCGGCATCGCCACCGCCGAGTTTTCGGCGCGCCGACGGGCCGAGCCCGGCCTGGTGGATGTCCGCGTGGTGCTGGAAGGGTGACGATGTACAACGTCTACTTCGGCTTCAGCGAAGCGCCGTTTTCGATTGCGCCGGATCCGCGCTACCTCTACCTGAGTGAGCAGCACCGTGAGGCGCTGGCCCATCTGGTATACGGCATGGGTGATCAGGGCGGGTTCGTGGTACTGACCGGCGAGGTCGGAACGGGCAAGACCACGGTCTGTCGCTGCCTGCTGCAGCAGGTACCCGATCATGTCGATGTGGCGGTAGTCGTCAATCCGCGTCAGAGCCCGGATGAAATACTGCAAACCATCTGCAGTGAGCTGGGGGTCGCGCTGCCGGAGGGCGATCTCAGCAGCAAGCAGCTGATCGATGCGCTCAACGACTTCCTGCTCGAGACGCATGCGCGCGGCCGTAACGCCATCCTGATCGTCGATGAGGCGCAGAACCTCTCCATCGAGGTGCTCGAGCAGCTGCGGCTGCTGACCAATCTTGAAACGAATGAGCGCAAGCTGTTGCAGCTGATCTTGCTGGGCCAGCCGGAACTCAACGACATGCTGGCCCGCAGCGATCTGCGCCAGCTTGCGCAGCGGATCACGGCGCGTTACCACCTGCAGCCGCTGACCCTGCCCGAGGTCGGCCATTACATCACGCACCGGCTCGCGGTTGCCGGCTATCGAGGCACGCTGTTCACTGATACAGCGGTGCGCCAGGTGGCTCGTCTCAGCCAGGGCGTGCCACGCCTGATCAATGTGCTCTGCGATCGCGCGCTGCTGGGAGCTTATGCCAGCAACCTGACCGTGGTAGACCATCTCCTTGTCCGACAGGCGGCTCGCGAAGTGCTGCCGCGCAATGGCGGCGCTTCCAGCGCCCGCGATACGCTCCGCCGAAGCTGGGGCTGGCTTAAAGGCCGGCGGGCGCTCCCCTATGTGGCCGGAGTGCTCGTTGTCGTCAGCGCCCTGGTGGGCTATCTGCTGCTGAGGACTCCAGCGTCCGATAGTGAACTGCCCGCCGCTCGCGCAGGCTGGCTGGAAAGCTTTGCCAGCACTCCTGCGACGATGCCGGCGGCACTGGCATCACTGCGCGCCTGGTGGGGCGTCAACGGGCCCGTGGTGAGCTGCGATATTACCGACGCAGCGCTGCCGTGTACTGAGCTGCAGGGCCTCGACCGGGCTGCATTGCAGCGGTTCGATGTGCCGCTGGTACTGTCACTGATGCATCCGGAGTGGCCGGCGCCGCGCTATCTGGTGCTGCAGCGACTGCGGGGCGATCTGGCACATGTCCGGTTTGAAAGCCGTGAATGGCAGGTGAGCTGGGCAGCCGTCGATGAACTCTGGAACGGCGTCGCGCTCATCGCCGTCCCGGCACCACTGGCCCAGCTGCCATTGACCAGCGGCGGCGAAGGTCCGCTGGTGAGCTGGGTGGATCAGCATCTCTATCAGCATTACCAGGGTGGCAGTGGCCGCTGGCAACAGGTGGAGCAGGATCTCTCCGACAAGCTCGGCAGCAATGCCAGCAAGGCCGCCTGGCTGAGCAGCCAGTTTCTGGCACTCCATCCCCAGCCGCTCGCGACCGTGTACGGTCCTGAGCTGGAAGCCGTAGTGCGTCAGTTTCAGGCTGAGCAGGGACTCAGTGACGACGGCGTGCTCGATCTCGAAACGGTCGTTGCCCTGGCCCGCGAAACGCGTGCGGCGGGTAAGGTGGTGTCGGATGCAGGCACTGGCACCGACACCGACGCCGTGAAAGAGGAGGGGTGACGTGTCGTTCATCCTTGAGGCACTGAAGAAGTCCGAGCAGGAGCGACGGCGGGAGCGCGTGCCGGATCTGCGCACCATCCACCAGCCCGTGGCGCAGGTTCCCCGGCAGCGCAACTGGCAGCGCTGGGGTGTGCTCCTGCTGGTGGCGAGCAATCTGACGCTGGTGGCGGGCGGGCTATGGTGGTGGCAACAGGCCCGGCCGGCGCCTGAGACGGGCGCCCTCGCGAGTGCTGGTGCCACAGGCACACCGGCCGCCGTGACAGCTGTGACTTCCGGAACAGCGGCACCCGAAGCGGCGGTTCGCGGCGCGGCACCTGCTGCCACCGCGCCGGCGCACACTGCCCATCGCGATCTACCTTACGAGGAGGCGCCCGGTTCCCCCGTGACAGCCATCGGGCCGGTACTGCCGGTGCGGCCGTATGCCGAGCTGCCGGCGGCAGTGCGCAATCAGCTGCCGCCGATGACGTTCTCTTTCCACGTCTATTCGGCCAACCCCGACCGCCGCTCGATCATCATCAATGACCGCCGGCTGCGTGAAGGGGATCCGATCGGCAACGGCGTAGAGCTGCTGGAGATAACGGCTGAAGGCGTCATTGTCGGGCTGGCGCAGCACCGGATCTATATGCCGGTACTGGAGCATTGGTAGCTCACGGCGCTGCTGGAAGGGCGGTAGCGGGACCCTGGCGCGGCCGGAACTCCTCGAACTCCGGCAATATCGCCGGTGCGGCTGGTTCCACCGCAGGTGCCGTGGCCCGCTCTCTGTGTTCGAGCTGCTGGTCGCGCACTGCATTGTAGGCGTCACGGGTCAGGCGCTCGGCAATTTCGCCGGAATCAACGATGACCGGATGGATGAACACCATCAGGTTGCGTTTGATCCGGCTGCTGGTAGTACTGCGGAACAGACGGCCAACCAGCGGCAGATCGCCCAGTACGGGAACCTTGCTGACAGCCTTCCGGTCCTCGTCGGAGATGAGCCCGCCCAGCACGAGAACCGTGCCGCTTTCCACCAGCACCTTGGTTGCGACGCTGCGCTTGTCGGTGATGATGTCGCGCGCCTGGCTGAGGCCGCCGCCCACCGGAGTCTCGGAGACCGTTTCGACTTTCTGCTCGATCGCCAGCGTTACCGCATCGCGATGGTTGATCTGCGGCGTGATTTTCAGCATCACGCCGATATCTTCGCGCTCGAACGTGGTGAACGGATTGCTGACATCCGCTGCTTCACTGGTGACCTGGCCAGTGACCAGCGGAATGTTGCTGCCCACCATGATTTCGGCTGGCTGGTTGTCGAGGGTCATCACCGACGGGGTCGAGAGGATGTTTGCTTCCTGAGTCGTGGCGAGCGCGTTGAGCAGCGCGCGCAGGCTGCCGTTCCGGTAGTAACCAAGCGACAGGCCGGAGCCCAGCAGATCACCCAGCGGGGCGGCGAGACCAAAGCTGATGGCGCCCTGCAGGCCATCGCCGCTCAGGTCGGAGCGCCATTCAACGCCGAGTCGCTTTGTGAGATCGGTGCTGAGTTCGACGATGACTGCCTCCACCAGCACCTGGGCGCGACGCACGTCGAGGCGCTCGATCACCGCCGCCATCCGATCAAGCAGCGGCGGGGCACCGGTCATCACCAGCGCGTTGGTGCTGATGCTGGCCTCGATCGAGACGGGCGTGGCAGTGACCAGCTGGTCACCGGCTTCTTCCTGGACCGTCTGACTCATGCTGCGCAGCACCGGCACCAGCTCTTCGGCGGCCAGGTACCGGAGGTGGACCACCCGGGTGGTGCCGGCCCCGCTCACAGGCTGGTCAAGCTGCCCTACCAGTTCGCGGGCGCGCTGCCGGCTGGCCGCATCACCACTCAGCAGCACTGCATTGGAGCGCGCATCGGCAGCCACCGCGAGCGGCACCGCGCCTTCGCTACCGCTATTTTCGGCCCGCTTCTGCAGCAGTGACAGCAACAGCTTCGCTACCTCAGGCGCAGCTGCATGTTCAAGTCTGACCAGTTCCATCTCCAGCGCGCCGCGGCTGTCGAGCCGCCGTGCCAGCGTCACCAGCTGGGTCACGTTGGTACGGGTATCGGCCACAACCACGCTGTCGCTGCCCGGCACCGCCGCGACATAACCGGCCGGACCGATCAGCGGACGCATCAGTTCGGCCAGCGCCTGCGGCTGCAGATGGCGGGTGCGCAGTACATGTACTACCTGCCCCCCGGCTGCATCGCCATCGTCGAGCTCTGTCAGCAGCCGGCGCGGCGCCGTGCGCGCCAGCGGTGCCGGGAAAATTCGCAGAATGCCGTCGAGGTCGGACGTGGCGTAGCCGTAGACGTCCAGCATGGAGAGGAATACGCGGTAGGCCTGGGCCACCGTCATGGGGCGGTCGGAGATCACCGAAACGCGGCCCTGGACGCGCGGATCAATCACGATCTGGCGCCCGGTCTGCTCCGCGATCCACTGAATGACGGCCCGGATATCAGCGTCGCGCATGTTGAGCGTGACGGTCTGACTCCAGTCGGCCTGATCGGTCCCTTCCTGCGCGGATGCTGTGACCGGCAGCAACAGCAGGCAGCAGCAGAGCAGCAACGCGGCCAGTGGACACGTCGGCTTTCCGAACCGGGCATGGGCGGCGAGGAGGGTAATGGTTGTGCGTTCCTGTCAGTGTGCGCGCCGCGTTTTCTGCGCGCCCGTTCCACCTGGGTTTATTTTTAGCGACCGAAGCTTAGCGTAAATTGTTCCAGACTGCCGTGCGCACTGCTCAGCGCACGGCGGTATCCTGCGCCGCACTTTCACGGCAGAGGTCGAGCCAGCGCTGGATCCCGGCCGTGCGGAATTTATGCCGGTGCAGCACAAAATAAAATTGCCGCCGGAAGTTGCGGTGAGGAACCGACAAGGGCACCAGCGTGCCACGCCTGAACGCATCCTCCACGGTCACCCGCGACAGACAGCTGATGCCGAGCCCCGCTTCGACAGTGCGTTTGATTGCTTCAGTGTGCTGGAGCTCCAGCAGGACATTGAGCCGGTGATGCAGCCCATGCAGCGCCCGGTCGAAGGTCTGGCGGGTACCGGACCCGTGTTCGCGCAGCACCCAGGTGGCGCTGGTGAGATCCTCGTCGGTCAGTACGCCTTTGTTCGCAAGCGGGTGGTCGGGGGCACAGAACACCACCAGTTCATCATCCCGCCAGGGTGTCATCTCCAGATCGGGATGACGCACTTCGCCCTCCAGCAGGCCGAGATCGAGTTCGAAATGGGCGACCTTATCGGCGATTGTTTCGGTGTTGCCGACATCCAGCGTGACGCGGGCGCCCGGCTCCTGATTCATGAAGGTTGCCATCAGGTCGACGGCCACGTAATTGCCGATGGTCAGAGTGGCACCGATCTTCACCTCGCCCACCTCGCGATGCTGACGCAGCGCCAGTTCCAGATCATGGGCCTGCTCCAGCAGCAGCTGTGCCCTCGGCCACAGCATGCGACCGAGCTCGTTGAGCTGCAGCCGCTTGCCAATGCGGTCGAACAGCTGCACATCGAAGTGGCGCTCGAGATCCCCAAGGGCACTGCTGGCCGCTGATTGTGACATCGCCAGCGCCTCGGCGGCACGACTGATATTTTCGGTGCGGGCGACCTCGAGAAACACTTCGATCTGTCGCAGAGTGAAACGCATGGCGCGCTCCATCACGGATTCAGGGAGAGCTGCATCTTAGCAGTGCCGTCGCGGTGGCTGTAGCGATGGCCACCTGACTGATGACCCGGTGCCACGTAGAATGGTCCCCTTCTTCAGGCCCCGAGTTTTATTGACGGAGCATCATGCGATTCATCGTGTCCCTGTTACGTGTTGTCCTGTTACCGCTTGTCTTGCTGGCCGGTCCCGCTGCGTTCGGTGCTGACATTGCCTCAGAGGAATTGGTCGCGCCGCTCTCGGAGTCCGCGCCAGAGACTTCTGTGCCCGCTGCCGATGTGCCCGACGACCCTGGTCAGACTGAGTCGTCAGCGACTGCGGCGACCGACAACAGTGGAGCTGCGGAGGTACTGGAGGCTCCGACCGCTGCAGAACGTGATCCTGCACCGCCGGAAGAGGCGGCCGATGCAGCTCAGGCCATGCCCGGGGAGCCTGCCACGCCTGTCAGTGAGCAGGACAGCACCCGCCCCGAACACCAGACAGCCCAACCTCAGGCTGAAGAGGCAGAAACGGCAGCCTCAGAGCAGCCTGCAACGCACAGGGCTGAAGCAGCAGTCGTTTCAGCTGCCGAGGTGTCGCGTCCCGACACTTCCGTAACCCGTCTCACAGAAACCGATAACGCCGTTACTGAGGACGAGAGCGACCAGCGAACCGCAGCAGCCGGCAGCGATGCTGAGGCGGGCGAGGCGGCCCCGGAGAGCACGTCAGCAGACAGCGCTGACAGTGACACGGCGTCCGGTAAGCCAGCCGCGGACCAGACCGGTGAGGATGAGGCAGAGAGTAACCGGCAGACTCTGCGGTTGCTGGGGGCGGAAGTGCCGCGCGGCACCTCGACCCGGCTGGCCTGGTCGCCCTCGGAAACGTTTTCCGGTATCTCGGCACCGACACCGGTACTCGTGGTACATGGCGCCAGCGCGGGCCCCACACTCTGCCTCACGGCTGCGGTGCACGGTGATGAGCTGACCGGTATCGAGATCGTGCGTCGGGTGATGTTCGGAATCAATCCGCAAAAGCTCAACGGCACAGTGGTGGGGGTGCCGATCGTCAACCTGCAAGGGTTCCGGCGCAATTCCCGCTACCTGCCGGACCGGCGCGACCTCAACCGCTATTTCCCCGGCAATAGCCAGGGCAGTCTCGCGGAGCGGGTGGCACATTCGTTTTTCGATGAGGTGATCAGGCACTGCAATGCGCTGGTCGACCTGCATACGGGCTCCTTCCATCGCACCAACCTGCCGCAGGTGCGGGCGGACATGAACCATCCGGGGGTGGCGGAACTGGCGCGCCACATGGGCGATATTCTGGTGCTCCAGTCCCAGGGCAGCCTGGGCACGCTCCGGCGCGCAGCGGTGGAGCATGGTATTCCGGCGGTGACCCTGGAAGCGGGCGAACCGATGCGGCTGAATGAAGAGGAGGTGGCCCACGGCGTGCGCAGCATCCAGTCACTGCTGAGTGGCATGGGCATGCACGGCACCATGAGCCGCTGGCGGCAGCGCGAACCGGTCTACTACAAATCGTTCTGGGTGCGCGCCAACAATGGCGGGATTCTGTTCAGCCGGGTGAAGCTGGGCGATCGGGTCAAGGCAGATCAGCTGCTGGGGACGGTAACCGACCCGATCACCAACGCGCGCGCGGAACTTCGTTCACCGCTGGCTGGCCGGGTCATCGGGATGGCGCTTAATCAGGTGGTCATGCCGGGGTTTGCGGCTTACCACATCGGCATTCAGACCACCGAAGAGCACGCCGCGGAGCCGGTGAGTGGCCTGGAAGAGAAACCCGCAACGCCGGCTGTGGAGCAGAGCGAGCCAACTGACCCGCCGCAAAATGCGCCGCGCTCGGACGCGGAGCAGCAGGAGGCCGGATTCGACGATCGCATGGAAGACTCCTGATCGTTCAGCGAGTCCGCGGCACTTCCGCAGGCTCCGGCACGGTCCCACCGCGACCGCTGGCCACCAGCGCGCGCAGCTGCTCCAGAAGCTCTGCGCGCAATTCGCCAATCCGTGGCTTCTCATCGGCAGGGAATGGCAGGGGCCGGCAGAGCGCTACGGCCTGCAGCCCCAGCCGCGCAGTGAGCAGGCCAGCCGCCAGACCCTGGGCTAGCCGGGTCGAAACTTTACCGGCGATCCCCAGTGCCACCAGATCTGCGGCGGCATCGGAAGCCAGTTCGCCCATGCCGGTCATTGCCAGATTGAGCAGCAGCGTCCGGAACAGCCGCAGGCGGGCGGCATAGCCCAGCTGTAGTCCGTAGAGTCTGGCCAGACGATCCAGCAGCCGCACCGTGCGCCATGCCATCATCGCCATGTCCACCCACGCCAGCGGACTGACCGCCACTACCAGCGCCACATCGGCAGCAGCACGGGTCACCAGCTGACGGGCCTCACGGTCCGCCGGTGTCAGTACATGGTGGCCGTAGCGCTGCAGCCGTTCGGCATCAGTATGATGCGGCTGATCACCCTGCAGAAAAGTCTGCCAGCGCAGGTCATCTTTCGGGATCTGGGCCGCCTGCCGCAGCGCCTCCGTCAGCGCCACGCTGTCGCGCTGGCCGGAGCTGCGCTGCAGCGCCAGAGCGCGATCACGCAGATCACCATGGCGGCGCAGATGCCGGAGCCGGCGCAGCTCGCGCCACAGGGTTCTGCCAACAAGTCCGACCGCAGCCAGTCCCACCAGCGGCCAGCCCAGCGACCACCAGGCGCCACTGGTGACGGCGGTCGCCGCGTGGCGCACGAGCTCGACGGTGGCCAGCACCACCACCGCTGCGCACAGCAGCGCCAGTCCGCGGCGACGGGGCGGCGCCGCCAGTGCAGCATCCACGACGGCGGTGGCGGCCTCGGTTTCATGTGTGACCTGACTGGCATCGAACTGGCGTGGTCCCGTCAGGGAGGGCGCCGGCGGCTCGGGCAGGTCATCGAAGCGGCGTGCTGGCCGCAATGGCGGCTGGTCCGTCATCGTAATTTGTCTCCCAGCAGGTGCTCGAGCACCACATCCATGCGCAGGTGGGGCAGGGGGGTACGGGGTGGAATGCGCGGCGGACGCAACCGCTGGAAGTCGAACCGGTGCTGCTCCCAGAGCGTCGCATCCGGCACCCGGGAGGGCACATCGCCCGGGTAAAAAGTCGCTGTTTGACCGTTCAGCAAAACCCCGCGCAGCGCCGGGTGGTAACTGCCGCCAGTGCTGACCTGTACCTGCTCGCTGGCACGGACGGAAGCGATACAGAGCGTCTCGACCGGTACCGACTCGAAGCGTGGCAGCCGGTCAGCTTCCCCCATCAGGTCGGTGAGCAGCGCGGTGAGGTTGGGCTGCTGGTCGGCGGTGATGTGATCGGCCTTGGTGGCCGCAAACAGCAACCGGTCGATACGCGGCGCGAACAGCCGGCGCAGCAGGTCGCGCTGGCCGTAGCGGAAGTTGCGCATAATCTCTGTCAGCGTGAGCTGCGCGTCGCGTACCGCAGCCGCACCGTGATTGAGCGGCGTCAGACAGTCGACCAGCACGATCTGGCGGTCGAGACGGGCGAAATGGTCGCGGTAGAAGGCGCGGGCCACATGGCGCCGGTAGTAATCGAAGCGCCGCTCGAGCGTACGGAACGCAGAGTTGGCCGGCGCATCTGCCATTCGCGCCAACGCGGCATCGTTCAGCGTAAGCGCCGGGAAGAACTGCAGCACCGGCGCTCCCGCCAGCTCACCGGGCATCACGAAGCGGCCCGGCTGGATATAGGAGAGTCCGCGTTCCCGCGCGGCATAGAGACTGGCTGTGTAGCGGTCTGCCAGACGCCCCAGCTGCAGGTCCGATGCCGGTGCCAGCCAGTCGAAGCCCTCCAGCTCCTGCAGCCACCCAGCCGCCAGTTCCCGGCGCTCGGCGTCGTACCACTGGCGCGCGCGCTGCGACCATTCGCTGTAGGAGAGTGACAGCAGCGGCAGATCGAGCAGCCATTCACCGGGATAGTCAACGATATCGAGATAGAGCGTTGCCACGTCGCCCAGATAACGCAGCGGTGAGCGCCGCGGATGGAAGCGAATTGCCAGTCGCATCTCGCTGACACCCCGCGTCGGCTCCGGCCAGTGTGGCGCGTCAGCATACAGCGCTTCCAGCGCATCTTCATAAGGAAAAGCGGGAATCTGCAGACGCGTCTGTGGCAGCCGGCGCGCGCCCAGTACACGGCCGTCACGCGCGGCACGGAAAAATTCGAGGTGACCGCCGACATGGTGCAGCTGATTGACCAGCGATGTGATGAAGGCAGTCTTGCCTGCCCTGGCCAGCCCGGTGACGCCGATACGCAGATGGCGGTCGAGGGTGCGCTGAACAGCCGCCCCCAGCTCGCGTCTGATACCCATCAGCCACACCTCGAGCAGACACAGGTTCTGGGCGGATGGTACTCATTGATCCGGTTTCCAGCGCTCCGTGACTGCAATGTTCTGCCTCTTGAGGCCGATGTGTCTGGCGATACCAAAGTGGAACTCTCTCACGACGAATATGCAGCTTTGCTGGCCGGCACGTATCGCTACCGGGCGCTGCGTGGCAGCTGCCGGCGGCGGGCAGTCGACAACCACTATCACTGGCTTGAGATTCTACTGCAGATTCCACTGGGCGACGCGACCTGTCAGGTCACAGCAGTGGGCATTGATTTCGCGGTTGATCAGGCGCTCGAACTGATCAGTCAGGCTGGTTAACCTGCTGACACGGGGCCAGCGCATCAGCCCCGATGCTTGCGTCGCGTGTCTGCAGGGCCGGCTCCCGCCTCAGCCCTTTCCTCCGTTATCGTCGTCCGGCAGTTCATTGCGAAATGGGACGTGCAGCGTGGGGGGCTGATCGTCCACCGCCTCGCGGGTGGTGGTGGCGAGTTCGCCGCGCATCCAGACATGACGCATCGGCAGGGCGAACGCCACTTCGATTTCGCGCAGCCGCTCCATGATGCGGAGATTGATCTCCTGCTGAATGTCCATGTAAACGTTGTAGTCAGGACTCAGAACGTAATAGACCACTTCGAATTTCAGCCGGTAGTCATCAAATGAAACGAAATGTGCCCGATCGAAACGGGTCTGCTCGATGCTGCTGATAATGGCTTTCACGAGTGCGCCGATAGCACGCAATTTCTGTGGTGGCGTGTCGTACACCACACCGAAGGTAAATACTACCCGCCGTTCCGCCATTCGTTTGTAGTTGTGGATGGTCTGATCCAGCAATCGGGCGTTGGAACAGACAATCTGTTCACCGCTCAGAGCGCGAATACGCGTGGTCTTCAGGCCAATGTGCTCGATCGTGCCGAGCTCATCCCCGAAAATCACGAAATCACCGAGCTCAAACGGCTTGTCGACCCCGATCGAGAGCGATGCAAACACATCGCTGAGCAGCGTCTGCACCGCGAGTGCCACCGCGATTCCGCCGACCCCGAGACTCGCCACCAGGGCGGTAATATCCACCCCAAGATTGGCGAGGATCGACAGCAACATCATGGTCCAGATCACGATGCGGATCATGATGCCAATGATGGTGGTGGTGACCGGGTTCCGGACTTTCGCAGGATCGTCGAGCAGGCTGCTCATCCACAATCGCACGCCGCCATCCAGCCACATGGCAACCTGAAGGGCGAGCACGATAAACCAGCCGTGCCGCAATGCATCCTCCCAGCGCGGCGGCAGATCGACGACTTTCAGCCCAATCAGCAGCGCGAAGGCTAGCAGCAGGTTGCTGGTGCGACTGAGCATTTCGACAGCGATGCGATAGAAGTGCGAGGTGGCGTGACCACTCCAGCGTCGCAGTCGACCAGCAATCACTCCGATCAGAGTGCGGAGCACCACGAACCCCACGACGGTGATGGTCGCGCAGATGGTGACACTTACCCAGACCGAATCGCTCTGCAGATATTGCTCGAAAGGCATGCGCCAGAAACTCCCTCTGCCTGATCTCCGATAGTCTGTGGTGAGTCGGTCAGCAGCGGATGAAGTTCCGATAACGGGATGCCGCAGCCGTGTCACATCCCTGTCATTTGCGCTGCTGTCGGCGAGCGGGCACCATCGCCGGAACAGTCGGACAGGTCGGGGCAGGTAATGGGAGACAACCACACCGCTACATCGTCACAGCGCTCGCTGTACAAGCGACGCGGCGGGGCTGGACGGCTGCTGTTCGCAACTCGCAACTCGCTGGCAGGGCTGCGTGCTGCGGTGCAGAGCGAAGCTGCCTTCCGACAATTGCTGCTGCTGAGTGTGGTGCTGCTGCCGCTCGCAATGGTGCTGGAAGTGAGTCGCGCCGAACGGGCGTTGCTGGTCGCCGTGGTGTTGCTCGCGCTGATTGTGGAGCTGCTCAACTCCGCGCTGGAAGCCGCGGTCGATCGCATCTCGCTGGAGGAGCATCCGCTGTCCGGTCAGGCTAAGGATATGGGGAGCGCCGCCCAGATGCTGGCGCTGATACTGATTGCCGCCGTGTGGGGCGCGATCCTGCTCTGAGAGCAGTGAAATGGCCGCTCTCAGCGGCCGTGGATGATCAGTCCCTGACAATCGCCCAGTGCGGCCGCTTTTTCCAGCCGCCGCAGCGTCTGTTCGTTCGGCGCGCTGGCCATCAGCCACACGACGGTGTGACTGCGACCGGCCGCCAGCGCCCGCTCGGCCAGTTCGACGTTGCTTTCATGCGACCTTGGGATAACCTGCAGCAGCCGCTGCCAGTGCACCTGATAGCCCAGACAGTCGTTCTTCGAAAAGAAGGCGGGGCCGATACAGGTGAGCCAGCGACTGTCGTCAGTGCGGCTGAGATGGCCCATCAGCGACAGCAGAAGCGGCAGCTGCTGGCGTCGATCGTCAGCGCAGACGAACTCCATGATTCGACGTTCAGCCCGCGTGTCAGCGGCGTTTTCGTTATCGAAGTCGAAACTGTTCTGCAGTGCGTTTTCCATCCTCAAACTCCCCGACGCAGAATTCCCACGCTCAGTCCTTCGATGGTGCAGCTGCGCTCCCGCAGATCCACCTCGATCGGCTCATAGTCGCGATTTTCCGGCAGCAGCAGCAGCTGATGTTTGTTGCGGCCACGCTGGAACCGCTTGACGGTTACTTCATCATCAATGCGCGCCACCACGATCTGGCCATTGCTGACGTCGCTGGTGCGATGCACTGCCAGCAGGTCATCTTCGAAGATGCCAGCTTCGATCATGCTGTCGCCCTTCACCCGCAGAAAGTAATCCGCGCGTGGCTGGAAGAACGAGGCGCTGACGTCGCAGTACTCCTCAATATGCTCTTCGGCGAGGATCGGGCTGCCGGCTGCGACCCGGCCTACCACCGGAATACCGGTGTGTTTCTCCGCCAGACGAATGCCGCGAGAGGCGCCGGCGATGATCTCGATTGCTCCCTTTCGTGCCAGGGCCTTGAGGTGTTCCTCGGCGGCATTGGCAGAGCGGAAGCCCAGTTCACGGGCGATATCGGCCCGGGTCGGTGGATAACCGGTTTCATCGATGTAGCGGCGGATGAGTTCAAGCACTTCCTGCTGGCGCGCGGTAAGGGTCATGGCTCCAACCTGTTTGTCTGTACAGTAGCTGTCAGTATATACAGTATTGGGGGCGTCGCAACCATTTGGCCTGCCGGTTGCCGAAATTCCAGTGGTGCCGGCGTGGATGTGATCGCCGCTGTGGCAGTCATTGCGACCGGTCTGCGAGGAGAGGCGGATGGATGAGAGGAAAATGGCTGAGGCGTGGCGCGTCATGCGCATTCAGTCGGAACTGGTCGATGGTATCGAGAAGCTGATCAAAATCGGCCACGCCGTTTCTATCTACGGCAGCGCCCGTCTGCGTGAGGACAGTCCCTACTATCAGATCGCGTATGAGCTGGGGCAGCGCTTTGCGCGGGCGGGCCTCGCGGTGATTACCGGCGGTGGCCCCGGCATCATGGAGGCCGCTAATCGCGGTGCATTTCCGGAGCGCGGGCGCTCGATCGGACTCAACATCACCTTGCCGGAAGAGCAGGGTAATAATCCTTATCAGAATGTCAGTCTCAGCTTCCGCTATTTCTTCGTGCGCAAGCTGATGTTCGTTAAACACGCGGCAGGGTTCGTGATCATGCCGGGCGGCTTCGGCACGCTGGATGAACTGTTCGAAGCACTGACGCTGGTCCAGACAGAGAAGGTCAGACCGTTTCCGATTGTGCTGATCGGGCGCGATTACTGGCAGGGGCTGCTGGGCTGGCTTGAAGAGACCTTGCTCGCTCATGAATGCATCCATGCCAGCGACCTGAGTCTGATGCAGGTGGTCGATACCGCCGAAGAGGCGTTCAACATCATCTACCCCTACTACCGCGATGTCCGCAGCGACGGCTCGCCCGATACGCTGCAGCAGGGGTAATGCGGATCAGGCGCCGCCTTCGGGATCCCAGCCGGCCGGCGTCTTGCCCTGGATGTGATAGGCAAACGCGATGATCTGCGCAATACAGAGATACAGTGTTTCCGGAATCTCTTCGCCCAGGCCCACCTGTTCGAGCAATGTCAGCAGATGGCGGTTTTCGAACAGGGGGACACCATGCTCCCGGGCAATGCGAATGATCTCCTCAGCCAGCTCGCCGTGACCTTCGGCAGTAACGACAGGCGCGCGCTCGCCATCGTAGACCAGGGCGACCGCCTGGCGGGGAAGCAGGTGCACGTCACTCATGTGCGTATATCCACCAGCGGCTGGTGAGCAGGCGGCAGCGGGGCAGGGAGGCCGAGCCGGCACTGCATCTCCTGCACCGCCACGCCTGCTTTGCGCAGCTTTGTGCGCAGGTCATCGATGGCGGCGCGCACTTTGCGGTGCGTTTCCGCTTTTTCTGACCAGAGAGTGGCAGCGACCTGCTTGCCGCGCAGCTGCAGGGTTGCGCTGAAGCGGCCCAGCTCGTGCAGATCGAAATCGAGTTGCACCTGCCAGACCCGGTCCCGAGCGGCTTCGCCGTGCGGTTCGCGCTGTTCGATGCGGAGCTGCAACTGATCGAAACCGCGACCAGTCTGAATCGGCAGTTCGGCGATCCATGCCGGCGCGGGCGGCGGCGTCTCCGGTGTGGCCGGTTGCCGGGTGACGGCGCTATCAAGCTGATGCAGCTGGACCCGCGCCAGCGCGCCTTGCAGCAGTCGGTTGAGCTGCTGCAGCGCTTCTCGACTGGCCCCGTCGGCACCTTCGGCGTCGCTGCTTCGGGCAGCGGGTGGCTGATGGGGAGCCGGCGCCGGCTCCTGGCGCTGGGGCTCGGTGTGAGCGCCGGCCCGTGGCTGCAGCAGCGGACGTAGCAGCTGTGCCAGCATGCCGAGCTGCCCACGCCGGTCGTCGGCTGCTATGGCAGTGACGGCATCAACCAACGCTGCTGGCGAGAGCCCAGGCAGTGTCTGAGCGCCGCGCATGAGCGCCTCAGCTTTTGGCGCATCAGGAGACCCGGCGGCCGTGCCCGAACGCGGTGCTGCCAGCTGCATGAGCCGTTGTTCCGTAAAACTGCCGCTGCGCATCAGGGCATCCCGCAGTGCTCCTGGCTGCATGAGGGACTCGGCGCGAGGTGCGCTGGTCAGCAGGCGCTGCAACGCCGCCAGCGCCGCGGGCGGCAGCGGCGGGGCCTGGCGCTCGACCAGCCGCTGCAGCCCGTTCAGCATGTGGTGCAGCGGCTGTTGCTGAGGCAGGGTCTGACGTACAGCAGCTTGCAGCGCCTGGGCGGTGCCGGCGCCCGTTGCAGGCGGAGGCGGTGTGCCGGTGTGATGATTGACGGGCACCAGCCGGACGCTGCCGGCAGCCGCCGGCTCCAGCAGCACGCGCTGACCCACGGAAAGCGGCAGCGGCGCACGCAGCGTTACTGAATGGCCGCGCAAAGCGACGGTAATCAGGAACTGTGATGTGGCGGCAGTCGCTGGTGCCGCAGGCTTCGCCCCAGCGGTTGCTGTGGCCGGCTGCGCGGGGCCGGTGCCGACAGGCACCGGGGCTGCGCCTGACGCCGGCTGCAACAGCGTGCTGGAGAGTACTACCGCCGGTGGTACCGGCGTTTGCAGCAGCCCGGCGGGCAGACTGGCAAGCGGGGTAGCGAGCACAACCGACGGACCGGCACTGCCCGTGCCCACTGACAACCCGGGCGTGCCGGCGCCCGCTGAGCCGCTGGCAGGCAGGCTCCCGGAGGCTGGCAGTCTGCCGGTGAGTGCGTCGGGCAAGGTCATAAGCGCAGCCGCGAGGCTCCGTAGCAGTGAAGGCTTGAGTATAATGCCGCCGTTTTCTGCCGCCAGCTCGCGCAACGCCTCTGCCGCCAGGCGACTGAGCGGAGCGGGCGTCCGGCGCTCGCCGTCTCCATCCGGCACTGGCGGTGCGGCGACCGGCATCGCTGCAGGTTCGGGCGCGGAGGCGGTCAGCGGCGGAAGAGCCGGACGCAATGCATGGTAGGCGGTAGCGTGCATGTGACGCTTATCGGCCATGTTCGCCAATTGTTGATCGCGCTCGGGCGCATCACCCATTTTCCAGACGAACGGGAAGCATCGATTTGTCCCAGCCCCTGCTCGAACTGCGCGACGTGACCTGCGAGCGGGACGGCTATCCGCTGTTCGAGCCGGTATCGCTGACGCTGTCTGCCGGCTCGGTCATGCAACTGGAAGGGCCCAACGGGGTCGGCAAGACCTCCTTGTTGCGCGTGCTCTGTGGCCTCTCCAGTCGCTACCAGGGGGAGCTGCGATGGCGCGGTCAGCCGCTGGATCGTGCCGCGTTCGCGACCGAGGTGATTTTCCTGGGCCACGCCACCGGTCTGAAGCTGACGCTGTCGCCGCGCGAGAATCTGCGCTGGTGGGGTGTGCTGCGTGGCTTTGACTGCACTGCTGAGATCGACGGAGCGCTGCGGCAGGTGGGCCTGCTGGGCTATGAGGATGTGCCGTGTTACCAGCTTTCTGCGGGACAGCAGCGGCGGGTGGCGCTGGCGCGGCTCTTTACCTCGACGGCGCCACTCTGGATTCTTGATGAACCTTTCACCGCCATCGACCGCGAAGGTGTCGCTCAGCTGGAGGAGTGGCTGCTGGCCCATGCCGAAGCGGGCGGAGCAGTGCTGCTGACGACCCATCAGCCGTTGACGCTGCCCGTACCGCTGCAGCAGGTCGGACTGCGTCCGGCGCAGGGTGAGGAGTACAGCGACAATGCGTGAGCTCTCTCTCAGCGGGGTGCTGGCTGGCCTGGTGCGGCGCGACCTGCAGGTGGCCATCCGTTCGCGAGCGGCGCTGGCCAATCCGCTGCTCTTCTTTCTGATGGTTGGCACGCTGTTTCCGCTGGGCATCGGTCCCGAGGCGGCGCGGCTGGGGCCGCTGGCGCCGGGCATACTGTGGGTGGTGGCGCTGCTTGCGACCCTGCTGGCCAGCGAGAGCATTTTCCGGACCGACTATGATGACGGCAGCCTGGAACAGATGCTGCTGAGCCCCGTCTCCCTCTATCTGCTGGCCCTGGCGAAAACCTTTGCGCACTGGCTGATCAGCGGCCTGCCGCTGGCGCTGATGTCGCCGCTGCTGGCAATGATGCTGCAATTGCCCGCTGCCGCGATGCCGGCGCTGGCGCTGAGCCTGCTGCTCGGCACGGCCGTGCTGAGTCAGATCGGCGCGATCGGTGCCGCGCTCACGGTGGGGTTGCGGCGTGGCGGACTGCTGCTCTCCCTGATCGTCCTGCCTCTCTATATGCCAGTATTGATTTTTGGCGCCAGCGCTGTGAAGGCAGCGGCGGAAGGACTGCCGTTTTCAGGTCAGCTGGCCGTGCTGGGGGCCATGCTGGCTCTCGCCGTCCCGCTGGCGCCGCTGGCGGTAGCCGCCGCGCTGCGCCTCAGCGTCGATCAGTAAGCCCGGCCCCAGTGACGGAGGCCGTATTTTTCCCGATGTGCGACGACGCCGGCATGTGCTGGAATGGCGTTCGAACGTGCAAGCATTGTGGAGAGTGTCGGCGAATGTGTGAGGCAGTTGCGCTTCAGATATAATCGCGCGCTGGCAAACGCGGTATCCCGGGATTTGCATCGATAATGTGGTCTTTTTTTCACAAGCTCGGCTCGCCGCGCTGGTTCTACCGGATCAGTGGTCAGTGGTTGCCATGGCTGATGGTGATCAGCCTCGCACTGCTGGCCTGGGGCGCGATCTGGGGACTGCTGTTTGCGCCGCCGGACTTCCGTCAGGGCAACAGCTACCGGATTGTCTACATCCACGTCCCGACCTCGATGGTTGCGATGGGTGGATACGTGACGATGGCGGTAGCCGGTGCCATCTTTCTTATCTGGCGCATGAAACTGGCCGAGGTGGCGATGCGCTGTGCGGCGCCGATCGGTGCGGCACTGACGTTTCTCGCGCTGGTAACCGGCTCATTGTGGGGCAAGCCGACCTGGGGCGCCTGGTGGGTATGGGACGCCCGCATCACGTCGGTGCTGGTGCTGTTCTTCCTCTATGTCGGCGTCATCGCGCTGTATGAGTCATTCGAGAACAAACAGGCTGCCGCCAAAGCGTGCGCTGTGCTCAGCCTGGTCGGACTGGTGAATATCCCGATCATCTACTGGTCGGTGGAGTGGTGGTACAGCCTCCATCAGCCTGCCACCATCAAGTTCACCAGCGAAAGCACCATGCATTCCAGCATGCTGCGGCCGCTGCTGATCAGCATTATCGGGCTCTACTGCTTCTTTGCGACGGTGCTGCTGATCCATATGCGCAGTGAGATCCTGCAGCGCGAGCGCACCACCAAATGGGTGCGCGAGCTCGCCACGGGAGAGAAGTAACCGATGTATTTTGAGAGCTGGCAGGCAGTCTGGACCATGGGCGGTCACGGTCCCTATGTCTGGGCGGCGTATACCATCTGGTTCGTCACGTTGTCCGCGCTGGTGTGGTTGCCGCTGCGCCGTCAGCGTCGCTTTCTGGCGCAGCAGGCGCAGATCGAGCGCCGCCGCGCGGCCCGCTCGTCGTGACGTTCAGGGGACGGCCTTCTGTCCGGAGGGGCGTCCAGCCTGCTTGATTGCCAGGGTCCGAGAGGGCCTTACTGACGGCCTGGGAGGCGCTGCTGCTGCGCGCTGCCGGGCTGTGTAACGGAGGTGCCATGCATCCGGTTCGCCGTCAACGTCTGTTCATCGTGCTGCTGATAATTGCCGGAGCTGGCCTCGCTGTCGGGCTGGCTAGCTATGCACTGCGCGAGAACATCAACCTGTTCTATCCGCCGGCGGAGATTGCCGAGGGCAAGGCACCCGTCGGCAAGCGGATCCGGGCCGGCGGCATGGTGCTGGCCGGCAGCGTTCAGCGCCAGCCAGAAAGCCTGACCGTGCGCTTCGTGGTCACCGACTATCAGGCGGAGCTGCCGGTGGAATACACCGGTATCCTGCCGGATCTGTTCGCCGAGGGCGAAGGAGTGGTGGCGACCGGTGTGCTCACCGAGGACGGTGTATTCCAGGCCAGCGAAGTGCTTGCCAAACACGACGAAACCTATATGCCACCTGAGGTGCAGCACGCACTGGATCGTTCCGCCGAGCAGGCCCGCCCATGATTCCAGAACTCGGATTCTTCGCCCTCATCCTCTCCCTGCTGCTGGCGCTGGCGCTGATGGTCATTCCGGCCGCCGGCGTCTTTGCCGGCAATGCGCTGCTGATGCGCGCGGCGCGCCCGCTGGCAGCGGGTCAGCTGGTCATGGTCTCCATCTCTTTGGCATTGCTGACCGCGGCATTTCTGGCGGATGACTTCAGTGTCGCCATTGTGGCCGCGCAGTCGAACACACTGCTGCCGTCGGTCTACAAGTTCACAGCGGTGTGGGGCGGTCACGAAGGCTCGATGCTGCTGTGGGTCTGGGTGATGGCACTCTGGACCCTGGCAGTGGCGACATTCAGCAAACGCCTGCCGCTCGATATGGTGGCCCGCGTACTGGCCGTCATGGGCGCACTCGGTGTCGGCTTCATTGCGTTCCTGCTCTTTACGTCCAACCCGTTTGCGCGGCTGTTGCCCAACCCGCCGCTGGATGGCGCCGATCTCAACCCGCTGCTGCAGGATCCGGGCATGGTGATCCACCCACCGATGCTCTATTTCGGCTATGTCGGTTTCTCGGTCGCCTTCGCGTTCGCCATCGCGGCGCTCTGGGGCGGGCGGCTCGACGCCACCTGGGCGCGCTGGTCGCGGCCGTGGACGACCGCAGCCTGGATCTTCCTCACGCTTGGCATTGCGCTCGGCAGCTGGTGGGCCTATTACGAACTGGGCTGGGGCGGCTGGTGGTTCTGGGATCCGGTCGAAAACGCCTCCTTCATGCCATGGCTGGCGGGCACCGCGCTGATGCATTCGCTGGCGGTGACCGACAAGCGTGGCCTGTTCAAGAGCTGGACGGTGCTGCTCGCCATCTTCACCTTTTCGCTGTCGCTGCTGGGTGCGTTCCTGGTCCGCTCCGGTGTGCTTACCTCGGTGCATTCATTCGCGGCCGACCCGTCGCGGGGGCTGTTCATTCTGGCGTTCCTGGGGGTCGTGGTCGGCGGCTCGCTGACGCTGTACGCGTTGCGCGCACCAGCTGTCGCGTCGCGCAGTGATTTCAGCGCGCTGTCGCGCGAGATGCTGTTGCTGGTCAACAACGTGCTGCTGCTGGTGGCGACGCTTACCGTGCTCTCCGGCACGCTGTTCCCGCTGCTGGCCGATGCGCTTGAGCTGGGTAAATACTCGGTGGGCCCGCCTTACTTCAATGCTGTTTTCATTCCGCTGATGGCAGTGCTGCTGGCGTTCCTCGGTGTCGGCATCAACACCCAGTGGAAGCGGAGCCGCGGTAACGAGCTGCGGCGGCTGGTGCTGCCGGCCGCGATCGCCAGTCTGGCGATCGGCGTTATTTTCCCATGGGCGTATGGCGGCGCCTTCCATATCGGCGTCGTGGTGACGATGGTGCTGGCTGCGTGGGTCGTGCTGGCCACGCTGGCAGATCTGCGTCATAAGCTGCGGCACGCCAGAGGGTGGTGGCAGGGGCTCAGGCGGCTGGCACCGGCCTATCACGGCATGGTCATCGCTCATATCGGCCTCGCCATTACCGTAGTCGGCGTGGGGCTTACTTCGGTCTATTCGGAGGAACAGGACGTCCGCATGGTGGAAGGGAGTCATGCCGAGCTGGCCGGCTACCAGTTTCTGCTGACGGATCTCAGCGTGCGGCAGGGACCCAACTTTGTCGCTCAGCGCGGCACGGTCGAGGTGTCGCACAACGGCAGGCCGGTTGCCACCCTGTATCCGGAAAAGCGCAGTTACCACGCACGTCCTGGCCAGCTGATGACGGAGGCGGGCATTGATCCCGGCCTGTTCCGGGACATCTTCGTTGCACTCGGGGAGCCGCTGGAGGGGGGCGAAGCATGGGCAGTGCGATTGCAGCACAAGCCATTCGTCCGCTGGATCTGGCTGGGGGCTCTGGTGATGTCCATTGGCGGACTGATTGCCGCGCTCGATCGCCGCTATCGGCCAGCCCGCCGCGAAGCCGTCGACCGTGCCGATGCTCAGACCGGTCCGCGCCATCCGGTTGTAACGTCCACGCCTGCCGAGCAGCATTGAGGAGAAGAAGATGGCCCGTCAGCGCTTGATTCTGTTTCTGCCACTGCTGGTGTTCATCGGCGTGGTGGTGCTCTTCTTCGTAATGCAGCGGGAAATGGGACGCGGCGAATATGATCCGCAGGCACTGCCTTCCGCCTTGCTGAACAAGCCGCTGCCCGCTTTCGAGCTGACCGATCTGCATGAAGGCCGGCCAGTGACCAGTGACGACCTTAAAGGACGCGTGGCGCTGGTCAACGTCTGGGCGACCTGGTGTCCCTCCTGCTATTACGAGCATCCCTACCTCAATCAGCTCGAAGAGCGGGGCGTAGTGATTTACGGGGTCAACTACAAGGATGTGCCCGAGAAGGCGAAGCAGTGGCTGGCCGAGAAGGGTGACCCCTACGCGCTGGTGCTGGATGACCGTCAGGGACGGCTCGGGCTTGATCTGGGCGTCACCGGCGCGCCGGAGACCTATGTGATCGATCATCGCGGCACCGTACGGATGCGCTATCAGGGTCCGCTCGACGAGCGGGTCTGGCAGGAAAGCTTTGCTGCTCTTATCGAACAGCTGCAGGCTGAAGCGCAGGGGGCAGGCGCATGAGCCGGCTGCTGCTGAGCGCGCTGCTGGGGCTGGCTGCCAGTCTCGCGACAGCGGCCATCGATCCGCATCAGTTCGAGACCGTCGAGCAGCAGGAGCGGTACCAGCGTTTCACTGCTGAGCTGCGCTGCCCTAAATGCCAGAACCAGAATCTGGCCGGATCCGACGCCGAAATCGCGGCTGACCTGCGGCGCGAGCTGCGACGGCTGATCGATGAGGGGTACAGTGATCAGCAGATCATCGACTTCATGGTGGCGCGTTATGGCGAGTTCGTACTCTATCGGCCGCCGCTGGACCGCAATACCGTACTGCTGTGGGCCGCGCCAGTCGCTTTTGGCGTGGTCGGCTTCGCGGCACTTGGCACCCTGCTGATTCGCCGCCGCCGGTCAGCAGCGGACCCCGAGCCGCCCCTCGATGCCGCCGAGGCGGAGCGCGTGCGACGTTTGCTGGAGGGGGGCGATGAGCTGTCGTCCGCTTCCAGACAGCCTGTAAACGGCGGAGATAGCCGATGACCTTTGTTGTAGCCGCGGCAGTGCTGACGCTGATTGCCTGCGGATTTGCCCTCGCTCCCTGGCTGTTGCGCCGGCGTCATGTCATGACCGATACCGCCGTTGACCGGCGCGCCGCGATGCTGGAGGTGGCACGCGCTCGCCGTGCCGAACTGCAGCGCGACCGTGATCAGGGCAGCATCGATGAGGTGACCTTCGAACAGCTGCAGCTGGCTCAGGAACGCCAGCTGCTGAGTGAGCTGGCAACACTGGAAACCGGGCAGAAACCCGTTTCTCACCGCGGCGCAACTGCGTTGCTGGTGGCTGCGGTTGCCATTCCTCTGGTCGCTGTCGTGCTCTATCAGCAGCTTGGCAGCTCCGCGGACCTGCGGTTGCAGCAGCTGATGGAGCGGGCATTCAGCGAGCGCAGCAACGGGGTCGATAACAGCGCGACCCTCACAGAGCTGGCCAGAGCGCTGGAAGAGCGGGTGGCCGAAGGTGTCGACAGCGATGGCCGGCGCCGCTTCCTGCTGGCGAGGCTGTCGCTCGAGACAGCCCAGTTCCGGCAGGCCGCTGACCATTACCGCGAGCTGGTCGAGCAATTCCCCAATGATGCGGTGATGACGGCCCAATACGCACAGGCGCTGTTTCTGGCGGAGAACCGGCAGCTGACGCCTGAGGTGGAGCGTCTGGCGCAACGGGCGCTCAGCCTGGACGGCAACCAGACCACTGCTCTCGGGTTGCTGGGGATTGCCGCTTTCGAACAGGGCCAGTACGGCCAGGCGGTGACGCACTGGCAGAAGCTGATTACGCTGCTGCCGGCTGGCAGTCCGGAGCGACAGATCATCGCGCAGGGTATCGTGCGTGCCCAGGCTGAACTCGGAACTGCGCCGGAGACTCCCGGCACCGAGGCTGGCAGCGAACCGCGCCTCGAGCTCACTATCGATGTTGCCGCCGAGCTGAAACAGGAGCTGCCTGACGGTGCGACCCTGTTCGTGTTCGCCCGTGCTGTCGACGGGCCGCCTATGCCGCTGGCTGCCGTGCGGCTGCAGCCCGAGGCGTGGCCGGTAGCTGTTACCCTCGATCAGCACAGTGCCATGATGGCTGGCGCCGGCCTCAGCAGCGCTGAGCAGGTGATTGTTACAGCCCGGCTGAGCCGCTCTGGCCAGCCGCAGGCATCACCGGGCGATCTCGAAGGCCAGAGCGAGCCGGTTGCGACCCGGGAAGGGGCAAAGACGCTGCAGCTCACTATCAACCGGGTGCTGTAGCAGAGGGCAGCAGCAGCGCTGGCCCGGCCGCATCCGGCCGTTATTGTCTCCGCGTCTCTGGTCACGCTCCAGCGTCAGGTGCGTAGAGTCGAATTCACAAAACCGATACACTACCGGCCACAGCGGGCCTGGCCCATAGGCATGGCTCTTACGAGACTCAGAACAACTATAAATACAAGGTCTTAACGAAGAGATCTGACCTTATTTATGAGATTGAAAAGCATCAAGCTGGCCGGCTTCAAATCGTTTGTCGATCCGACCACCGTCAGCTTTCCGACCAATATGTCCGCTATTGTCGGGCCCAATGGCTGCGGCAAATCCAACATCATTGACGCCGTGCGCTGGGTGATGGGCGAAAGCTCGGCCAAGAATCTGCGCGGCGAATCGATGACTGACGTCATCTTCAACGGCTCAGTTAACCGCAAGCCAGTGGGGCAGGCGTCAATCGAGCTGATCTTCGACAATAGCGACGGCCGGCTGCGTGGTGAATACGCCGCCTTCAGCGAGATCTCGATCCGCCGTCGGGTAACGCGGGACGGGCAATCCGATTATTTTCTCAATGGTCAGAAGTGCCGGCGCCGCGACATCACCGACATCTTTCTCGGCACCGGCCTGGGGCCACGCAGCTACGCCATCATCGAGCAGGGAATGATCTCCAAGCTGATCGAGGCAAAGCCCGAGGAACTGCGCGTATTCATCGAAGAAGCCGCCGGCATCTCCAAATACAAGGAGCGCCGCCGCGAGACTGAAAACCGCATGCGCCGCACCCAGGAAAATCTGGAGCGGCTGACTGACATTCGCGAAGAGCTCGAACGGCAGCTCGCACATCTGCAGCGCCAGGCACAGGCGGCCGAACGCTATACCGAGCTCAAGAAGGAGGAGCGGCTGCTCAAGGCGCAGCTGCAGGCCCTGCAGTGGCGTCAGCTCGACCAGCAGGTCAGCAGCCGCGAGCAGGAGATTCAGCAGCGTGAGGTGCAGCTCGAAGCGGTCATTGCCGAGCAGCGCAGCCTCGATGCCAGCATCGAGAAGGATCGTGAGCGGCATGCGCAGCTCAACGAACAGTTCAACGAAGTGCAGGGCCGCTTTTACGCCCTGGGTGCCGAGATTGCACGTGCTGAGCAGGGCATCCACCACCAGAGCGAGCGGGCGCGGCAGCTGCGCGACGATCTGCAGCAGACCGAGCGGCAGCTGCAGCAGGCCGAAGAGCACCTGCGCAGCGATGCCAGCAAGCAGCAGAGCTGGCGCGAAGAACTGGCTCAGGTCGAGCCCGAACTGGAACTGCTGGAGGCGCAGAGCGAAGAGTCTGCTGCGGCGCTGCTCGAAGCTGAGCAGACGATGAACGAGTGGCAGCACCAGTGGGACGAGTTCAACCAGCGCGCCAGCGAACCGCGTCAGCGCGCTGAGGTACAGCAGTCGCGCATTCAGCATCTTGAACAGGCACTGCGGCGCTTCCAGGAGCGGGTGACGCGGCTGGAACAGGAAAAGAACGAGCTTGCCGCCGGCCCGGTCGACGAAGAGATCGCGCTGCTCAACGAGCAGCTCGCTGAACTGGAACTGCAGCTGGAAGAGCGTCAGCAGCGGCTTGACGAAGCCGTGGCCGCCATTGAAACCCACCGCGAGCGCACCCAGCAGCTCACTGCCGACCTGGACCGCGAACGCAGCGAGCTGCAGCGCATGCGTGGCCGGCGCGCTTCCCTGGAAGCGCTGCAGCAGGCGGCCCTGGGGCAGACCGGGGGTGTGGTCAATGAGTGGCTCAGACAGCACGGGCTGGCGGACCAGCCACGACTGGCCGAACAGCTGAAGGTAAAAGATGGCTGGCAGACAGCCGTGGAAACGGTACTGGGAAGCCAGCTGCAGGCAGTCTGTATCGACGATTTAAGCAGTGTTGCCACTGCCGCAGCCGAGCTGAGCAAAGGCGCTGTAACGCTGCTTGACCGTAGCCCGGTCGGGCAGGCAGCCGGCGACGGCGATCGGCTCGCCGACAAAGTCAGTGGCGACAGCCGGGTTGCGACGCTGCTGGCCGGCATCCACTGTGCAGCGGATCTCGAGACTGCACTCAGCCAGCGCAGCACTCTCGCTCCGCAGGAATCGATAGTGACACCTGAAGGCCTCTGGGTGGGCCCCAACTGGCTGCGTGTACGTCGTGCCGATGACAGCCAGAGCGGGGTGCTGGCTCGCCAGCAGGAACTGAGCGAACTGGAGGTTGCTGTCGATGTTGCCGAAGAGCGCGTTGAATCCCTCGTGGAACAGCTGCACACCAGCCGCGAACAGCTCGAGCGGGCTGAGCAGGAGCGCGACGAAGCACAGCGCAGCCTGCAACAGGATAACCGGCGGCAGGGCGAGCTGCGCTCGGAACTGTCGGCCCGGCAGGTGCGCGTGGAACAGATCGCCAGCCGGCGCAGCCAGCTCAATCGCGAGATCGACGAGGCACGCGAGCAGTTCGCCATCGAGCAGGAAAATCTCGGTGAAGCGCGGATGCTGCTGCAGGAAGCGATCGACCAGATGCAGGCCGACTCCAGTGAGCGGGAGCGCATGCTGGCGGTGCGCGATGAGAGCCGGGTCCGCCTTGATCAGGCACGCCAGCGCGCCCGTGCCGACCGCGATGCAGCGCATCAGCTCGCGGTGCGTCAGCAGTCGCTGCGGGCGCAGCTTGATTCGGCAGTGTCCGGCATCGAGCGCACCGAGCTGCAGGTAGCACAGCTGCGTGAACGGCAGCAGACGCTGCTGGAAAACATTGCCGGCTCCGAGGAGCCGGTCGAAGAGCTGAAGCTGGAGCTGGAAGCGCTGCTGGAAAAACGGCTGGGCGTTGAGAACGAACTCTCCGAAGCGCGGCGCGCGCTCGAGGCTGTGGAACATGGGTTGCGGCAGGCCGAGCAGTCGCGGCACGGCGTGGAGCAGCGCGCGCAAGGCGTGCGCAGTGATCTCGAGCGCCTGCGGCTCGATGCGCAGGGTCTGACAGTACGCCGGCGCACGCTGCAGGAGCAGCTGATCGAGAGCCAGTTTGACCTGGAGACAGTCCTGGCCGCGCTGCCCGAGGAAGCCACGGAGAACGCCTGGCAGGAGCAGCTGGAACAGGTCAGCCGGCGCATCCAGCGGCTCGGCCCGATTAACCTGGCGGCTATCGATGAATACAAGATCCAGTCGGAGCGGAAGCATTATCTGGATGCGCAGAATGATGACCTGGTCGAGGCGCTGACGACGCTGGAAAACGCCATCCGCCGCATTGACCGGGAAACGCGCAACCGCTTCAAGGAAACCTTTGATCAGGTTAATCAGGGCCTGGGCGAGCTGTTCCCGCGCGTCTTCGGCGGGGGCCATGCCTATCTGGAGATGACCGGCGACGATCTGCTCGACACTGGCATAACCATCATGGCGCGACCGCCGGGTAAACGGAACAGCACCATTCATCTGCTCTCCGGTGGCGAAAAGGCGCTCACAGCCATCGCGCTGGTGTTCTCGATTTTCCGCCTCAATCCAGCGCCATTCTGCATGCTGGATGAGGTAGACGCACCGCTTGACGACGTCAACGTCGGCCGCTATGCGCGCATGGTGAAAGAGATGTCCGAGCATGTGCAGTTCATCTACATTTCGCACAATAAGATTGCGATGGAGATGGGCGATCAGCTGATGGGTGTCACCATGCATGAGCCCGGCGTGTCGCGTCTGGTCACCGTCAATATCGAGGAGGCAGCGGAACTGGCCGCTTCCTGAGCCGGAAAAAGTCGTCAGGAGACGGCTCTGTTCTGTGGATATTTGAATAAGCGCATGGAACAATACCGGCCATTCATACAGGATCATCTGGCGCGCTTTTGCGCGCATTTTCGTTGAACTGCAGTGTTGGGGAAGCTGAGCAGCATGGATCTCGGCGTCAGAGAGTGGATGATCATCATCGGCGTGCTGCTTATCGTGGCAGTCGTGCTCGATGGCTATCGCCGTGTGCGCAATGAGCGTCGCGGACGCATCAGGGTTGCCGTGTCGCGCCACGTCAAGCGTGCAGCCAAACGCAGCGAACCCGTAGTCGACGATGACCCGGTGCTGGAAAACCCTGAGCTGCCCAATGGCGGCGCACGACCGGCGCCGCGCAGTGGTCGCCGCACCGTGCCGGTGCTGATGGATCCGATCGAGGTGCACGAACCGCCGGTGACGCATACTCAGTCTTCGACCGGAACAATGTCGGACCAGCCGCCGGAGATGTCTTCGCAGTGGGATGAGGAGGAAGACCTCTCCCGCTACGACAGCGAGCCGCCTGAGGTCGTTACCGGCAGTGGCCGCTCCGAGCGGCCTGCAGCGAACACCTGGCAGGACGACCCCGTCGAGCCGCTGGCAGAGGAGCCCTGGCAGGAACCGGCGGCAATTGCCGAGCCCGCTCCTGAGCCCGAGCCCAACCTGCAGCCCGTCATCGCCGACGAGGATTACCCCGCGCGCAGAGCCGAAGAAACCCGCCATCGCGAAGTCAACGAGCAACTGCCGGCTCAGCCGGAGGAGATTCTCGTTCTTTACGTTCTCAGCAAGGAGAAGAGCGGTTTCAAGGGTCAGGACCTGCTGCAGCTGCTGCTGGCCTGTGATGTGCGCTACGGCAAGAACAACATTTTCCACCGTTATGAAGAAGCCAAAGGGCGGGGTGCCGTGCAGTTCAGTGTGGCCAACCTGCTGGAACCTGGCACTTTCGATCTCGACCGCATGGATCAGCTCGTCACACCGGGGCTCTGCTTCTTCATGACGCTGCCCGGTCCTACCAAGTCGTTGACCGCCTTCAACTACATGGTGGAAACCGCACAGGTGCTGGTGAAGAATCTCGGCGGGGAGCTGCGCGATGAAGCGCAGAGCGTGGTCACGGCGCAGACGCTCGAGCATTCTCGCCAGCGCATCCGTGACTTCGAGCGCCGTCAGCTCACGCTGCACCTGTAACTCTCTGTCGCGCCGCCCGCCCGGCGTTGCTGGATAACGTCTATGTCTGCTGTCGCTCCTGCGGCCCGCGCCGAAGCGTTGCGCGCTGCGCTGAACGAACACAACTATCGCTATTACGTCCTGGACGATCCGTCGGTTCCCGACGCCGAATACGACCGCCTGATGCGTGAGCTGCGTGAGCTGGAAGCCGCGCATCCCGAACTGGTAACGCCAGATTCGCCCACGCAGCGGGTCGGTGCCGAGCCGCTGCGCCAGTTCGCCCCTGTTGCGCATGCTGTACCGATGCTGTCGCTGGAGAACGCATTCAGCGCCGACGATCTGCGCGATTTCGACCGTCGCGTGCGCGAACGGCTGGAACGTGACCAGCCGGTGCGGTACGTGTGCGAGCCCAAGATGGATGGCATCGCCGTCAGTCTGCTCTATCGTGACGGGCTGCTCGAACGGGCTGCCACCCGCGGTGACGGCACCACCGGTGAAAAGATCACCGAAAATATCCGTACGCTGCGCTCCGTGCCGCTCCGGCTGCGTGGTGAAGGCTGGCCGAAGGTGATTGAAGTGCGCGGCGAGGTCTACATGCCGCTGGCTGGCTTCGCAGAATATAACGAGCGCGCAAAAGAGGAGGGCGACAAGGTCTTCGTCAACCCCCGCAACGCCGCTGCCGGCAGCCTGCGCCAGCTCGATCCCCGCATTACAGCACGCCGGCCGCTGGAGTTCTGCTGCTATGGCGTGGGGCTGGTCGAGGAGGGCAGCTTGCCCGACACTCACAGCGGCATTCTTGAACAGCTGGGTGAGTGGGGCTTTCGCACCAATGCCGAGACAGCAGTGGTCGAAGGAGTGGAGGCATGCATCGAACGCTATGAACAGCTGCTGGAGCGACGCAACACGCTCAGCTACGAGATCGACGGCATCGTATTTAAGGTCGATGAGATAGCGCTGCAGCGAGAGCTCGGGTTCGTATCGCGTGCTCCGCGCTGGGCGATTGCACATAAATTCCCCGCCCGTGAGGAGATGACGCGCCTTCTCGATGTGGAGTTCCAGGTCGGCCGCACGGGCGCCATTACGCCGGTTGCCCGACTGGAGCCGGTGTTCGTCTCCGGTGTCACCGTCAGCAACGCCACGCTGCACAACGCCGACGAGATCGAGCGGTTGCAGGTGCAGATCGGCGACACCGTGGTCATTCGGCGCGCCGGCGATGTTATCCCCCAGGTGGTGCAGGTTGTCACTGACCGCCGGCCGGCCGATGCGCGCGCCATCGTATTTCCGTCAGACTGTCCGGTCTGTGGTTCTCCAGTGGAGCGCGTCGAGGGTGAAGCGGTCACTCGCTGCACGGGTGGCCTCGTTTGCCGGGCGCAGCTCAAGGAATCGGTGAAACATTTTGCCAGTCGGCGCGCTATGGATATTGAAGGACTGGGCGACAAACTGGTCGATCAGCTGGTCGAGCGGGAGCTGGTGAAAACCGTTGCCGACCTCTACCGTCTCGATGCGGAAACGCTGGCCAGTCTCGAGCGGATGGGCGCGAAATCGGCTGCCAATCTCGTCGCTGCCATTGAAAAGAGCAAGCAGACCACACTGCCGCGCTTCCTGTTTGCACTCGGGATTCGTGAAGTAGGCGAGGCGACCGCCCTTACCCTTGCGCGCCATTTCGGCGATCTGGATGCCATCATGGCAGCTGATGAGTCAGCGCTGCTCGAAGTCAATGACGTGGGTCCGATAGTCGCGGCGCACATCGTCGACTTTTTCGCCACCGAGAATAATCGTCACGTTATTGCTCAGTTGCGCGATGTCGGTGTGCAATGGCCGGCCATTGATGTGCAGCGCCACGAAGCCCAGCCACTGGCCGGACAGACCTGGGTACTGACCGGTCAGCTGGAAACGATGACTCGCGACGAAGCGAAACAGCGACTGCAGGCACTGGGTGCCAAGGTGTCCGGCAGTGTTTCTTCGAAGACCAGTCGGGTTGTCGCAGGGCCTGGCGCTGGCAGCAAGCTCGCCGCCGCCGAAAAGCACAACATTGAAGTGCTGGATGAAGCCGCGTTTCTCGCGGCGCTGGCTGAGCTGGAGCAGAGCTGACGCCACCTTTCCTGAGCTGCGACCAAATGCCCGGTTGTGAGGGTGAGCGGAGTGCGCTTACGATGGTCACAGTCTGAACCGGGCCCCGGTTGGGCTGCCACAAGGACAAGGAGGTGTCAGGGATGTTCACAGCTCTTGAGCTGGCTCGCATCCAGTTCGGCTTCACGATCTCCTTTCACATCATCTTTCCGGCCATCACCATCGGGCTGGCGGCCTATCTGGCCGTACTCGAAGCATGCTGGCTACGCACGCAGCGCGATCTCTACAAGCAGCTTTACCATTTCTGGTCGAAAATTTTCGCAGTCAACTTCGGTATGGGGGTGGTTTCCGGACTGGTAATGGCGTACCAGTTCGGCACCAACTGGAGCTACTTTTCCGAATTTGCCGGCAGTATCACCGGTCCGTTACTCGCCTATGAAGTGCTGACCGCCTTTTTTCTTGAGGCCGGCTTTCTCGGCATTATGCTTTTCGGCTGGAACCGGGTTGGTCCAAAACTGCATTTCTTCGCCACGGTGATGGTCGCGCTTGGCACCCTGGTTTCCACGTTCTGGATTCTCGCTTCCAACAGCTGGATGCATACGCCTCAGGGCCACGCCATCGTCGATGGCCGCGTGATTCCGGTCGACTGGTGGCTGATCATTTTCAACCCGTCGTTTCCTTTCCGCCTTGCTCATATGGCCGTGGCAGCTTTCCTTGCCACTGCCCTGTTCGTCGGCGGTTCGGCGGCCTGGCATCTGCTGCGCGGACGCAATACACCGGCCGTGCGCAAGATGTTCTCGATGGCGATGTGGATGGCATTGCTGGTCGCGCCGTTGCAGGCGGTGATCGGGGACCTGCATGGGCTAAATACACTCGAATATCAGCCCGCAAAAATCGCTGCCATGGAAGGCCACTGGGAGAACGTCGAGGGCGAGGCGGTGCCGCTGTTGCTGTTTGGCTGGCCCAATATGCTCGACGAGCGCACAGACTGGGCCGTCGGCATTCCGGGACTGGGAAGCCTGATCCTGACGCACACCTGGGATGGCCACATTCCTGCTCTCAGTGAGTTCGCTCCCGAAGACCGGCCGCCTGCGCACATCATCTTCTGGAGTTTTCGCATCATGGTCGGGCTGGGCGTGCTTATGATTGTGCTGGGCATCTGGGCACTCGTTCTGCGTCGAGGTGACCGGCTCTATCAGTCACGGCCGTTGCTGC
Source organism: Gammaproteobacteria bacterium (assembly GCA_029265075.1). Lineage (GTDB taxonomy): Bacteria > Pseudomonadota > Gammaproteobacteria > Pseudomonadales > CAMLJR01 > CAMLJR01. The sequence goes on along the minus strand of JAJUJZ010000002.1, from coordinate 12,100 downwards.
GTTTCGCCGTGGCGATGGGCCCCACTGGTCTGATCGCCATACTCGCCGGCTGGTACACCACTGAGATCGGACGTCAGCCGTGGCTGGTGCAGGGACTGATGCGCACCGCCGACGGCGTCTCTGCGCACAGCGCGGGCACGCTGGGCACTACGCTCGTGCTGTTCGTCGCCACCTATTTCTTCGTGTTTGGTGTCGGGATCTGGTACGTCCTGAGACTGGTGGCGCGTGGTCCGGAAGAGATGGCCGATACCACCACCGGCGGACCCGGACAGCTGCATCACGCCATGCGGCCCATTTCTGCCAGCGGCGAAGATGTACTGGTGAGCGGTGACCCACAGCATGGTAGCGAACCAGAGGGGAGGGCATAGCCATGGATCTGTCACTGGTGTGGGCAGTCATCATCTTTTTCGGGGTGATGATGTATGTGCTGATGGATGGTTTCGATCTCGGTATTGGCGCGCTCTTCCTGATGGAACCTGACCGTCACGATCGTGACATCATGATGAATACCGTGGCGCCGGTATGGGATGGCAACGAGACCTGGCTGGTGCTGGGCGGTGCCGGATTACTGGCGGCTTTTCCTGTCGCCTACTCGGTGGTGCTGAGCGCACTTTACCTGCCATTGATCTTCATGCTGCTGGGCCTGATCTTTCGTGGCGTGGCTTTCGAGTTCCGCTTTAAGGCGCCGGAAAAAGATCGCAGCCTGTGGGATGCCGCATTCATCGGTGGCTCGCTGGTAGCGTCGTTCTTCCAGGGTGTCGCGCTCGGCGCTTTCCTGATGGGCATTGCGCTGGAGGGACACACCTACGCCGGCGGTCCGCTCGACTGGCTTGCGCCGTTCCCCCTGTTTACGGGGCTGGGCGTGGTTGTCGCCTACACGCTGCTTGGCAGCACCTGGCTGATCATCAAGACTGAAGGTGAGCTGCAGCAGCGCATGATCCGCATCACTCGCCCCCTGACGTTGGCCTTGCTGGCCGTGATTGGCGTTATCAGCATCTGGACGCCCATCGCCTTGCCCTACGTGGCGGAGCGCTGGTTCGCGATGCCCAACTTTCTGTTTCTGTCGCCTGTGCCAACGCTGGTGCTGGTGGTCGCAGTACTGCTGTTTCGGTCGCTGCGCAAGGGCGGCCGTGACGCCGGGCCGTTCATCTGGGCGCTGGTGCTGTCACTGCTCGGTTATGTCGGCATGGCCATCAGCATCTGGCCGTTTGCTGTGCCGCCATCGATCTCCATCTGGGACGCCGCCGCCCCCGAATCGAGCCAGACCTTCGCGCTTATTGGCACCGCACTGATTGTTCCGCTGGTACTCGCCTACACAGCAATGGCCTATTACATATTTCGCGGCAAAGTCCGGCACGGGGAGGGGTATCACTGATGCCCGAGCAACCTGACTCCGCCTGGCGCCGGTGGGCGTGGTTTGCGGGGTTATGGGTGGCGAGTGTCGCGGCGCTTGGAGCTGTTGCGTGGGTGTTGCGCCAGGTGATGGGGTGGGCGGGTCTAACGGCCTGAGCAGTCCGCAAATCATCTCTGGCGTGCTGGCTCAGCGCTTTCGCCAGCGAGACTCCATAGCGACGCGGAATCATGGCTGGCACACTTCTTCTGTTACGAATAACAGCGCTGCGGTCTGGACGGGCGGACGTATTGTTCTGGCTGTTGCGGTGCTGAAGCATGTCGGCGAATGGCCGCCAGCCGTTGCCTCGCTCCGTATGCCTGCGTCATTCCACCTGAGCGGGAGTTCGCATAACATGCACTCCTCATTGACAGCACGGCGGTAACGTTCGTGCCAGTTCAGGTTGAGAGCGGCGCTGGGAGAGAGTGGTGGAAACCATCAGCTGGGATGAATTTCTGAAGGTCGAGCTGCGCGTGGGACGAATTGTCGAAGCCGAGCCATTTGAGAAGGCGCGCAAGCCGGCCTATCTGTTGCGAGTCGATTTTGGACCGGAGATTGGCATCCGGAAATCGAGCGCTCAGATCACGGGACTCTATGAGCCTGAGGAGCTGGTCGGCAAACTGGTTGTGGCGGTGGTCAACTTCCCGAAGAAGCAGATCGGCCCGATCATGTCTGAGTGTCTGGTAACCGGTTTTCACAACGAGGCGGGCGAAGTGGCATTATGCGTGCCCGACAGGCCGGTCCCGCTGGGGACGAAACTGCTTTGAACCTGTTCTGGTGAGAGATCGCGACACTGGCCGGAAGGCCCGTGTCGCGCCACGCTTACCACGTGCCGGTATTCGGCATCGACGCCCACGGCTCCTGCGGCGGCAGCGTATCCCCTTTCTGCAGCAGTTCGATCGAGATGTTATCGGGCGAACGGATGAACGCCATATGGCCATCGCGCGGGGGGCGGTTGATGGTGATGCCGGCATCCATCAGGCGCTGGCAGGTCTCGTAGATGTTCTCGACCCGATAAGCGACGTGCCCGAAGTTGCGGCCACCGGTATACTCCTCGGGGTCCCAGTTGTAGGTGAGCTCCAGCGTCGGGCGCTTGTCTTCCCGCGCTTGTTCCAGGTCGCCGGGAGCCGCCAGATAAACCAGGGTGAACCGACCTTTCTCGCTTTCCATGCGGGAGACTTCAACCATGCCCAGATGGTCGCAGTAGAAACGCAAAGATTCGTCGAGATCGGTGACGCGCACCATGGTATGAAGGTATTCCACGTTTATACTCCTTGCCTGAAACTCAGCCGTTCACTTTACCAAATTTCGAGGACGACATTATGCGTGAGCGCCGTTGGATTGGGGAAGCAGCTGTTCTGGGCGTGCTGCTGGCGTTCGGGTTGTGTGGGGCAGCCTGGTGGGGCGGCAATGCCATACTGGCCGCCAAAAAGCTGGAGCGCACCGTTACCGTCAAGGGGCTGGCCGAGCGGGAAGTGCCCGCGAATCAGGCCATCTGGCCCATCCGCTATACGGTGGCGAGCAATGATCTGGCCGACCTGACCAGTCAGCTGGAGCGCTCAACCCAGCTCATCCTCGATTTTCTGGAGCGACACGGCTTCAAGGAGGATGAAATCAGCGTGACCGCGCCATCGATCACTGACAAGCGGGCGCAAAGTTATGGCGACGCCAGCCGTGAGGCGTTTCGCTTTGTCGCAGCGCACGTGGTGACGGTCTTTACGGAACGTGTCGATGCCGTGCGAACCACGCGCGAGTCACTACTGGATCTGAGCCGCCAGGGCGTCGCGGTGACCAGTGATGACTACCAGGCGCGGGTGGAATATCTCTATACCAATCTCAACGAGATCAAGCCGGTGATGATCGAGGAGGCGACCCGGGCAGCGCGTGAGGTGGCGGAAAAATTTGCGCAGGATTCACGCAGCAAACTGGGCAAGATCAGACAGGCGAATCAGGGGCAATTCAGCATCTCGGATCGTGACAGCAATACGCCCCATATCAAGAATGTTCGCGTCGTCTCGACGCTCGAGTATTACCTGGTCGACTGACTGCAATGTACGGCCCGGGGCACCGGGCCGCTCCCGCAATTTTTATCCTTTCAGAGTGGCCTTCCGGTACGTCGCTCCAATCCGACCCCGCCGAACCATAATTCATTATCATGCGCTGCACTGGTTTGATAGACGGCTTCGTTAGCTAATCTTTCGATATTCATACCTAAAAAGAATATTTCACTCAGCCATATCCCGACTGGCTTAATCGCCGCCATCAAATTTGCTGTAGGCGAGTAAGTCGAAATGTCCGCTTTTTCATATATCGGTAGCAGAAAATTTCAGTTGACGGCGCTGAGCGCCTTCATTGCTTTCAATTCAACCAATGGTTTTGCGGCGGCTACGGATATCCAGCCTGCAACACTGGCCGACTACGCGCGGGCTGGTTCGATCGAAGAGATCGTCGTCACCGGTACCAGCCGCAGCGACGTTACCCCGCTGACCAGCTCCGCGCCGGTCGATGTCGTGCAATCAGACCTGATCGAGAAGGGCGGCGTGACCCGTCTCAATGAGGCACTGCAGAAACTCGCTCCCTCGTTCAACTCGCCCACTGGCGGTTTTGTGAACAACGGTGTGAAGGCAGCCACCCTGCGCGGCCTGTCGGCCGACCAGGTACTGGTACTGGTCAACGGCAAACGCCGCCACACCATCGCCGGCCTGAGCGCCAACAATGCCCAGCCCGTTGACCTGAACACCATCCCGCTCAGCGCCATCGATCACATCGAAGTGCTGCGTGACGGCGCTTCGGCACAGTACGGCTCGGACGCTGTTGCAGGCGTTATCAACGTGGTACTGAAGGGTGAAGCCGAGGGCGGCAACCTCTCCGCCCAGTACGGCCAGTTCAAGGCCGACAGCGACAAATTCGGCGCCAGCATCAGCGGCTGGAAGGGCTTCGAGCTGCCGGGCGACGGCTTCCTGACGCTGGCTTTCGACCGTTACAGCGAGCGTCCGCCGCTCTCCGGTCCGGCAGACCCGCGCCAGTGGTATTTCGATGGCGATGCCCGGGAAGCTACGGCTCGCAAAGACCGCGTCCAGTGGGCCCAGCCGCCGAACCGCGACACCTACAACCTGCTGGCGAATGCGGAAATCGGCATCACCGATGCCGTGACCACCTACGGTTCGCTCTCCTATACGGACAGCGAGAACGAGTCGCGCCAGAATTTCATTCCGCCGAACGACAAAGGTAACGTCCGCGAGCTGTTTCCGGATGGCTACCAGCCGGTGGCCACCTACAAGAACCGCGATTTCAGCGCACTGGGCGGCGTCCGCTTCATCGACGATGAGTTCGGCAAGCTCGACTTCTCGCTCTCGTACGGCTGGAACAAGCTGGGGCAGGGCGTTGGCCCGTCGGTCAACCCGACCTTCGGCGCAGATAGCCCGACTTCGTTCGACCGTCTTTTCTCGCGCAAGAACAGCTCGGTCGGCGCCAACCTGGACTACGTGACCGAGATCGAGCTGCCGGCACTGGACAGCCCGCTGGCGCTTACCGCTGGCGTTGCCTACCGGAAAGATCACTACAAGACCAAAGCCGGCACCTATGAAACCTGGGCCAATGGCGGCGTGCTGATTCCCGACGGCCCCAACGCAGGCCAGGTGCCGCTGATCGGTTCGCGTGGCAACACGGGCCTCTACCCGCAGGATGCGGTCGATCTGTCGCGCGAAGTAGTCAGCGCTTATGCCAGCGCCGAATTCTCGCCCTTCGAGCGCCTCGACATCGGTCTGACCGCCCGTTACGACGACTACAACGACGCCGGCTCGACCACCAACGGCAAGGTATCGGCGCGTTATGAGTTCAGCGACGCCGTGGCGCTGCGCGCGTCGGTCAGCTCGGGCTTCCGCGCTCCTGCGCTGGCGCAGAGCGGATATGCCTATACCGGTCTCAGCACCCAGGTCGGCACCATCAACTTCACCTCGACCCGCGGTCTGCCGGTCGACAGCCCCGAAGCGCGCGCGCTCGGTGCCAAGGCGCTGACCCCGGAAGAGTCGCTGGACTACTCGGTAGGTCTGGTTATCACCCCGACAGCCAACGCTTCGCTGACCATCGATGCCTACCAGATCGATATCGACGACCGCATCGTTCTGACAGACGCACTCGGCGGCCCGCTGGTCAACTCGATCCTGACCAGCGCCGGCTTCCCGGACATCCAGTTCGCGCAGTTCTTCATCAATGGCGTGGATACCAAGACCCGCGGCGTCGATATCGTCGGCAAGTACGAATGGGATCTGGACGCTGGCAACCTCGACCTGACAGTTGCATACAGCCGCGCCAAGACCGAGATCGAAGGTGTGGCAGCCAACCCCTCGCAGCTGCAAGGCTCCGGCGTGGTGCTGGTGGGCCGTCAGACGCGCGCCATCATCGAAGACTACGCACCCGAAGACAAACTGGTGGTCGGCGCCAGCTGGCAGCAGGCGCGCTGGGATGCCGCACTCAATGTCGTGCGTTATGGCGAGTTCTCCATCGCTCACCCGAGCAATGGCCGCTTCGACCAGACCTACGGCGCCCAGTGGGTGACCGATCTGGAAGTGGGTTACAGCTTCACCGACGCTCTGCGGATCGGCCTGGGCGCGCGCAACCTGTTCGATACCCATCCGGACAAGCAGATTCCCGAGCAGCGCACGCTGGGTCAGACCTACTACTCCGCAGCCTCACCGGCTGGCTACAACGGCGCGTTCTACTACGTGAACGCCAGCTACAACTTTTGACCCGTTGGGTCGGCGGCTGCGGCCGCCGGCCGCTTTTTCAGTCAGTGCGTTTCGAGGATTTCTGACATGACCACAGCTTCGGCCCTTCCGGTGTACTACACCCGCTGCCCGATCCCGACGGGACTCGGCATCGGCGTGCACCTCGGCCTGTTCGCGGAAGAGTTTCCGGCTGGCGGCGACGTCGACTTTCAGCTGCTGCAGGCAGACGCCAATCCGGAGCGGCTGCAAAGCCACTTCTCGCACCAGCTCGGCAACCTGATCCGCCACGGCGGCAACATCCCGGCGATCTGGACCCGCTCGCGCGGCGCCAAAACCAAGGTTATCGGCCTCAGCTTCGTGCGCGGCCCGCAGGCAGTGCTGAGCCTGCCGGAATCCGGGATCACCCAGCCGTCCGATCTGCGCGGCAAACGACTGCTGCTGCAGCGCAACACCAGCGCGCCGATCGACTTCCAGTACTCGACCTCGCGCCGCACCTATGAAGCAGCGCTGCGCAGCGCCGGCCTGACATTCGACGACGTCACGCTGGTGGAGCCCGACCTGACCACCGCGGTACCGCGCAAGAACCGCAGCAACACCGGCCGCATCGAGCGCGCCTGGTACACCGACGGCCTGCTGCCGCTGATTCGCGGCGAAGTGGACGTGATCACCTCGCGCACTATCGGCTCTCCCGCGCCGCAGCTCGAATTCCTGTTCGGTCTCAACCGCGTTTTCGACCTGGCCTCGCTGCCGGACGAACGCGAGCGCGCCAACAACAGTACGCCGCTGACGCTGACCGTCGACGAAGCCTTCATCGACCAGCATCGCGACGTGGTGGTGCGGATCCTCAAACGCATCCTGCAGGCGGAACAGTGGGCGCGCGACAACTTCCAGGAAGCTGTGCGTTTCATCGCGCGCGAGCAGGCCGTGGCGGAGCAGATCGTCGAATCGGCCTTCGGCGCCGGGCTGGTCGACAGCATCGCCGTCGACTTCACCGAGACCTCCATCGCCGCGCTGGAAAACCAGAAGGATTACCTCCTGCAGCTTGGCTTTATCGAAGAAGACTTCGACATCAGCAGCTGGATCGATACCAGCCTGCTGGAAGAGGCGAGGGCAGGACTCGCCTGAACCGAGCATTCACCCATCCATTTCATTCACTGTGAGAACTGAGTCATGAGCAAACAGAACGAATTCGAAGGCGTTGACCTTTTCCGCTTCGCCCAGATCGTCGAGAACCAGCTGGCTGACACGCCGCGCACGGTCCCCGGTGCAGCCAACGGTGCATGGCGCTTCCCCGGCGACGACAACCTCTTCGTGATCGGCAGCGCGGCGCGCCATCCCGACCGTGGCGTGGTGGTGTTCAATTTCCAGGGCGAAGTGGTCCACGGCGCTCCCTATCCCGCGGTACGCGAGTACGCGCCGCTGTATATCGGCATTTTTACCTCACGCCCCGACGTGAAGGCTGCATTCCACGCCCACACCCCGTACCTGATGGCGTTCTCCACCGCCTACCGCCCGCTGCGCAATATCCATATTTCGCAGCCCCGGTTCGGTCAGCGCGACGTCCTTCCGGTCACCCGTTACAGCCCGCGTGACGATGGTTCACCCCTGCTGGAAACGCTGCGCGACTACCCGGAGATCCCCGGCGTTCTGCACGGCAACCACGGCGCGTTCGTTTTCGGCGACACCATTTCCGAAGCGGCAACCCGCCTCAAATTCTTCGAGGCCGCCGCGCAGATCGAACTGCTTGCCGACCAGCTGGGCGGGGCACGTCCGCTGCCGGAAGACGCCTACGACGACATCCAGCGCGCCATCCGCAAGAGCGGCGCGACTAGCCACTTCAAATAGTCCTTGATTCGAGGCAGGAAACGATCATGAAAGTGCTCTGGTACATCAGCCCGGTAGACGGTCGTCGTCCGTGGGTTCCCGAAGGCCGCTTTCCAGTGGATCACGCTCGTCTGCGCCGCACCGCGCAGACCGTCGACCGCGGCGGCTTCTACGGCGCGCTGTTCGGGACCTACGCGCACGATGTCTTCATTACAGTGACGTCGCTGATCTCGGTCACCGAACGGATGCGTTTCCTGATCCCGATCTATCCGGGCGTTACGCCGCCATCGCTGCTTGCGCAGCAGGCGCTGACCTTCGACGACTATTCGGGCGGCCGCCTGCTGTTCAATCTCGTCAACGGCACCGACAAGACGCTGGCGCGTTACGGCGTCGATGTCGAGCACGACGAGCGCTACGAGATGAGCGCCGAGTACTGGAAGCTGTTCAAGCGCCTCTACAAGGGCGAGAACGTCACGCACCGCGGCAAGTACTTCAACATCTCTGGCCGCGACTCGAACGTGCTGCTCTCCAGCAACCTGCCGCTCGGCCCTGTGCAGTCGCCCTGCATTCCGCTGTGGGGCGCCGGCGCTTCGCCGGCCGGTATTGGCCACGCTGCGCAGGTGGTGGACGTCTATCTCGCGTTTCTGCGCAATCCGGCAGACGTTGCCAAGCAGATCCAGGACGCCAAGGCGGCCGCTGCGCTGCAGGGACGGACCCTCGAGTTCGGCGCGCTCGCCAGCGTGGTGGTGCGCGAAACCGAGGAGGAGGCGATTCGTCACTTCCAGCAGCTGCTGGAGAGCACCGGCGCCGAAGCGATCGCGCGCTCTGCACACGAGGCGCTGATCGCTCGCGGCGTGCACAAGGAAGGCCTCAACGGCATCAGCAGCAGCAACCCGAAAGTGCAGGCGCGCATCGATGCACTGCGCGCCGGCCGTCTGCCGCGCCTCGAGGATCTTGAGATCGCGCCCAACATGTACGCGGGCATGACGGGGTGGGGCGCGCTACTCGACCTGCCGGGCGAAGGTGCAGGCACATACATTGTCGGCAGCGCACAGCAGGTGGCCGACCGCCTCAAGTGGCTGCAGAGCGAAGTGGGTATCGACAACTTCATCCTGTCTGGCTGGCCGCAGGCGCAGGAGGCGGAATACACCGCCGAGCTGCTGCTGCCGCTGCTCGATCTGGACCACGAACCGCCGGTACTGGCACCCAAGAAGCAGTAATTATCCGGGCAGGGATGCCCCCACAGACGTTTTCGACCGGGCGCCATCACGCGCCCGTTTCGGCATTTTGGTAGAAAAGCGATGACGATTGAGCAATCCCTGACCCAGACAGAGAAGTGGTCCCCGGGCCTCGGCCTGCCGAGCTGGTCGCCACGACTGACCCCGCGGCTGTTCCTTTACGGGCTGCTGCTGGTGATGATGGTCTGGCCGGCGGTGATGCTGGTCGTCGGCTCCTTCCGCACGCTGCCGCCCGGCTTCGAGAGCGAGTGGACCACTGAAGCGTGGCGCACCACCTTTACCGGGGCGGGCATCGGCGATGCCGTCTACAACTCGATGATCATCTCGGTGGTGACGACGCTGTTCGCCACCGCGATTGCTGCCGCGCTCGCGTTTCTCTCCGAGCGGACTGACGCGCCGCTGCGGCGCTGGATTCTGCCCGGCCTGCTGATCGCCTTCGCCACGCCGCCGCTGTTCTATGCGCTCGGTTATTCGTTCCTGGGCAACAAGTACACCGGCTGGCTGAACAATCTCGGTACGCTGCTGTTCGGCATCGACTATCTGGTCGATATTGAAACCTGGTCGGGACTGATCGTGGCCTCCATCTTCAAAAAAGTGGCGATCATCTATCTGTTTCTGATCGGGCCGTTCCGCTCGCTCAGTCCGGCGCACGACGATGCGTCGCTGGTATCGGGCGCCAGCCAGTTCAAGACCTTCTTCAGCATCAGCCTGCCGTCTCTGACGCCCGCCATCAGCGGCGCGGTGTTGCTGGGACTGGTCGGCGGCCTGCAGGCGTTCGACCTGGTGCTGATCCTCGGCTGGCCGCAGGGCATCAACGTCATCGCCACCCGGATCCTGCTCTTTGTGACCGGCATGAGCGGCCCCGATTACGCCAAGGCGAGCGTGCTGTCGATCGCTCTGGTCGCGGTAGTGGGCGTGCTGTGCTGGGGCCAGGCCAGGCTGCTCGGCAAAAAGAACTACGTCACCGTGGTCGGCAAGGCGGGCGTGCGGCGCCGCATCGGCCTGCAGCGCAGCCGTCCCCTGGTCGGCACCGCGATTGCGCTGTTCCTGGTGCTGGCAGTGCTGTTCCCGATCGGTTCGGTGCTGTTCACCTCATTCCAGCCGATCCCCAGTGTCTACGAAAACTTCTCCCTGCGCCACTACGTCAACATCTTCCAGCTGCCGCGCGTGACCAGCGCCGTTGCGCTGACTTTCACCATGTCGATCCTGGTCGGTCTGCTGGCGATGTTCCTGGCGATCCTGATCGCGCAGATTTCACGCGGGCTAAGCGCGCGGGAGTTTTCGGTGGTGCGGTTCGTCACCTACATCCCGCTGGCCATGCCGGGCGCGGTGACGGCACTGGCGATATCGTCGGCCGTGATCAGCGTACCCGGCCTGCAACAGCTGTATGGCTCGTCGATCCTGTTGCTGCTGGCATTGATCATCGCGGTGATCCCATTTGCGACTCAGGTCGCCAACGCCGCCGTGGTGCAGATCGCACCGGAGTTGCAGGAGGCGGCGCAGGTGTGTGGTGCGTCGCCACGCCGCACCTTTATCGACGTGACGCTGTGGCTGCTGGCGCCGAGCTTTTTTGCGGGCTGGTTCATGGCGGCGGTGATCGTCAGCGGCAACCTAGAGATCCCGTTGCTGCTGAAGGCGCCGGACCTCAACCTGGTCGCGACGGTTGTCTACAACCTCAACTCGACCTCTGATTTCTCGGCGGCGTCCGCGCTGCTGGTGGTGCTGCTGGCGGCTGAAGCGGCCGTGCTGCTCACCGCGCTGGGCTTGTGGAAACTGCTCGGCCGGCTCTACCTCCACCGCAAGCAATCGCTGGACGAGCTCGCCAGTGGCGTCTGATGCCACACCAGTTAGCGACATACAGAATTTGACGGAGATATGACAGTGAGCGGTGTAACGATCAGTCGGTTGCGCAAATATTTCGCCCCGCGCGATATCGACGAACAGAAGTCGATCAAGGGCAAGGGCGCGATCAATGGACTGGATCTGGAAATCAGGGAAGGGGAATTTTTCGTACTGCTCGGGCCGAGCGGCTGCGGCAAGACCACCACGCTGCGCTGCGTGGCGGGGCTGGAGACGCCCGATGCCGGCAGCATCACCATCGGCGGACAGGTGGTAGCCGCACCCGCCGAGCGGATTGCAGTGCCGCCCAACAAGCGGTCGATCGGCATGGTGTTCCAGAGCTACGCGCTGTGGCCGCACATGTCGGTGTTCGACAACGTCGCCTATCCGCTGAAGCAGCGCCAGAAATCGCTGGGACGGGCCGACGCGGAGCGCGAAGTGCGCGCTGCGCTGGAGCTGGTCGGGCTGGAAAACCTGGGGCAGCGCAGCCCTTCGGATCTGTCCGGTGGCCAGCAGCAGCGCGTGGCGCTGGCGCGCGCAGTCGTGGCCAAACCGGACCTGCTGCTGTTCGATGAGCCGCTGTCGAACCTCGATGCGCAGCTGCGGGTCCGCCTGCGCAGCGATCTGCGCCGCGTGCACGACAGCGTTGGCCACACCTCCATTTTCGTCACGCACGATCAGAGCGAGGCATTGGCCCTGGCGGATCGGGTGGCGGTAATGAAGGAGGGCGGAATCGCCCAGCTCGGGACGCCGGAAGAGATCTTCCAGTCGCCGAACAGCGCCTTCGTCGCGGAATTTGTCGGCTTCGACAACTTCCTCAGGGGCCGGGTGCGACTGAGCAACGCCGACGAGCTGCTGTTCGAGCCAGATGGCTGGGACGAGCCCCTGGTGGCGCGCGCCAATCCGCAGCTGCGCGCTGGCGACCGCGCACAGGTCGCATTCCGCAGCGCAGGCCTCCGTATCGCGACCAATTCGGTCATCGAGGCGACCAACACATTGCGGGCGCGCCTGCTGCAGACGCAGTACCTCGGCGAATACTTCCAGGGCGATGTCGAGATCGCGGGCTCCCAGCTGGTGGGGCG